>JBKGZS010000097.1:0-4354 GCA_046543285.1 Candidatus Acetothermia bacterium | reverse complement strand
TTAGTGGGGAGGAGACCCCTTTTTCACATGGATACACAACTTATGGTACGGTATGAAATTAACCAGGTTGCCTTCTTCAAACCTCAACACCACTTTTCCTGGAAAGCCCCAGGGAAATTTATCAGCCGCTTGATTATTGAATCAGTAAAATTACCCCCCTTTTTTTTCTTGAAACGATAAATTTATTCCTTTAGAATACTTTTTACCACAAAAGAGGGTTATCATTGAGAATAATAATCGTAGGTTTAGGAAATATCGGGCTCCATCTGGCTGAAAGAATAAATCCCAGTTCCAAGCACGAATTATTCTTGATAGATACGGATCAGGATAAATGCGATCAGTTGATGAGGGAACTGGATGCGGCGGTAATAACGGGGGATGGGACCGACCCCGAAGTATTGAAAAAATCGGAAGTAAGGGATGCCGACTTGTTGCTTGCCAGTACGGGAACGGATCCAATTAACTTGATAGTGGGGTTATTGGGACTAAAGTATTCGGTTCCCCATGTAGTAATTAAGTTGGCGAACGGCGACCTTGAAGAGACCTGTTATGAGGTAGGGGTTAGTGACGTAATTATGCCAGATATGTTAGGGCTAGAGGATCTGGAAATCAAAATAGACTCCTGGGCTGGCACGGAAAATGCTGGGAAATAGATAGCTCTCGGCCCAAGCGGAGGAGGATTAGAAATGGTCGGCGATATATTATTGATAATGGTTGCTGGATTCGTCTTTTTGTACCTTGGCTATGTATTAATCTTCCCGGAGAGATTCTGACATGTTTTTTGGGATAGTATTGCCGTTGTTCATTTTCATCCTGGTTCTCTCCGGCCTGGTTTATGTTACCGGGGAATACCTCGGTTGGTCCTTCAGGAAAGAAATGGAGGTCGAGGGCCAGTTTCGCTCATTCTTCGATTACCTGGAGCGGTACGTCGAGAGGCCGATACTGGAACCAATAGAACGATTGATCTATCGTCTGGGTGGGATAGATCAGGAAATTACGATGAACTGGAAAACCTACCTGCTCAGCGCCCTCTGGCTCAATCTGTTCTTTTTCGTTCTAATTTACCTGATATTTCTCTTTCAGGGAGGACTCCCGCTTAATCCAGCCGATATAGGTAACTTGGATTGGGACCTGGCTTTCCACAATGCTGCCACCTTCGTATCGAATACGAACCAGCAACACTACGCCGGTGAAACCCAGCTGTCTTATTTTTCTCAACTGGGTGCGGTCCTGCTTGCCATGTTCGTTTCCGCCGCAACCGGTATGGGGCTTCTGGTTGGGTTTGCAAAAGGTTTGACCAATGAGGAGGACCCCCGGCTGGGCAACTTCTACGTTGCCTTCGTCAAATCCCTGACCAGGTTCTTGCTTCCGATTAGTTTTATCATTGCGCTATTTTTGATCAGCCAGGGCGTGCCCCAGACGTTATCAGGGCCCGCCTTCGTAACCACACTGGAAGGTGTGACCCAGACGATCGCCCGTGGTCCGGTCGCCGTGGTAGAGGCAATAAAGATGTGGGGGACCAACGGTGGTGGTTTCTTTGCAGCCAACGCCTCACACCCGTTCGAGAACCCGACACCGTTTACCAATATGGTCCTAAACCTGGCTCTGCTCATAGGTACCATATCCAATTTTTACGCCTTTGGTATCTGGGTGAAAAAGCGAAAGCACGGGTTGGTTCTCGTGGGGGCGGTGGGAGTAATAGTATTGTTGTTCTTGGCAATGGCCGTTGGAGGTGAAATGGGAGGTAATCCCGGCCTGGACGGATTAGGAATAGATCAATCCTTAGGCAACATGGAAGGTAAGGAGGTCCGGTTCGGCGCTACCCTCAGCGCACTGTGGGCGGTGTCGACCACTTCGACGACCAACGGCGGAGTTAATTCCATGCATGATAGCTTCACCGCCCTGGGCGGGATGGCGCTGCTGTTCGGGATGAGCTTGAATTCCCTTTTTGCCGGTGTGGGAACGGGAGTGCTGAACCTGCTTACTTACGTCTTCCTGGCCACCTTTATCGGGGCGTTGATGATCGGCCGAGCCCCGGAATACCTCGGAAAAAAGCTGGAGTCGGACGAGATAAAGTTGGCAGCAATAATAATCCTGTTGCTTCCAACTCTGGTGCTTTTCCCGACAGGGATAGCGGTCGTGACGAAGTTTGGCAAGAATGCCATTTCCAACCCCGGATTTCACGGGTTCAGCCAAGTCATCTACGAGTTCTTCTCCGCTGCGGCCAACAACGGCTCCGGGATGGAAGGGTTGGGCGATAACACCGCATTTTACAACTTATCGGCCGGTACGGTAATCCTACTTGCCCGCTACATCCCCCTGGTCCTTCAGATGATGATCGCGGGCTCACTGGCAAAGAAAAAGACCAGACCGGAAAGCGAAGGTACTTTGAAAGTAGAAAACCTGCCCTTCCTGGTCTTATTGGTCGTCATCATGGTAGTAATAGGTGGATTGGTATTTATCCCGGCGATTTCACTTGGACCGATTGCCGAATTCCTTTCGTTATGGTGATAAGTTATGAATAGAGAACAAGTAGTACAGGCACTTGTCGACGCCGTAAAGAAGCTGAGTCCCGCTTATCTGATCAAGAATCCGGTTATCTTCGTGACTGAATTAAGCACTATCATCGTGATTGTTCTAACTATAGTGCCGCAGTTCTTCGGCGGGGCCCAGGGAAGATGGTATTACTCCGCGATTTCAATAATTCTCGTATTTACAGTCGTATTTGCGACCTTTGCGGAGTCGCTGGCGGAGGCACAAGGAGAAGCTCACGCGGAAAGCTTGCGGGCGATGAAGGAAGAGGTAACCGGGAGGCGGCTAAAAGAGGACAAACCTCTAGATGAAATAACTGATGCTGACCTTGAGGAGGTAAGCTCCGAGGAGATTGAGAAAGGAGATTTCGTCTATGTGGAAGAAGGGGACATGATTCCGAGGGACGGGTCGATAGTCGAGGGGTCAGCTTCGATAGACGAATCCGCGATCACGGGGGAGTCGGAACCGGTAATTCGCCAGAGTGGCGGGGACAAAAGTTCCGTCACCGGGGGGACCGAGGTATTGAGCGACGACCTAAAAATAGAGGTAACTGCGGCCGCCGGGGAGTCCTTTTTGGACAAGATGATCGGCCTGGTCGAGAGTGCCAGCCGGGAAAAGACGCCGAACGAGATATCCCTGACCCTGCTTCTGGCCAGCTTCACCTTTATCTACATGCTGGTCGTTACCACTCTTACCTTTTTTGGAGACTACGTCCGGCTGAACGTGGAAGTGGCGGACCAGATTGCCCTGCTGATCGGCCTCATGCCCACGACGGTCGGGGCCCTGTTGTCGGCTATCAGAATCGCGGGTATGACGAGAGTCACAAGAGATAACGTCATTGCCAAGTCCGGCAAAGCCGTAGAGTCCGCCGGGGATTTGGACGTATTAATCCTGGATAAAACAGGAACTATCACTACTGGTGACAGGACCGCAAATAGCTTTATTTCCATCGGTACAAGCGAAGAAGAAGCTACGGAGGCTGCGTTGAAATCATCGTTTTACGACGAAACTACAGAAGGACGCTCGGTAGTTTCTCTGGCAGAACATAAAGGCCACGAAACAAACGAGGATGATCTACCAGAGGAAGGGTTCACCGAATTCAGCGCCAAAACAGGAATGAGCGGTATCGATCTGGAAGACGGGACAGAAATTAGGAAAGGTTCGGTGGATGCCATAAAGGAGTACGTCGATTCAGCAGCAGACGAACTGGAAGAAAAAGCAAACGAGATATCCGAATCAGGAGGTACGCCGCTTGGACTGGCGGTGGATAAGCAAGTTGTCGGCCTGATCGAGCTGCAAGATGAGATGAAAACCGGTATTGACAACCGCATAGCCGAGCTACAGAAAATGGGTATCAAGACTATAATGTGTACCGGGGACAACGAAAGGACTGCCCGTTACATTGCCGAAAAGGCCGGACTGGACGAGTACTATGCCGGATTCCAGCCCGAGGAGAAGATCGGCTTAGTCGAAGAAGAGAAGGCAAAGGGACATATGGTCGGGATGACCGGGGACGGAACGAACGACGCTCCAGCTCTGGCCAAGGCGGACGTCGGCCTGGCGATGAACGCCGGAACTGCCGCCGCAAAAGAAGCCGGCAACATGGTGGACATGGACTCGGACCCGACCAAATTGATCGAAGTTGTCGGAATCGGCAAGCAGCTGTTGATGACCAGAGGTTCACTAACTACGTTCAGCATTGCCAACGACGTCTCACGTTACTTTGCATTGGTACCGGCGATCTTTTCCGCTAGCATACCGGCCCTCGGCAAGATGAACCTGATGAACCTCCACTCTTTGCAAAGCGTGGTTATCTCCTCGC
>JBKGZS010000024.1:0-20335 GCA_046543285.1 Candidatus Acetothermia bacterium | reverse complement strand
AGCGACCGGCTGTTAACCGGTAGGTTGCTGGTTCGAGTCCAGCCCGGGGAGCCACAGGGGTATGGCCTTGAATCTCGACAGCCGGCTGAATTGTCAAGATTCAAGGCCTTGCTACTTGCTACCGTTTATAAGGACCTAGTAAACTGTAGGATGAATATATCGAAATTTAGACTCGAAACTGTATTGACAATCCTTACGATCTTATCCCTTTTACTTGCTTTGTTATTGACTTCTCTCTTGCTGTTTCCCGAACGAAATGCTAGCGGCTCTGAGGCGGCTCAAAATCAGATTAGAGTTTTCTTTCCCAACTCAAGGCTCAAGACTGGAACATACGACTGCACGGATGTATATCCAGTTGAAAGGTGGATAGATCCTGCCGCATACCCTCCCTTAGAAGCTCTTGGAGAACTTTTAAGCGGCCCCACAGAGGAAGAAGAAAAAGAGAGCTATAACACGAACATAAATTCCAGTGTGGCGATAAGGGGATTTTGGGTAGAAGAGGGCCTAGTCAAGGTGGATTTTACCAGCAAAATAGAGGAAGGTGGAGGCTCCTGTTGGGTTCGGGGTATAGTTTCCCAAATCAAAAATACTTTGAAACAGTTTGACGATATTGAACAAGTAAAAATATTCGTTAACGGCAGTTCCGAAGAGGTACTCCAGCCTTAACTCCCGGGAGCCATGCCCCCCAGTCTCCTCATTGTTAGCAGTGCACAGCTGGGGCAAGTTGACAGTTGCGCAAGGTGTTTGTGACCATGTTGTAGATGCCCCTTTCCGTTCCTGTTATTGGGAACGTTACTCCTTTATCCTGGTGATCTTGAAACTGTGTGGATTTTTTGCGTCGGGGCAGGCGTGGAGTACGCCTTCCTCTTCGTTTTCCACCCAAGGGAAACTGGCTCCGTACCTCAATGCTATTAGTTTCTCTATCATGCTGTAGAGAGCGTGAATGCATAGGCCGTCGCAGCTAAAATTATCTGTATGGCCAGGTATGGTGAAGGTATCCCCTACCGTGTGTCCGGCCACACAATCGCCTTCGGCTTCTACCAGTTCGATCTCCAGTTCGTACGGTTGACTCATTTTAAAACCTCCTAAAATATAATCTACTACTCGTTTACCTCCAAATATTTCTTTCTTCAAGGTATGCTATTAGGAGATCCAGATCCAGGTCCTTTAGCTTTCCCCGGGTGGGGATCCCGTTCTTGGTGTTCCAGTCGTGAGCACGGCAGTATTTGTCGAGCATGGATTTCAGATCACACACATTTCCTGCTGACTCCCCCACTTTCTCCTTCCACAACTTTTAAGTGATACACTGGAAGCTCCTTGACGGGAACGGTTACCGGAAAATTTTAGAATGTACCTTTGGAGTCGGTAAACCTTTTTGGTGCGATATTCCACGAAATATCAGATGTATTCGACCAAATTCTGAAAGGTTCCCAGTTGATCTATATGGCATTTCAATATATCCCCTTCTTTTATACGTATGTCTTGTGTGTAACCTACTCCGGCGGGTGTGCCGGTGCTAATTATGTCCCCGGGTTTGAGGGTCAGGAATTGTGTTATAAAAGTGATAACTTCTTCAGGGTTAAAGATCATTTGCCCGCTGTTACCTTCTTGATGGAGTTCATCGTTAACCCATAGTTTCATTTCAAGATTAGTCGGGTCCTGTATTTCGTCCTTTGTAACAACCCACGGTCCCATGGGTGCGAATGTATCGGGCCATTTGCCAATCAACCAATCGAAAAAGTCGTCTCCCTCCTTAGTTGGCAAGTCCTCCCGAAAGGATAACTCTCTTGCTGAAACGTCATTTAGGATCGTATAACCAGCAATATAATCAGATGCCTCTTCCGGTGATACGCTTCTACCACTTTTCCCTATTACAATTGCAAGCTCTATTTCCCAATCAGTCCATGCGGAAGAAGGGGGTACCCGAATTTTCTCTTTTGGACCAATCACTGATGTAGAAGGTTTGAGAAAAAAACGGGGAACCATTTTGTCCTTCCCGGGGTAACTCCCTCCTCCTTCAATAATATGATCCGCATAATTTCCAGCGATACAGAGCAGTTTCCCCGGGTTTGGTAAAGGGGCCTTTAAGTCAACCTCGTTAATTTTAAATGAAAATTCCCCGAAGTTTGGATCCATTCCCTCCAGGGCTTTTCTAACTTGCTTTTTTATTTCCTCGTCTAAGGCTAGAAATTCTTTGACACTATCGCACTGATTAAGAGCACCAAAACCCAATTCGTTCATATAACTTGGTAAGTCAACAATCAGATCTTCCTTGACAGCGCCTAATCTATCCTGATTTGATTTTTGGAATACTGCTAACTTCATTTTCACCACCCCTCACTCGAAGTTCTAGTACATTTAAGCGAGCTAGCCCATTTCAACGGACCTGTTGCAGACCATATGGAGTGTCCGCGGGGGATTGGCGGCCCCAAAAATCCCCAGCCTAGACTAACGTATTTACAATATGCTGATTGGCAAGAAATTTTCAACAATAGCAATCAACCCTTGAATCTTGACAATTCAGCTCTGCTGTCAGGTTCAAATTCTGCCCCCTTGTTATTTTACGGCGACGAGCTGTAAGCTGTACCTTAAAAGAGATGCGGCTAACCCGTTCGATCGAAAGACAATTACAGGTTTATGTTCCTGTCAGGTAGGGGTCCGTGCAGAGAAAGATCAACATTCTGGAAAGGTGATTTTTTCATGCCGAAATCTTCAGCTGATGGAGAAGGTTCTCTAAGCTATCTATCCATTACTGCAATAGGGATAGGGGGTATGGTAGGCGGTGGGATTTTCGCTGTACTCGGCCTGGCGGTTAAGCTTAGTCGGGGTGGTACCCCAATTGCTTTCGGGGTAGCCGGGCTGGTAGCGTTGATTACTTCCTATTCCTATGCCCGGATGTCGGTGACCTTTCCCAGCGAGGGTGGAACGGTGGAGTTTCTCATCAAGGGGTTTGGGGAAGGGGTTTTTACTGGCGGTTTAAACGTCCTGCTCTGGATTAGCTACGTAATAATGCTGGCACTGTATTCCTATGCCTTCGGGGGTTACGCGGCCAGCTTCTTTCCGGAATCTGCTCAGCCGGTCCTGCGACACGTCTTCATCTCCGGGGTGATGCTCCTCTTTGTCCTGTTAAATAGTCTCGGTTCTAAGCTGGTGGGGGAGGCGGAGGAGTTCATAGTGGGGATAAAGCTGACCATTCTCCTTGGTTTCGTGGGTGTTGGGGCCCTGAACCTGGACTTGACTAGACTCGGGTCCGGAAACTGGACCAGTATCCCGAGTCTGCTTGCGGGTGGGATGATAATATTTCTGGGTTACGAAGGTTTCGAGCTGATGGCCAACGCCGCAGAAGACACTAGGGATCCCGAAAATACATTGCCAAAGGCCTTCTTCTCGGCTGTGGGTTTCACCGTGCTGCTTTACATTGCGATCTCCTTTACCACGGTGGCGAACCTTCCCGTAAGCAAAATCATAAGTGCTCAGGATTACGCGCTTGCCGCGGCGGCGGAACCGGTAATGGGCCAGCTGGGCTTCGTAATAATCGCCATAGCGGCTCTTCTTTCTACCAGTTCAGCGATAAATGCGACTCTTTACTCAACTTCCCGTGTCAGCTACATAATTGCAAAGGAAGGCGAGCTCCCCCGGGTTCTGGAGAAAAAAATCTGGGATCAACCCCTGGAGGGCCTGTTTTTAACAGCGGGGCTCGGCCTGCTGGTAGCTAATCTTTTGGACATCTCAAGCATCTCGGTGATGGGAAGTGCTGGATTTCTTCTGATTTTTGCGGCTGTAAACGCCGCCAACTTTCAGCTCCACGAACAGACAAACAGCAGGCGGTGGTTGGCCGGCGTGGGGGCTGTGGTCTGCTCGATGGCCTTTGCTGCCCTGGTTTGGCACGGTGCAAGCCAGCTGCGGGATATCATAGTATTAGTAGGTATGATTGGTGGTTCTTTCGTCATCGAGGTCATTTATCGCGGATTTACAGGCAGGGGTATTAAGGCCCGAAATTGATCTCCTATTCACAGGTGGGGCAAGGAGGGCGATTCAAGTGGATCAAAATCTCCTGGAGGAATTCAGGTCTCTCAAGCGGTTTTTGATGGTCGTGGGTTTCGGGGCTTTTGTGGCACTCCTCTTCACTTTGGCCAGCCCGGTGATCCACGTATTCGTAATGCTTTACGCGGGAGTGCTTTTTGCCTTACTCCTTGGTGGTCTGGCCGGTTTCGTAGAAAGGTGGCTTGGCCTCTCGTACCGGCTTGCAATCGTGGGAGTTCTCGCAACTATTCTGATCGTTTCCCTTTTAGGTGGATGGTTTTTGGGCAACCGGGTGTCCCGCGAGATTTCGCTGATTCATGAAAAAGCACCCCGGGCCCAGCAAGATATGGAAAAAATGCTGAAGAATACGGGCTGGGGCAGGACTCTCATGTCACTCACGGAAGAAACGGAAAAGCTCTGGTCTCTCGGCAGCGGAGTCGCCGGCAATTTAACCGGATTCTTCTCCGAAACTGTCGGGGTGGTGGTGTCTATGGGGTTTGTCATCGTGGCCGGGATATACATTTCCCTGGACCCGAAACTTTACGTGAATGGTTTGCTCCAGCTGTTTCCCCCGAGTCGGAGGGAAGAGGTTAGAGAAGCGTTGGAGTCGATCGGTAAGGCTCTACAGAAATGGCTCGTGGGACGGTTCGTAGTGATGGTAACGGTCGGCTTGCTGACCACGATTGGTCTGCTAGTGGCTGGTATTCCCGGCTCACTGGCGCTGGGTTTGCTTGCTGGCTTGATGACCTTTATACCTTTTCTAGGGCCGATAATCGCGGTGATCCCCGCCTTCCTGGTGGCCCTGATCGAGAGTCCGATGCTGCTCGTCCCCGTTGCAATCGTATTCGTCGTAGTTCACTCCATCGGGGGGTATGTGGTTACTCCTCTAATTCAACAGCGGGCCGTCTCCCTTTCTCCGGTAGTTCTTTTGACGGCCCAGGTGGTTATCGGTCTGTTGTTAGGGATACCGGGGATAGTCATTGCCACGCCGCTGACCATAACGCTCATCGTGATTGTTCAGAAGACCTACATCCAGAACTATCTGGGTGACTCGGTCAAAGTTCTAGGCGAGGATTAGATGAAGTTCGGTTTTGTTGCTCGTATCGGAGTCACCGATGGAAGAGCAGTTGGTGAAAGGGCATAGCTGCGATAGTCCCCCGTCAGGGCGGAAAGAATACCTGATGGTCGTAACCTAAACGCTGACCCACCTACCCGGTCCCCGTTGTCTGGGGATGTATTGACAACACGCTCGGATCTTGGGACATTTCCAGGTGGATTTACGCCCCTAGGAGAAATTTCATTCGGGTAGTTCACTCAAAATGTCTCTCAACTCAGCTCCCTTCTCTTCAATCCAATTGTGAACGATTGATATATCCACGTTGATATTGAAGTGCCGTACGCCCATCTTATAGTACTTTTTAGCATCTCCCGGTTGAAGGATTTCCGCGCGGGGCTGGACGTCGTGGTCTAAAGCAGCTTCGATCATTCTTTGTTCAGCTTCAACCACCTCGGGATGGGAGTACTCGCCCGGCTTGCCAATACTCATGGCATAATCACAGGGCCCGAACTGCACCATGTCAACGCCGTCTACGGAGAGAATATCTTCCAAATTCTCCATGGCCGGTTTTTTCTCGATCATCAGTGCAACCACCGCATCTTCCAGGGCTTGCACAAATTCCGGGGTTCCCCCTTCTCGAAGGTAGCCCACGTTCCTTCTCGCAGTACACGGAAAAAGACCTCCGGTCTTTGGGGTTTCAGCTCTTACAGCCCGCACGCAATCTTTTGCATCCTCTACGGTTCTGATGTCCGTGAATAACACGTTTTGAAACCCGGCACCTAAGGCCCTTTGGGCCAGGTACCTTTGGAGAGCTTGATCTACTTTGATCATCATTGACAGATCATATATTTCGCTGGCACGAGCAAGGTTGTCGAAGGTAAACAGGTCGTAGGGGGAGTATTCGCTGGAGAACTCGACATAATCCATCTTCCCCGTCTCCCCGATTATTTCTACCATGCCCGGCCAGGGGGTCATCATTCTTGTTCCGATGCTGATCTCATCTTCTTCGATCTTTGATCTCAGGATATTGTTTCTCACGCAATAAACCTCCAGGTGATAATTAAGATGTTTCGTTCTCTGCCAGAAATCGAAAAACTCAAGCCGGCAAGCTCTGGCGTTGCCTTGCGATGTTCGTACTACGTTATGCACTGGTCTCAACTGAGTAGTTCGTTTCTCCGGTAGGGAGGTCTCCCTGTCCCCCACCGCCTGCAGTGTGAGCCCCGAGGAGCCTTCGTAGTCCCCGGGGTAGGTGAGTCTCTTTTTCTTGCACAGCTATCTCCCTGGCTTTTCGCAAAATACTAAATCGATTGAATCTGGGTGTCCTAGCGTTATCCATCTTCCAAGATTTCTTTAACCTGAGCGGCCGACTCTGCATTTTCTAGCTTTGACATCCGAACCCGTTCCCTTTCTTCCAGCTTCTCGACGTTTTGACAAATTTCTTCCAATTTGTTTTCAGGGAATTTGCAGGCTCCGTGTTCGTCCATATGTATGATCTCTCCCGGGGCTACGTCCATTCCTGCAATTGAAACCGGTACGTTTATTGCGCTGACCGTGAAATTGCCGTGACCGGGAGTCTTCCCCTTTGCCAGGTATTGGAAATCCATCGACCGTATTTCATCAAAGTCCCGCGAAGGACCATCTGTGACAACTCCGACGGCTCCAACGGCCTTCATTGAAGCGGTCATATTTCCACCAAATATTCCAGTCTTGTTCTTTATTTCAGGAGGAAAATTTTGTTTTGCGACCAGTATTGAGGGAGATTTTGACTCTTCCAGCGCATCAACCACGTCCAGAAACTTCAATCTGTCGAAATTATCATCAGGAAGAGAAAAAACGCAGGTGACCGCATATCCCGCTCGGGGGCCAGTTCTGGATAAACACAATTGACGGCATTGTCCGTATACCAATTCTCTTTCCAGGGGTTGTAAAGAGCCGAACATAAAGGATTGTCTGGATAAGTTGCGACCACATTTGTAAGTGAAGGGGTGTTGTGAACTTTTAGGGTCTCGAACAGTCCAGATTTGGACTTTTCCTCCATGAGTAAAACCTCCATATTGTCCATTCTTAGAAATCTTTACCATTTCTACAATTCCTGATGTTCATATTCTTCGAGAGTTCGACAAAGAATTGGAAGAGAGAGTCAGATTCAGGACTCATCCCGCAGGATCCAAGTTAGTCTCTGAAGTTGATCAAGTTCCAGACGATACTATCCAACTACCCACCGACCTACATCCCTACTCTCTGAAATTCCTACAAACAGATGGCGAAACACCATGGAGTTTGCTGATTATTGTTTGTAGAACTCGTAAATACAGATCAGGCAAAAATTGCCCGAATCACTACAAATCCCACCGAAGGAGCAATCAACGTGCCTAAACCGGTTGCAAAAGTAGCCGTCAAAGCGCCGTAAGGAACTAGATCTTTCTCGGTGGCAGCCAGTCCGGCGACCGTTCCGCTTGTCGTTCCTACGACTCCACCCATCACCATTGCGGAAGTTGGATTGTCCAACCCAATGTACGGGGCTAAAAAAGGGGTAACGACGATTGTGGTCAAGGTCTTGGCTACGCCTGTAGCAATGGATAAGGCGATGATTTCAGAGCTTACGCCCAGCGCCGAACCTGTGACCGGCCCTACCAGAAACGTCACCGCCCCAGCTCCTATTGTGGTAATTTCCGCGGGGTCGGTGAATCCTGAGATTCGGGCAATGATTGCCCCCATGGTCAGGGAAAAAGGTACCCCGATCAGGAGGGACAGAAACCCCGCGGTCCCAGCCTCTCTCAACTTCTCCAGCTTTGCTTCAAAAGCGGTAGAAACTATCGTGTAATCCCGCAGCATCCCACTGCCCAAAAGCCCAATGCCTGCCCCATTGAAAAAACGAATGTCTGCAAGTCCATTTTCGCCCCCGGTTAGTATCCCCCCAAGGTAAGCTAGAATTAAACCGACTATAAGGGCGAGAGCCGAAGCTATCCGTTCTTCTCCCAGCAGTTTTGCAGCCTTTTTCGTTATAACCATGATCAAAGCTATCAGGGCTATTGCTACTATCAAATCGTTTGCCAGAAACCCCTCCAATGCTACCTGAAATGTATCCATTTCTAGATTGACACCCACTTCATTTACCGGTGACTTTGGAAATAAGGGGCACTAACAAAACTAGGCCAACTATCACGGCACTGGCACCGGCCACCAGTGCCACAGCCCCTCCTTCAGTAGCCCCTACAACGTTCAATCGGGCGGTCATGGCAACTATAACCGGAATAAACAGGGCGCTTAATAGCTTGATACCTCTTTGAGTTCCCTCGCTGAGAGGTCTGTTTTTTGCTTCTAGAAATTCTGTTACCAGGACCAGAAGCAACATTGCAATTCCTACTCCGCCCACATTACCTTTCACTCCGATCAAAGCGCCTAAAACCCTTCCCAGAAAAGACCCGATTAACACAAAAGCGGCAACATAACCCAGACCCAAAATTTCCATCTTCAGCCCTCCATATTTGGAATACAAAGATACCCTAGCCTGAAAAACTGTTCGGATTAGCTCGAATTTTCAAGAGATCTTAAAGAGTGGATAAGTATTTACTTACTCCCGTCTGAGGCACTTCGTCAGGACTGACCTTATCAGCCCAGCTCCGGATCAACCTACCAGCCTTGCAACAGAAGATTTTCTAAAGGTATTTGAAAAAGACCTGGAGAACAGGACCGGAACAACCCCGGGGAAACTTTGGCCCAAAGCCCGTGATTCATTTCTTCCACACCTTAAACGACTAAAAACTGTAGCCGGTCGGTGGTCTATTGCCAGCCAAGCGGAAGTTTAGGAGGCTAACTTGCGGAGTTCCCGTCGATTTAGATTTCCTCGCTAGCTTTTCTTCAACTGGACTTTTGCCCTTTCCGCCCAATCTGGATTGGACCACTGGGCTCGCCCGACTGCGACCAAATCAACTTGTTCTTCCCGTACTATCCGGTCCGCGTACTCGGGCTTTGTAATTCCCCCCACTCCAATCACCGGAACCCCTACCGCATCCTTGATCTCCTTGGCCTGAGGAACGAAGTATCCCTGAGATCCGTCCAGCTGGTCCGGACGACTGCCACAATGCCCCCCCGAAACGTCTATGACCTCAACCCCATAATCTTCGAGGGCGGAGGCAAAGCGTTGGCCATCCTCCACGTCCATTCCATTGGGATCCAAGTCCACTGAGCCCAACCGATACAATAGAACCATGTCTCCGATTGTGCCTTTGATTTTTTCCACTACTCGAAGGGGGAAACTTGCCCTGGAGGAGAAAGAGCCCCCGAAGCGATCGGATCTTTTATTGGTCAAAGGCGATAGAAATTGATTGAGCAGGAATCCGTGAGCTCCGTGTACTTCAACTCCGTCAAATCCTGCCTTCTCAGCCCGGATAGCAGCCCTCCCAAATTTGTGAGCGATTTCTTCAATCTCGTCCACAGTTAACTTTCTCCCTTCGTTCGGATCCGAAGGGCTAGGTCCCAACGGTTGGCTATCAATCTTGTTATCCTCTACCTTGAGCCCGGCGTGATTCAACTGAAGCACCGCAACTGCGCCACAGTCCTTTATCTCGGAGGCAAGGTTTTCCAGTCCCGGAATCAGAGCATCCGCATGACTCCCCAACTGTTTGTTGTGCAGGGCACCTTCCGGGTCCACGTAGCTGTGCTCCACGATCACCATGCCGAGATGCGGGGCGAACTGGCGGTAATGAGCCAACATCTCTTCGGTAACCTCTCCTTCAGCGGTAGCTAACTTGGTTTCCATAGGAGGAAGGACTACTCTGTTTCTCAAACGGACATCTTTGAGTTCGAGGGGATCCATCAAACCGGGCATCTGTTGCACCTCCTAGATTAATTACAAGTTATTAGAGAACTAGCCAAACAGCTTCTTGGAAAAGATCTGACTAACACCGAGTCCAGACTTTGTAAGTGCTCAACTCTAAAATCTGCTGCTGTCAGTGTCAATAAACTTACACAAAATCTCCACAATCCATCCAAACTCCCTACAGATGAGCTCAGTATGTTTATAGCGAATTTAAAGAAAGAGATGATCCACTGGAGGTGGATGCAATGAAAGTAAAAAGCACGAGCCTGGTAGTAGCTGTAATGGTCTTGGGCTTATTGACAGTTGGGGTGGTAAGCCTGGCTGTCGGACGCGGGGGCAGGTTTGACGGACCACGTGGATTTTTATCGGAGACCATGAATCAGATCCTTGCGGAGAAGCTGGACGTAGAAACCGATGAGCCAGAGAGCCTGATGGGCGTGGCCCACCAGGTGGCGCTCGAGGAAGGTACGAGAGTTACTGTTTTTCTACCCAAGTAAACAATAACCACTTTCTGTGTAGGCACTTGGTGGTATTTTTGTCGTGCCTTTTTCTATCTGACCCTAGCGGCGATCTTACCCCAAGCCTATAAGTAAAAACTGGATCTGGGATACATCACTCTTCCTAGACCATCTTGACAGGGAGCTTTGACGACTCTATAATGGGTTTTGCACTGGAGAGATCTTGCAATGTTAGATTTAACAAGACAATCCTACATGGAGGTGAGATTGGCAGGTTTTAGGCACTCCGTGGAAAAGCCTATTTTTTGGCCTTGGTTTAATTAAGGTTTAGGACTTCGGACTGACTTTTATCTCCGAAATCCCTGCCTGTGTTCGCTATGGGTTTATCCCATAGTTTTTTTATTTTCGCCCTACAAACATCTATGGAGGTGTTAGTTTATGTGCCCGCGCACTAATTTATCAGGTGGTCGGGTTTGGCTCGTCCAACACTTCGAAAACTACAGATGCAAGAAACCTTTTAGCTGAAGATATCCCCCTTCACCAGGGAGAAGATTCCCTGGTCCTTAAACGGCTGGGCTGGAAGATCTCCGACCCCTTTGAGATCTACAGCCGCCTTTATCCTCACTTTCAGAATAGTTTCATTTTGGAGAGTTCGGCTGGGCCGGAAGAATTTGCCAAATATACTTTCCTCGGGTTTGATCCCCGGGCGGTGCTGAGTTTCAAGAACGGTCGTTTCGTCAAAGACGGTGAAGAAGTTCTAGAAACCCCCCATCCACTCCCTTACCTAAAACAGGCAGAGGAAGATTTTCCCAACCCTCCTCAATCCAGCTCCGGCAAGTATCTGGGAGGGTTGGTCGGCTACGCCAGCTATGATTTTATTCGGTACCTGGAAGACCTTCCCGGGCCAGAAAATGAGAGTGAGTTTCCCGACCTTCAGCTGGGCCTGTTTCTGGACGGGATTGTCCACGATAGGGATCGAGGAACGCTAACTTATTTTTCCTACGGGGAAGATCGTTCTTCGCATCTTGAGGAAATGCTTTATCGCCCCCCGAAAGGACCAAGAGCCGATTTTCAGATAGGAGAACTCAGTTCGGATTTTTCCAGAGAGGAGTTCCTGGAAAGGGTGCGCAAGGCAAAGGATTACATTTTCTCGGGTGATATTTACCAAACTGTTCTCTCGCGTAGACTGACTGGCAGGTTTAAAGGGGATCAACTCCAAGCCTACCGAAATCTGCGGAAGATCAATCCCTCTCCTTATATGTACCACCTAAAATTTGGCGAACGGCGGATCATTGGCTCTAGCCCAGAAAAACTGGTTTCGGTCACCGATCAAAATATAAGCACTTATCCCATTGCCGGTACCCGGCCAATCGGAGAGAGTGAGTCTGAGCGAAAAAAATTCCGAAAGGATCTACTAAACGACGAGAAAGAGCAGGCCGAGCACAACATGCTCGTCGACCTGGCCCGCAACGACGTGGGCAGAGTGGCTAAATACGGCACCGTCCAGGTACCCCAGTACATGGAAGTAAGAGAGTTTAGCCACGTTCAACATATCGTATCCCAGGTCACGGGCCGGCTCCCGGAAGGGGGCAGGTCACTCGATGCTCTGGGAGCTCTGTTTCCTGCGGGAACGGTTTCCGGAGCCCCGAAGATACGGGCCATGGAGCTGATAGACCAACTGGAAGCAAGCCCTCGGGGGCCCTATGCAGGTGCTGTCGGTTATCTGTCTTATGCCGGAGATCTGGATTCCTGCATCACCATCCGCAGTCTGTATACAGTGGGAGATCGCATTTTCCTCCGCGCGGGAGCCGGTATAGTTGCCGATTCCGACCCCCGGCGAGAATGGGAAGAAATCAACCACAAACTTGGAGCTTTACGGGACGCCGTCTCTTCCGGAGGTGCAGACGATGATAGTTAATCAGGAAATGGCAGGAAGGGTAGTGGTCATCGATAACTACGATTCCTTTACCTTCAACTTAGTGCAATACCTGGGGAAATCAGGTTGCAATCCTCTGGTGTTTAGGAACGACGAAATTCAGCTGGGGGACTTGGAGATATTGAAACCCAGCATGCTGCTCATTTCACCCGGCCCCGGGAAACCGAGTTGCTCCAGATATTTTGGACTTTCATTCCGGGCACTTCAGGAGATATCCCCGCAAATACCCACTTTGGGAGTTTGTCTGGGCCACCAAGGCATAGCTGCCGCTTATGGCGGTGATATACGCCGGGCCGACACCCTGTATCACGGTAAGACCACTGAGATACATCACGACCGCAGGGGGATCTTTTCTGGAATACCCGACCCCTTTAGTGCAGCCCGGTATCATTCTCTCATAGTGGCTCCGGAATCTCTGCCGGACCGTCTTCAGGTAAGCGCCCGGGGGCCGGAAGGAGAGATAATGGGCCTCAGGCACCGGGACTACCCCATCTACGGAGTACAGTTTCATCCGGAATCGATCCTAACCGAATACGGAAGGGAGCTTTTGAACAATTTTTACCGTCTGGCGGGAGGCGATCTCAGATGAATTTCATGAAAGAGGCCCTAAGCAGCGTAACTGACAGACGCGACCTTGATCCGGGACTTGCCAAAGATTCCATGAGAGAGTTGATGAACGGAGAGAGCACGGCAGCCAACATAGGGGCCTTGCTCGCGGCCCTGAAGGTAAAAGGGGAGTCGGTGGGGGAAATTGCAGCCCTTGGCGAAGTTATGAGAGAGAAAAGCGTCAAGATAAAACCAGACCTAGAGGCCGAACTTGTGGATTTGTGCGGTACCGGCGGATCTCCGGTGAAAACGTTCAACATTTCCACTATCAGTGCCTTTGTGGTGGCCGGAGCTGGATTTCCCGTGGCCAAGCACGGAAACAGGTCCAATACCAGCCAGAGCGGAAGCGCCGACTTGTTGGAGGCTCTAGGGGTCGACCTGGATGTCGAACCACGACAGGTGGAACAAGTCATCGAACAAATCGGGCTGGGGTTTCTGTACGCCCCGAACCTTCATCCGGCCA
The DNA here is from genome assembly GCA_046543285.1 of Candidatus Acetothermia bacterium. Classification (GTDB taxonomy): domain Bacteria; phylum Bipolaricaulota; class Bipolaricaulia; order M55B111; family M55B111; genus JBKGZS01. The sequence continues at coordinate 6,970 of JBKGZS010000024.1, read as the reverse complement.
TGAAGCACGCCGCCAAACCCCGCAGAGAGCTGGGAATAAGAACTGTGTTCAACCTGTTAGGGCCCTTGACCAATCCCGCTTCTGCCGCTCGCCATCTATTAGGGGTTTGCGACCCAGACCTGGTGGACAAATTTCCTCAGGTCCTGGCAGAGCTCGGGGTAACCAGAGCACTGGTAGTTCACGGCCTGGCAGGGATCGACGAGATATCTACCGCGGGGGAGACTTATGTAGGAGAGCTCAGAGAAGGCCAAATTGACCACTACAAGATTCATCCCGGTGACTTTGGCTTCCCCGAAGCCGAACTGGAGGATATTGCGGACCTTCCTCCGCGAGAGAGTGCTGAGCTGGCGCTGGGAATTATCGACGGCTCCTGCAGGGGACCAGCCCGGGACGTGGTATTGTTGAATGCGGGTGCGGGTATATACGTGGCCGGCGGAGCGGATTCAATCGGAGAGGGCGTCGAAGTTGCCTGCCAGTCCATAGAAAGTGGAGCCGCCTATCGAGTAACCAGAGAACTGGTTCAATACACAGGAACGCTGCAGGCCTGGGATTGTCTGAAAGAGGATTTGAATAGAGGTGTGAATCGTGAATGACGTTTTGACCGAGCTGGCTTCGTCGGCCCTGGAAAGAGTAGAGAGCGGCTACTACGAAATAAACTGCCGGGTTCGGGATCAGAATGCTTCCCAATCTTTCGTTTCCGCCATCAGGAATTGCGACAGTCGAGCCATAGTTGCCGAGATCAAACCCGGTTCGCCAACCGCGGGGAAGCTGTTCGGGGGGAAATTCAGTCCCAGCGAAGCGGGGAGAACTTACCTGAAAGGAGGAGCTGCGGGACTTTCCGTCTTGACCGACCCTGACCACTTTTACGGATCCTTGAGCTATCTGGCAGAGGTGTCAGAGCTCGACACGCCTGTTTTGATGAAGGATTTTGTCCTCCACCGCTTGCAGCTGAAAGCAGCTAAAGCACTCGGAGCAGATGCGGTTTTGCTGATCTACAGATTGTTTGATAGAGGTTGCGCTCGGTTGAACTTGCCCGAGGCAATTGATTATGCACACGAGTTGAGCCTTGAGGTGCTGCTGGAAGTAAACGGCGGTTCGGAGTACAAAAGTGCGTTGAATACCCAGTCTGAGATGATTGGAATCAACAATCGGGATCTGCGGACCCTCGAGGTCGACCTGAAGGCGACCGACAGAATTTTGGGAGAGTTCAAAAAGGATCGGCTGATATGGTCCATGAGCGGAATATCCGAAGAAGAAGAGGTCGAATATTTGAAGCAGGCGGGGGCGGACGCCTTTCTAGTTGGAACCTCCTTGGCTCGAGCGGGACGTCCGGAGGCCCTTCTCCGGAGTTTGTGCGGGGGCGGTCATGCCAAAAGTTAAAATCTGTGGCAACCGAACGTCTGAGGATCTCGACGCCGCTCGAAGGGCGGACGCTCTCGGGTTTATCGTCGGGACTCCTGAATCGAGCCGGAACCTGAACTTGGACCAGGCAGTCCGTCTGGTCCAGGATATTCCTCCCTTTACTAGCTCAGTTCTGGTCACCACTCAGAGGAGTGTGCCCGCGCAGAGGAAATTTGTTCGGGCTATTAAGCCAGATTACCTCCAGCTACACTTCGACCTTGAATCGGGCCAGTTGGAATGTATTGCGGATTCTCTTCCCGGCGGGATCCAGTTGATAGCTCTACTTCCCGTAACCGGAGATGAGAGACAGTTGATCAACAAGGCTCGGTGCTTAACGGATACCTCCGCAGCTGCGATCCTTTTGGATACCAAGGTAGGGGGAAAAACTGGTGGGACCGGAAAAGTCCATGACTGGAGAATCAGCCGTAAAATTAGAGATGCGGTTGCCCCGTTTCCAGTAATTCTGGCCGGCGGCTTGAATCCGGCAAACGTCTCGGAGGCCATACGGCAGGTCCGTCCTGCTGCGATAGACCTGGCTTCCGGGGTCGAGGGAAATGGTGAAAAATCCCCTGAAAAGATAGAGGCTTTTTTGTCCGAGGTGAGAGATTGTGAAACTTAGTGAGTATCCCCAATCGGGTAAATACGGTATCTTCGGCGGACAATACGTCCCGGAAATACTTTACCCGGCCTTAAACGAGCTCGAAGACGCTTATAGGCGGTACAAGGACGATTCCCAGTTCAAGGAGGAACTGGATGACTACAATCAAAACTACGGCGGTCGGCCCTCCCCACTATATCTAGCTCGGGGTCTGACCGAGGAAGCTGGAGGCGCTAAAATTTATCTCAAAAGAGAGGATCTGATCCACGGAGGGGCCCACAAGTTCAACAACGTCATGGGTCAGGCTCTGCTGGCCAGCAGAATGGGTAAGGAAAGGTTGATCTGTGAGACCGGCGCCGGTCAACACGGCGTAGCCACTTCCTTGGCTGGAGCTGTCTTGGGATTGGATACGGAGGTCTACATGGGGGCTGTAGACGTCAACAGGCAAAGACCGAACGTCTTTCGGATGAAGCTGCTGGGGGCTGATGTTCATCAGGTAAGTTCGGGGAGCCAGACCCTCAAAGATGCCATAAATGAAACCCTGAGAGAGTGGTCTAGAAGTGTGGAAGACACTCACTACTTGGTCGGTTCCGTGGTCGGTCCTCATCCTTACCCCTTGCTAGTTCGGGATTTTCAGAAGGTTATTGGAGAAGAAATTAGAAGCCAGCTGAAAATCCAGGAAGGTTGCCTGCCCCATCACCTGGTGGCCTGTGTGGGTGGGGGCAGCAACGCAATGGGAACTTTTTATCCTTTCGCAGATCAGGAGGAAGTTTCTCTGACCGGTGTTGAAGCCGGAGGAACCCATCAAGGCAATGGTGCCAGTCTGACCGAAGGCTTCGAGGGAGTTCTTCACGGAGCAAGGTCTTATTTGCTGCAGGAGGAAAACGGTCAAATAACGGAGACCCACTCCATCGCTGCGGGCCTCGACTATCCCGGGGTTGGACCCGAACATGCCCTGTACAAGGAAACAGGAAGGGCTCGATACCTGCAGGTTTCCGACGAAGAGGCCCTCGAGGGTTTCCAGGCCCTGGCCGAAATAGAAGGAATAATCCCCGCCCTTGAATCGGCTCATGCCATTTACGCAGGAATGGAGAGGGCCTCCGAAATGAATTCTGAAGAGATCCTGGTTGTCACCCTCTCCGGTCGGGGAGACAAAGACCTGGAAACGGTCAGGGAGGTTCTGGAATGAGTGAAGTATCGAGTCGGATCAGAGCGGTCAATCGCCGGGGCGAGGCGGCATTCATTCCTTACCTGATGGCTGGTGATCCGAGTCCAGCGAAATTTCTGGACTACGTCCACGCACTTGCGGAAGCTGGAGCGGACCTGATCGAGCTTGGAGTGCCTTTTTCTGATCCAGTTGCTGATGGACCTACCATTCAAGCGGCGGGACTTAGAGCCCTTAAAACAACCAGAGGTGTCGGGGAGGTGCTAAATCTGGTCCGAAGGATCCGAGGCAGAACTAAGATCCCTTTAATTCTGATGAGCTATTACAATCCGATTTTGCAATTTGGAGAGGCCCATTTTTTCTCAGAGTGTGATAGCTACGGGGTGGATGGGGTAATCGTACCCGACCTGCCCCTTGGAGAGGCCGGTCCGGTGCTGGAGTTGGCGGGCGATAATCTCATTGAAACTCCGCTATTAGTTACTCCTGCAACCAAGCAAAAGAGATTATCCGCCGTGGCCGGGAGGGCGACGGGCTTTCTCTATCTAGTAGCTCGTCCGGGGACTACTGGAGCGGGTGATGATGTCGGGAGAAGGACTACCAAAGTGATCGAATCTGTTCAAAGTCAGATTTCTGGCCATTTACCAGTTTGTGTCGGTTTTGGCCTTTCCTCTCCGGATAGGGTGGCCAGGGTGGTAAAAGCCGGTGCCGACGGGGCGATTGTGGGTTCGGCCATAGTGAAGAAAGTCGGGGACAACTTTCAACCACAGGAAATTCGGAAATTTGCGGCGCAACTGAAGGAAGCTACCAGGATCTAAGTCAGAAGCTTCAGGTAGCCCGGCGGCTTTTGGACTCCTTTGCCGGCGCTATGTAAAAAACTGCTCTAGTTCATCAATGCTCGTGGAACTTGGGGATGGTAGATCGTGGCGGTCGAAGACCGTGGGGTCCTTTAGACCTTCTCCGGAGATCACGCTGACCGTCAAGCTCTCGGGGTTCAAATCTCCCTCGGATCTCATCTTCTTTATCGCGGCGGTGGCCACGGCGGCCGCGGGTTGACCGAATATTCCTTCCTCGCGGGCCAGGAGGCTTTGAGCTTCCAGAGCCTCCGAATCATCTACAATTATCGCCCGCCCTCCGGTTTTGCGCAATTTCCGGAGTGCCAGATCTCCGCTGTGGGGGAGGGGATTACTGATGGCTCCGGCCAGGGTATCCGGTTCTTGCCAGGGCTCTACATTATCGTTTTTCTCCTGAAAAGCTTTTGCAATGGGGGCGCACCCGCTCATTTGAACGGCGACGATTTCCGGGATTCGTTCGATCAAATCCAGCTGGAATAATTCCGAAAAGCCCTTGATCACGGAGCTGATGAATCCTCCGCTGCTGGTAGGAACTACCACAACATCCGGTTCCGTGAAACCCAGCTGTTCCCATATTTCATAAGAAGTAGTTTTTTGTCCTTCCAGGCGGTAGGGGTTATCAGAGTAAATCAGGTATATTCCGGAGCGGGCAGACTCCTCGAAAATCTTTTGAACGATTTCTCCGTAATTGCCGCCCGAGACTCGAACTAGACGGGGCTCGTGAATGGAGATGGGAGCCAATTTGTGTTCGCCCGTCTTTTCGCTAACAAACACCGTGCAGTCGTATTCGGTTCGCGCAGCGTAGGCCGCAACGGATAGCCCCATGTTTCCCGAAGAAATGGTACATATTTTCGATATTTCGGTTTCAGTGAGATATTGTACTGTAGAAGCGGTTCCCCGGTCCTTGAAAGACCCCGTGGGGTTGAGCCGCTCGTCCTTGAAGTACAGTCGGTTTACGCCCCACTTCGACCCCAGAGAGATCGAAGGGACGAGGGCGGTATTCCCTTCGCCCAGGAAAAGATGGGGTTGGAAGTCCCTGTGGGGCAGTACCGATTGATATCTGTGCAAGGCCGGTTTGCCGCTCTTCCTCTCCACCTGATCCCTATCCAAGATCAGTTTGGGATAGCTTACCTCCAGCGGCGCGTTACATTCCGGACAGTAAAAAAACTGATTGTCCGGGTTCAGTTCGATTCCACAACTGGGATTAGTGCAGACCAGAGAAAACATATTACCTCCTGTTTGCTCATCTCAGCCTTTTTTCAATTTGTCGGACTCAATTTCTCGAGTCCAACATATATTAGGCCAATCACGGTTGCTTTCAACTGCTCCGGTCTTCATAAAATTTTCAAGTTTGATAAATACTATGATATTGCAGATCATGTATAACCAATCCTTTTAATTAACCACTGAGGTGGTTACTTTGCGTTCTTCGAAAAAGAGTTTGGTAGCATTTGTGTTGGTCTCGCTGTTAATTTTTTCCTTTTTAGGGGTATCTGCCCAAGAAGATCAATCAACCGTGGTGGCAGAGGTCAATGGCGAAGAAATTAGTTTGGATCGAGTTGAACAAAAGACTCAGATTCAGCAGATAGTTGGTACTCTGGGCCAGCAGATTCCAGTTTTTGCCCAGTTTCTCACAGAGAAGAAGGGAGAGGAATCTTTGAGTGAATATCGTGAATTCGCCGGCGAAGAGGTGCTACGAGAGTATCGCCTGTTTGCCCTGAATGCAGTTATCGATGAAGTTCTGGCGGAACAGAAAGCCAAGGAATTAGAGGTTACGGTTTCCGATGATGAGGTCCAGGCGGAAATTGACAATATCGTCGAGTCTAACGAGCAATTCGAAAGCGAGAGCGACTTGGAAGAGTACTTGGAAGAAAGCGAGCAGTACGGGGGCATGGAAGAATTGAGGTCTCAGGTCGAAAACGACCTTGAGATGAGAAAGCTTCAGGAAGAAGTCAGTGGCAGCGTAGAGGTCACCGAAGAGGAAATCGAATCTTTCTACGAAGAAAACCAGGCCAGCTTCAGTGACTCGGAAGGCAATGTCCAGGATTTAAGCGAAGTAAGTTCTCAAATAGAAGAGCACCTGGCAAACCAGAAGCGAGGGGAGGCCTACAACGAATGGCTCGAGAACGAGCGTGAGACAGCCGATATCGAAATTTACGAAGAAGAGATACCGACAGGTGCCGGCTTTTTGGGAGGCATGGGGATGTAGTAGCCCGGGGTCTTGACAGGAAGATTGACCTCTTTTATAATAACTTTAGCAGAGTAGTGCTAACTCTGCTAATTGTTGGATCGAGATTACCAAATTCAAACCTTCGGGCTCGAAAGTGGAGGTGGCTAAAATGCCTTTTCCTACCGATAGGAACCGTCGTAGAAATCGAATTCCGTCTCCCTTCTCCACTGGTGGTTTCTTGGATGACCTTTTTCAGGACTTAGAGAATTCCTTCTTCGGAAGTTCGCTAGGTCGACTGGGCAATACGGATATTTACGAAGAGGACGGCACTCTACATTACGAACTGGAGCTTCCCGGTTTGACAAAAGACCAAATTCGAATCCAGGCCGGAGGCGACGAACTAATTGTCAGTGGCGAAATTGAAGAGGAGCAGGAAAAAGAGGACGTAAATTACATCAGTCGGGGGAGAAGGTACGGAAAGTTCAAAAGATCTCTACCCCTCCCCGAAGAAGTTGAAGATCCGGAAAAGCTCAAGGCTCGGTTCGAAAACGGAGTACTCCACATCGAGGCCGAGCTTCACGGTTCCCTCGGTAAAGGCGGAACCGTGGACGTGGAAATTGAATAGATTTATATAAACCAGACCGGCCCCCGTCCGGTGCCGGTCTGGTTTATCCGGTAATTAGGAAATTACTGGAAGAATTTGGACTGCTTTTTGGCGAACAGGCCGGGTAAACCTCCGGTATGTAAAAAGACAACTGTATCGTCTCCTTCAAAATGACCGGCCC
>JBKGZS010000096.1:0-4461 GCA_046543285.1 Candidatus Acetothermia bacterium | reverse complement strand
GGGCTTCCTCTGCCAATTATCAGGCGACGAAGGCCCGATGGGCGAATGGGTAATCGACCCGGATCTTGCCCTGCCTTTGAGAAGTAAGATGTACGAATCCAGCGGGTTTGACGGAGGGGTCGAACTCGTAAAATACGAAAGATTGTAAGGATTAGAACCAGGAGTCGGATTGGTAATCGGACGATTGTTCGTTTTTATCTGTAATCGCAGGACAGTCCGACTCATATTATACCCTCAATGCGGACCCCGGTAAGAACTTGGGTTTTTCTCCTAGAAGAGGAGTTGAAAGCGAAAATTTCGATCTTCGGGGTACTTTATCTCCCTTCGATTGGTTAAACTCAATTTTTTCACCTTTTTCGGGATTCTTAGTGGAAAGCCCAGAAGACTCCCCGTCCACTTCAAATCACCTGCCAGCGGTGTATTACGCCACCCCCCGTATCAATGCAGTCAAAGGCTCTCAAGAAAATTTGACAAAAAAACAATTACGCATATACTATGTAATTGGTTAACCAATTAACCCCTTTTAACGGAGGTTTATATCGGTGGAACTCGGGAAAGTGGAGAACGAGAAAAAGAAGTTCATCAAAGTCTCCGAGCAAATTCTCCAATCAATAATCGAGAGCAATTACGCACAAGGGGACAAACTTCCGCCGGAGAGAGAGCTAGCGGACCAAATGGGGGTTAGTAGAAATTCTATTCGTGAGGCCCTCGGAACTCTACAGGCTTTAAACATTGTTAATTCTCGTCCCGGTTCCGGAACCTACGTAAAGAATGTTCCGGACTCCAAGGAGCTGGAGTCCCTCATACTGCCCGTGATAGAAGAAAGCGAAAGCCCTGTTGTCGTATTCGAAGCCAGGAAGGTCTTCGAACCGGGTGTAGTAAGGTTAGTATCTACCTCTCTAGAAGAGAGGGATTTTGATGTCCTCAAACAAATCCTGAAAAAGATGGAAGGGCTCCTGTTAAGGGGAGAATACGAGGAAGCTTATGAAGCTAACGCGAGATTTCACCTGTTCATAGCCAAGAGCGTGCAAAACAACATAGTCAAAAATACCATGAAAAGTTTATGGAAACAGACTCATAACGAACTCCTCCGCGAAACCGTCAAAAATTACTGGAGGGACAATCACGAAAAAGCCGTGAAGCTCCACTGGGATTTACTGGAAGCCATGGAAGAAAAAGACTTGGCGAGGGCGAGTTCTTTGGTCCAGGATCATTATGACGGGCCAAAGCAATATTTTTTGAAAAATTATGGAGGCGATAGTTCAGACTGAACTGTTCTTGTCGCGGGGAGTTTCAGGGACTCTGCATCTATTGTTTTTCCTTCGGTTTCCTGATGGGGGATCGACCTGGGTACTTCAGAGCAGGACCTGAGAGCTTCTCGGAAAGTTTTGAGAATTCTCGATAAACTTTTGAAGCTTATAGGGAGGCAAAAGATGGAAGTCTGGCAGTATATTGACAGCCATTGGGTTACGATCGGAAACTGGACACTGGATCATCTCTGGCTTGTTCTGGTTTCAAACTCTATTGCTGTTGTTATCGGTGTTTCTGTTGGGATTTATATTTCGGGTAAAGGTAGAGAAGAAATAGCTGATACCGTCCTCTATTTAGCCGGGATAATGATGACTATTCCCAGCTTGGCTTTATTCGGACTGCTCATGCCTTTTCTCTCTTCTCTAAAACTGCCCTCGATGGGGTTTCTCCCCGCAGTAATTGCCCTGATCCTTTACGGACAGCTTCCAATCTTGAGAAACACCTACACTGCCATAAGGGAAGTTGATCCGGCAATGATTGAGGCAGGGAAAGGCATGGGTATGACCCCCAGGCAGATACTGTTGAAAATAAAGCTACCACTGGCTGTTCCCGTAATTATGGCCGGTTTGCGGAACGCCGTAGTGATTAACATAGGTATTGCCACGATTGCCGTTTTTATCGGTGCCAGTGGTTTGGGAGTGCCTATTTTTCGCGGTCTAAGAACCTCAAGGTCGGACATGATAATCACTGGAGCAGTATTCGTCTCTATCTTGGCTTTGCTGGCTGATGGTTTACTGGGGTTAGCGGAGCAAAAATTCACACCGGAAGGGTTGAAAAAATGATAAAGCTAGAACACGTAAGCAAGGTCTATCAAGACGGCACTCAGGCTGTAGACGACGTCAGTTTTGAAGTAGAAGAGGGGGCACTCTGTGTGCTTCTCGGCCCCTCGGGCTGCGGGAAGACCACCACGATGAAAATGATAAATCGCCTGATACCCATAACTGAGGGACATATCTATATCGACGGAACGGACAACACGGAAATGGATCAAAACGAATTGAGGCGAAAAATGGGGTACGCCATACAGGAGATAGGTCTATTCCCTCACATGACCGTGGGGGAAAATATCGCCACCGTTCCGACCCTTGAGGGATGGTCTTCTCAGGAAAAGAAAAAAAGAACGAAGGAACTGCTTGAGCTTATGGGGATGAAGCCAGAGGAATTCGTAAACAAGTACCCTTCGGAGCTATCGGGTGGTCAAAGGCAACGTGTAGGAGTGGCCCGATCGCTCGGAGCGGATCCCCCCATAATGCTCATGGACGAACCATTTGGCGCCATTGACCCGATAACTCGGGATCGGCTCCAGGATGAATTCTTGAAGATCCAGAGCGAGATTCAAAAAACGATCGTCTTCGTGACTCACGACATCAACGAAGCAATCAAGATGGGAGACCTGGTTGCCCTTCTTAAGGATGGAGAGTTAATCCAGTATTCCACTCCTGCCGAACTCCTGGCAAGACCGGAGAACAGGTTCGTTCGGAATTTCGTGGGTAGCGATAGGACGTTAAAGAGTCTCCGGTTGATGAAAGTCGAACAGGCCATGAAAAAGTCCCCGCGGGTAGTTAAGGAGGACGATAGCCTGTCTTCCATCGAAGACCTGATGGTTAAGGAAGAAATCAACTACCTGCTCGTGGTGGAGAACCGCAAAAAGTTAAAGGGGTGGGTCAACAGGGAAGACATAGAAGATGCCGACGGTGAAACGGTAGAAGACGTGATGGTTCAAGAGACGGGCTGCGTAGGGCGGGGAACCAGTCTGGCAGAAGCGCTTACAGTTATGCTGGAACGGGACGTAGCTAACCTCCCCGTAGTTGACGACGACGGCAGGCTGGAAGGGTTACTTACTTTTAACGACTTGCAGGGTTTAATCGGGGAAACATATACCGAAACAGGGGGAAAACACCCCGAGGTATCAAAATGAGAAGAAGAATAGTGCTCGTAGTCCTGCTGGGAATTTTTATTGGTCTTACGGTGTGGGTAACAGAAATGGATTCACTGAAATACATGGAACCCAAAACTTACTCGGATATATCTCGCCAGGCCTGGAATCATATGAAGATGGTGGGGATTGCCGAACTGCTTGCGATCGGGGTTGGTATACCCCTGGGAATTTTGGTAACCCGCCCCGGTCTCGAGAACTATGCGACACCAATTGTGGGTGCCGCTAATGTGGGCCAGACCATCCCCAGCCTGGCCGTCATCGCCATCATGGCGCCTCTTCTCGGCTATGGCTTTAATTCCGCGATAGTTGCCCTATTCGTATACTCCCTGCTGCCGGTGCTACGAAATTCTTACACAGGAATAAGGGACATTAATCCCGCGATAATTGAGTCCGCAAAAGGAATGGGGATGTCTCGGGCTCAGATTGCCTGGAGGATAGAACTTCCACTTGCCAGACCAGTAATTATGGCAGGTATCAGGACATCTACTGTTATATGTGTGGGGACTGCCACGCTCGCGGTGCTCGTTGGTGGAGAGGGGCTAGGGAAAATAATCCTAACTGGACTATACACTCAGATCCCTCTATTGATAGTACAGGGAGCGGCCCCAACCGCTGCCCTGGCCGTGATCCTGGACACGGTTCTTGGAAGCTTTGAATCCTTAATGACTCCCAGAGGTTTGAAAAAGGCTCAGTAGCTCGAAAACAGGAGGAGGAGGTGATATAAGCCAACTTTTTAATAAATTCACTGATACGGTTAAATTTTAATTATCCTATTCTCTTAAAAGGAGGTAACACATGAAAAGATTTGGTGTTTTCCTAATCGTTGCTGTATTTGTAGCTGGGTTTTCTATCGGGGTTTTTGCGGCCGATAAAGAGGTAACAATTGGAAACAAGAACTTCACCGAGCAGTATATAATGGGTCAATTGATGAAGCAGGTCCTGGAAGAACACGGATTCAAAGTTAACCTCAAAGCCGACTTATCCTCGATGGTTCTACGAAATGGGTTGGAGGACGGGAGCATAGACATCGCGGCCGAATATACCGGAACTGCCTGGATGTCCCATCTGGGGTATCCATACGATCCCGCGATAGACCACGACGCCCTCTACGCTGTAGTGAAATCCGTCGATAAGACCGAAGACAGCCTTATCTGGCTGGATCCCATATGGAACCACAATACCTATGCCCTGGCTGTCTGGCCGGAATTTGC
>JBKGZS010000095.1:0-4584 GCA_046543285.1 Candidatus Acetothermia bacterium | reverse complement strand
CCCTGTACTCGGCCGGAATATCCAGTTTATCGGAAAAACCCTCCAGAAGCTCCGCACAAAGGTCAAACTGTACAGGAACTCTGTCGGGAACTTCTTCCCCGGTTAAAGCCTCTTTAACTCTGCACTTGGAATTCAAAACGAAATCACCTTTGAATTAATCTAACAACTTTACTCCCAGCCTACTTCTCCCAGTATCCCAGTGTGGTGAACAGGGACAGGTTGTCGTTTCTTGTATCCATTCGGGAGAGCTGACATATCACGCCAATATCGCTCGTTATTTCCAGACCATAGGGCGTCTCTCTCGGTATCTCCTCGCCCGAATACTTCTTAAATTGGTCGAGCCTCACGTGAACGTTACGTTTAGCCTCCACCTCGACCTTCACTCCAGCTATCGGTTCTCTATCCTCGAAGTATACAGTCACATTTACCGTAGCTTTCTCGCCGGAAGGGTTCAGAATGGAAACGGTCTCGTGGCTCGGAGCAACCGGGCTCTCTTCAGGTTCCGGCAGGTACCCATCCGGGAAAAACCATTTCTTCGCTCCAGAAGTACTTTCAGTCATTTCAACACCTCTTTGAGAATCAACTTAAAAACGGAAACCTTTAACCTGACTTATCTATCAGATCGTTCAACCGTTCTCTGTAATATCGGAAGTGTTTCCAGGGTACGTCCGGTGGTATTAGGTGGTCCCCGAACGGAATATAACCGCCCCTTTCCAGCAGGAACTCCACCGGCTCCAGAATTTCGTCAATCCTTTCTTTTCCCTTGGTAATCTCCGATTTGGGGATGCCGCCCATCATGGCTAGGTCGGGGAATTTTTCTCTTGCCTTCACGACGTCCATCCCTGCACTGACCTCAAAGGGCAACATTCCAGTAACGCCAGCGTCTATAAATAGCGGGATGATATCCATGCACTGACCGTCCGTATCGACGAAGATCAAATCGACACCTTCTCCCTTGAGAAAATCTGTAAGCTTTTTGTAGTACGGAACCATGAACTCTTCCATCGTCTCAGGCGAAACCATCGACCCCGTGCCGTAGGATACATCTTCCCAGATCTGCGCATGATCTATATCGACGTCTTTCAGTACTTCGGAAAATACCGCTATCCAGAGGTCGGTCAGTGTATTCAGGATATCGTGGATTAGGTCCGGTTTCCGATAGTACCATTTAAAAAGGTTTTCGTAACCCAGCAAGTGCGCCGGAGTACCGAAAAGCCCTTGGGGATAACCTCCAAGTCCGAGCGGGTAGTCCCTATTCTTATACTTCTCTACCTTCTCGTCCCAGTCCTCGGGCAACCTGTCCTCAATATGATCGAAGCTTATTCGTTCCTCCTTCAGCCTTTCCCAGCTATCCCAGCCCTTGATGGGGCTCTCCCTCCAGGAAGGCAAAGTAGCCGTTTCCTTTAGAAAAGTTCGGACTACACCATCTATATCCCTGTAAATTAACTTGTCCTCGGTATCCTTGATGGTTTCTGGTTCGAAAGTGGGGTAAAAAAGGAGATTTAAATCAACTAATTTCTGTGTTTGATCCATCCCAGTCCGTTCCCGGACGTCGCTGTCGAGTGGAAAACCCTGAGTTGGCGTATATAATCCACCGGCAGTTATAGCTATCCCTTCCGGGTACTCCCCTTCGTCAATGAATTTGTTTTCACAATTCCAGGCGGGGATATATAAAGACGAAGTGGGGGTGGTAATTTCCGTGGGCAATTCGGGTGGGCTCTCTTTCGGAAGTCCTTCCCTGTACCACCGGTTAATTGTCTCCCCCCAGTAGCCAAACTCCCACTTCATCGTTGATACATCGGTATTGAAATTCTTCATTGACTCCAAAAACCGCTGACGAGTATTCATTTTACCCCCTATTGATTGACTACTTCACCCTTGTGAGCAAGAAGGTCTTCTATTTCCTCTAGAGAAGTATCTTCCTTGGCTACGTTCTTAGTAATCTCCCCGTGAGACATTACTACAAACCTGTCCGCGACGGGATAAACGTGATGAATATTGTGAGTGATAAAAATTATTGAGATATCTTCCCCCTTCATGTGCTTTACCAAACTAAGTACCTGGTCCCGGCCCTTCACCGATAGAGCGGTCGTCGGCTCGTCAAGTATAACTAAGCTGGCTTTAAAGTACATAGCTCGAGCGATGGCCACTCCCTGCCTTTCCCCACCGGAACAAAACCTGACTTCGTGATCGGGGCTCGGTATGTCGAGTCCAAGTTCCTGAGTAAGCCTTTTGCTGATACTCCTCATTTCTTTCCGGTCTAAAACATTGAGCGGCCCGTAGGAATTCACCAACTCCCTTCCCAGAAAAATGTTGTCAGCTACGCTCCTGTCCTCGGCCACTGCCTGGGTCTGATGAACGGTTTCAATTCCTAGATTCCGGGCCTTGTCAACACTCGATATATTTACCTTTTCTCCTTCGAAGTAAATCTCTCCCTTTGTAGGCGTTAGTACTCCGGAAATCATCTTTATCAGAGTTGACTTCCCGGCTCCGTTATCCCCTACCAAACCTACGACCTCGTTGGGCTTTATGGATAGATCTACGCCCTCCACAGCACGGATGTTCCCGAACCACTTGTGGACCTCACGCATTTCCAGAATCGGTGTTTCGCTCATTCTCTACCTCCCTGTGTTTAACTTCCCGCCATGAGGATCTTGTCTCTGGCGGTCTCTTTTAGCTGGTTTATAATTATCGCCACAAGAACCAGTAGACCGGTGTAAATAGTCGTTTGCTGGGGCGGTACGTACATCATGGTCAGTCCTGCTTCAATCGTTCCCACCAGAAGGATTCCGCCAACCGCTCCGGACAATTTTCCTCTGCCACCATTTAGGCTAATTCCACCAATCACGGCACCGGCAAACGCAGTGAACAACGTATTGTTAGCAAGCCCGGGCGTTGCCGATCCCACGAAACCCGTAAAAAGTATTGCAGCTACACTTACTAGAAGTCCGGAGAGTATATAAGTGTATAGAAGCATATTGTCAACGCGTATCCCTGTCATAGAGGCCGATTGAGGATTACTACCCACCGCATACAAATGGCTTCCGAACCTTGTATACCGGAGTATGTAGCCAAGGACTATCAAGCCTCCGAATAGGACGACTATCGCGTTAGGAATCCCGCCGATACTTCCACCCCCTATGGCCAGATATATTTCGGGGAACCCCCTCCTGATAGGGCTAGAACTTACCGTAAGTGTGCCTCCTTTGAAAATCATGTAGGTAGAAAGTGTTACGAGAAAGGGGTTCAGTCCAAATTTCCCGATAAATATTCCGTTAACCGCGCCCAGCAGCCCTCCAAGAGCTATAATTATGAGTATCGCCAGATACCAGGGAATTCCCGGGGCCCACTTAGTAATTATCAGGGCGTTTAACATTGCCAGGAAACCGGCCATTTGACCTATTGATAGGTCAAAGTTTCCCGTTATAAGACACACTCCTTCAGCAAGGACCAGAAACCCCAGTGCCGCAGAACTATAAATTATAAACCTGAAGTTGCTGACGGATAAAAAAGCGTCCGGCTTGAGAAGGCCGAAAACCAGAAAGAATATGGCAACAATTATCCATACCAGATTGTCCAGTAAAAACAATTCTATTTTTTCCAGATTCAACTATACCACCCTTAGTTAAAGTACTTTGTTATAAAATCACGGGCGAAAAACGGTAAAACCCCTTTTCGCCCGTGATTGTTTCATTTATTAGCTTCTAGTGCGGTAGGGACTTTACGCGGCTTCCTGGCCGAATATATTACCCCACAAGGTTGGCTCATCAACGTTTTCCGGAGTTATTATCCTCCCACTTGTCTGAAACCACCGATGACCGTTACTCTCCTTGATCTGGGCCGGAGCCCAGCTCGGGTACTCCCAGATATTCATGTCGAGGTGTTCGTGGCCGCTGATCTCGAGATCTTCGGCAGTAACCGTCTCACCTATATCAGGCAGTGCCTCCTCTCCTTCTTCGTTAATTACCTTGAGGTAGTGCAGAGCTATCGGGAGGTAAAAGTGCGTGGGTTGCTCGTAGGCTCGCTGAAACCAGCCTTCTTTTACCATCTCAACATCCGGTGGCGTTCCTCCGTGGGCGGCTATGAACACTTCTCCCTTGTCTTTACCGTACCTTTCCAGTGCCTCTACAGCGCCTCTACAGGAAGTGGAGTTTCCGATAATGGCGTCAACTTCCCCACCTTCGGCCTGCAGCACGTTGTAGGTTTTCTCGAACCCGGGTTGTTTCTGGAAGTCGGTCTGAACGACTCTGTGTTTGAGGTCCGGGTATTTGTCCGTCTTTGAGTTGGGTTCTCCTTCGAAAACTTCGAATATACCGGCCGATCTTTCTCTGCCGATGCTCATCTCCAGCGACCCCTGCAGATGCAGAACCGTCCCGGCAACTTCTCCAATTGGTTCAACTTCGTTCTCCAAATAATCAACTACCTCTTCGGCCAGGGCAGCGGTTGCGTTCTTGTTTCCGTAGGACACTGATATCGATACTGCCGGAGTTTCTACGTCGGAATTTGCCGTTGCAACTGGTATTCCGGCATCAACGGCGTCCTCTATGGCACTTATCGGTGCGGTACTGGATACAGGCCCTACTA
>JBKGZS010000002.1:0-56484 GCA_046543285.1 Candidatus Acetothermia bacterium | reverse complement strand
CGGCTATTCTGTAGACAAAGGGCCGAAAACCCACTGCCTGAACTACCCCATTAACCGAAATTTCTTTAGCGACCACTTTGCTCATCGTCAATCTCCCTCACGGTCAGGGTTCGGACTTCCAGCTCACGGCCCTTGATAATCTCCACTGAGCCGCCACACTGGGGACAGGAGAGAACAGGAGTTGAAAAATGAAATGCCGGATCGTCCTCATACTCTACAGGACCCTTAAAATTACATTCCTTACAGGAAATCTCGATGGCTACTTCTTCAAACTCCAGGCAAGAATCTTTCAGCAGAGTATCTTCTACCAAGACTTCGTAAGCTTGCTCGAGTGCTTCCTTGGAAATGAGGCGAAGTTCACCGAGTCTGAGGTGAACCTTGATGGCCCGAACGAGTTTCTCCTCCTCGACCTGTTGTTCAAGAGTTTCAATTAATTCAGTTGCGACTGAATATTCATGCATAAGCTATCAACGCAATCCTTTGTCATCCCGGCTATAGTTGGACGTTATTCCGGTCTCTGATATACTATCGGTCGACTCAATGAGGATCAACTGCTAGGATCCAGCTTTGCCTCAACAACCATCAAGTTCAGCTGCAGCCTCACGATCCAGGATTACGGTGACATTGGGGTGCAACTGCAAGATGGAAGCAGGTACATCAGTTGTGACCGGTCCATTCAGAGCTACCTCCACCACCTCGGCCTTTTTAGCACCTGAAGCAAGTAAAAGAATCTGATCCGCACCCATGATGGTCTTTACTCCCATGGTCAGGGCCTGGGTCGGGGGATTATCGAATTTATCAGATTGGCCCTCCATGGTCCTCGGGTCCAGCTCAACCAATCTAGTCACACTATCCCAGCTACAACCCGGCTCATTGTAACCAATATGCCCGTTTTTCCCGATACCAAGGAGTTGGAGATCCAACCCTCCCGACTCTTCTATCCACTCCTCGTACCTCCTACAGTACTCTTCAACTGACTCAACTGTCCCATCGGGGATATAAATATTTTGCTCAGGAACGTTAACGTGATTAAAAAAACGTTCGTACATATAATTAGTGAAGCTTTCGGGATGGGAGGGGGGTATGGGGTAGTATTCGTCCAGGTTGAAGGTCTTAAGGCTTGAATAGTCTAGGAGGTTTTCCTCATGTAACTTTACAAGTTCACTGTAAAATCCCACGGGAGTATTCCCTGTAGCAAGGCCTAAAACCAAATCAGGCACGAGAAGTATTTCCCGAGCGACCAATCTTGCAGCAGTCTGACTCATTGACTCATAGTTCTGTTCAACTAAAATATCCAAGACCTATCCAACCTCCAAGTAGAATTAATAGAGAAAGAGAATAGCGGTTGTGGTCAAATCTTAGATTTCACGGTGAAGTTCAACGAAGAGTTTGTAACGATCCCCCCGATAGGTGGATCGGGTAAACTCGATTATTGTTTCACCGTCGTCCAAAAGAGTGAACCGTTCAGTAGCAAGCATCGGTGTTCCTTCTTCAATTCCCAAAACTCGAGCCTCAAATTCACTGGCAATTGTTGCTTCCACCGATTGTTTAGCTTGCCCAAACTTGAGGTCATACTCTTTCTGGAGGGTTGAATACAGAGACCTGTCCTGGAAATCAAATTCCTCCAACCCTGGACAGAAAACCTCTCGCAAATGAGCTGTTTCTATTCCCAGAGGCTCTTCATCTGCAAGACGCAGACGCTTGAGCCTAATAAAGCTTTCATTCCCTGCCGCGTCCATTTTCTGCGCCATTTTTCGATCTCCTTCAACTACATCAATATTCAGAACCTTGGAACCTGGTTCCAGATTTCTACGTTGCATGTCCTCCGAGAAGCTCGTCAATTCCAGGAGAGCCTGACGAAACTTTGGCTCTGCCACAAAAGAACCCTTCCCCTGCTCACGATAAATATATCCCTCGGATTCAAGCTCGGAAAGCGCCTGACGAGCAGTCATTCGGGAGATACCGTGTTGCTTTTCAAGCTGACGCTCAGAAGGCAGGCGTTCATGAGGTTCGTAAAAACCACTTTCAATCCTCTCTTTGATTAACTCTTTTAGCTGATAATAGATAGGAACAGGACTTCCCTTGTTAATACTTCTCGAGTTCACTTAATCGTGCACCTCCAATTCCCCTAAAAGCTGGCAAGTAGAAAGGAGCCTCCAGCTGGTCTATCATGTCATACCATCCCCTAGTAATTATAGCGATCGCCAGCGAGCAAACAACTCACATTGGCTCATTCCCATGTTCAATACCCTGTCGCTTTTTCAGAGTGTCCGATTATCATTCCGGTAGCCGTAATCCTTCCTACACAGTTGAGGCCCAACATCACGAAGGTCACCACTTCAGCAAGCTCCAAGCATAGTTCCCGACGGCGTGTGCGCTACCGTTAAGTTTGTTGGTCGGTTATATTGGATTGCAGGTGGCATTTCAGCTCTATTTAAGCGAATATTAAGGACATCTTAGCCCTTTTCCCCTGAGTAGACAATTGTCCCAGAATACTGCTTGACGTGAAATCCTCGATGTAGGATCGTTTTATAGTCCATGTCACGCGGAGGTAAAATGGTAGCTATGAAATCAACAGCAGCCAGCAAAGTACGGGGAACGCTCGGAGTTATCGGCGTCGGAACTATTGGAAACGCAATCATTGAGGGCCTGATAAATAACGACACCATGAAATCTTCTCAGATTGTGGGAAGTACTGCTCACCAGGTGACCGCAGAGAAGGCGTCCGAGAAGTTGAACATCGAGATTTTAACGGACAACAAAACCCTGGTTCGGAAAAGTGACTTTCTGCTCCTGGCCGTCAAACCTCAGGTCATGGCGGTAGTAACTGAGGAGATCGGCAAATTGGTTACCGAAGAGCAACTGATTATTTCGGTTGCGGCCGCCGTGGAAACAAATTATATTGAAAGTCGCTTGAAGTCCAAAGTAGCGGTGATACGGGCAATGCCCAATACACCAGTTACCGTAAATGAAGGAATCACCGTCCTCTGTCCGGGTCAGTTAGCAACTGAAGATGACATTGAGCTGGCCCGCAAGTTGTTTACCCCGGTGGGGAGAGTAAAGTTACTACAAGAAGAGCAGTTGATGAACGCTGTCACAGGTCTGTCCGGAAGTGGGCCTGCTTACGGATATCTGATCATCGAAGCCTTAATTGAAGCTGGGGTCAAAGTGGGACTTCCCCGACAACTGGCCACCACCCTGGCTTCTCAATCTTTGCTGGGGGCCGCCAAGATGGTTTTGGCCACCGGAGAACATCCCGCAATGCTGAAAGATATGGTAACCACCCCCGCAGGCACAACAGTAGACGGAATAATGAAACTGGAAGAAGGGGGGGTCAGGGTTGCCATGATCAAAGCAATCGTCAAAGCAACGGAAAAGGCAGAAGAGTTGAATTTGAGATAACGGGCTGGAGAGCGGAGGCTAAACCCTGCATCTGGGCAAGAACATCACTAAGTTGAATGTCGATTAGTGGATCGAAAAAAGAGAGACAACCGGTAATTAGTTTGAGGTATTGGAGGAGGCCCCCTCAGGCACGGATCCACTCTTCTTTGGTTCTTGATCGGGCTCAACCACCCTTTTGAGCGCGGCTAGAGCAACTTCCAATTGACGTTCACTGGGCTCGCCAGTGGTGATTTTCTGCAACCACAGACCTGGTTGAACAAACGGTTTCAAAAGCGGGTTGCCGACGTGTTTTCCGGTGAACCTGAGAATCTCATAGGAGATACCGGCCACTACTGGGAGAAGCAGGATTCGGCTGGCAACTTTGATTAACAGCGGAGGGTTTCCAACCAGGGAAAAGACCAAAATGGCGACAATTAGTACAATCATAAGAAACGCCGTACCACATCTGGGATGCTGAGTTGTGTATTTTCGAGCCTTCTCCACATTCAATTCTTCCCCGTGTTCGTAGGCATGTACGGATTTGTGCTCCGCGCCGTGGTACTGAAAGACCCGGCGAATATCTTTCATACAAGATATTCCCAGCAGATACGTAAGGAAAAGCAGAATTCTTATTCCACCTTCAACCAGATTGAACAGAATCGGGTTTGCCTTGGACAAACCGCCGAGACTATTGGTCGCCCAGACCGGGAAAAGAACAAACCCACCAACCGCAATGATAATCGCCAGAGTAAAAGTAATCAGCATTTCCTTCAATCCAAATTCCTCTCCTTCTTCCTCTAACGCGAGATCGGCGGAGAGATTCAATGCTCGAACGCCCGTGGAAAGCATGTCGTAAAGATTGAATATTCCACGAAGGAAGGGGATGCTGCTCAAACGTTTGAAGCGTTGGCGGGGAGGGAGATCCCGGACCAATATTTCGCCGTCACTCTGACGGCGAACTGCGACGGCAAGGCGATCCTCATTGCGCATCAAAACTCCCTCGATTACGGCTTGGCCGCCCACAGGCATTTGTCGACCTTCTTATCTCATAGGATTTAAACTAAAAGCTATTCGTCGTCGTCTTCATCTTCCGAAACCGAATCCTGTTGGGATGCTGATTCCTGGGTCTCTTCCTCCTCCGGACTTTCCTCAGTAGCTGAAGATTCGGAAGAACCGTACTTCTTTTCGAATTTGCTAATACGGCCCTCTGAGTCCAGGAATCGAGACTCCCCAGTATAGAACGGATGGCAGTTGGAACAGACATCTACGCGTAAATCTTCTTTGGTGGAGAGAGTCTCGTACTCAGCGCCGCAAGCACAGTGGACAGTAACTTTTCGTAATTCCGGATGAATTTCTTCCTTCATAGATTCTCACACCCCGGTAGCAAATAGCTGGCACGACAAAAATCCAAAGCAGTATTCAAGTAATGGTTCTTAAAAGCCAAAAGATAGTAACTGATAATGAAAGCAGTATTTATCGCTTGGAGAACTGTTGACCGCGACGGGCTTTGTGGCGTCCATATTTCTTGCGCTCCACCATTCTGGGATCCCGTGTGAGAAGATCGTATTCCTTAAGGGCGGGTTTGTAATTTTCATCAAAAGCAGTTAGGGCCCGAGCAATTCCATGCTGTAGAGCTTCGAGCTGGCCTTTGTATCCTCCACCCTCGACCTGGGCTTCAACGTTATAGTTGTTCTGGGTATTAGTCACCACAAATGGCTTCAGAAGAACAGTATTTAAAACCTTTTCGGTAAAAGGTAAAGGCTGGAAGTAGTCAATTCCCGGTTTTCCGTTTACGGTGATCTCCCCTTCTCCTTCCTCCAGGTACACCCTAGCTACCGATTCTTTCCTTCGGCCTACACAATGAGCACGATTTTTCTGTACTACAGCTGGTTCTGCCATAGGAAATAACTTACCTCCCTCAATTCTCAATAATGATATGACACCCTAGTCCACGTTTCAAGAGAGAAGCATGTGAGGGTTAGATATTTGGGGCCGGAGAGGGATATCAGGTTACATTTTCCGACAGGCTTTCCTATTCAACCAAACGCCGAAAAGAAAGGGTCAAGCTGCGAAAATCAGTAAAGTCAAGTTGTTCCGGTCTTGCGTTTCTGGACACATCAGAGGTAGATAAGATCGAGTCCACGCGTTTGGGGGAGAGATTCAATTCCGGGGCCTCCTTCAGGGCGTTTCTAATCGTTTTTCGTCGGTATTTAAAAACGGCCCGGACCACTTTGAAAAACAGATCTCTATCAGTACTTATCCGAGGGGTCTCCAGAAAAGAAAATTTGACTGCTGAAGAAGCAACTTCTGGTGCGGGGTAAAAGGACTCTGGCTCTATTTCGGTTACTAGTGAAGAATCGGCATAGCAGTAGGTCAGAAATGTCAGCGGGGTAACCTCTCTGGTACCCGGCTCGGCCAGTACTTTCCTTGCTACTTCCCTCTGAAGAGTGAGAATTGCCTGGTCAAAAAAACGATGTTCATTCATGGCTTTTCTGAGAATAGGAGAGGTGAGATGGTAAGGAATATTACCGTAAAGAGTGGTTTCTCTCCGCTCCGGTAGCGCCAGCTCGGCAATATTCAACTCCAAATAATTCCTGCAGATAAATTCCACGTGGGGCTGACCGGAAAGGTTCTCCTGGAAAGGGGCTTGAAACCGCTCATCTATCTCGATAGCCCAGAGGTCCTCATGTCGGTTTGCCAGTAAGCAGGTGAGATTACCTACCCCCGATCCGATTTCCACTGCACCGTCGGAACTCCCCCCTGCGTTTGTTATTCGGTGGAGGACGGAGGGATCGTGCAGAAAATGCTGACCACTTTTCTCATCGGGCCGGATGCCAAATCTTTGCAAGAACCCGCGCAATCCCTGCTCTCCCCACAGCTCTTCACAGGTCATTATTTCCTTGGCAAGGAGACCAAATCGATCTGGGACAAAGCCGACAATTCATTGTTACAATAACGAACTGGGTCTTGCTTATAACCAATTCGTTCATCCCGATTCAAGCGGTCTGAGGCGCTAGAGTCATACCCCAACTCTGGATCGATAGCTAATTTGCCCCCGGATTCAGGAGTAAGTATTTCTTCTCGAAGGCAATATTCCAAAAACAGCTCCCATCTTCTTGCAGCCTTCCTAGTATCCAGTAAGCGCTCATCAAAGAAAAGATCTTCGTCTTTTAAACACTCGAGCTTTTCCAAGACCCTCTCCCGCAAGCTGTCTTCCGAGATCCGCAAGGTTTCATTCTCAACCAATCTAACCAGCTGGTTGCTTCCCAACTGGCTCATGGTAACCGTGGTCAGCTCCAGAATGGAGCGGCGGATACTCTTCTTTTTCTGTTTTTGACTCAGTCCGGAAAAGTCCTTCATTTCCTCACCCACGTTAACAAATATCCGAGCTTTTCCGGCGGTCATGAAATCGTAGGTAATGTTGGTCGGGGTTACGGTAATGGTAGGATCCGTTTCCTCAATGAGTATCAAAAGGCTGTCTTTCAAAGGCCCCAACAATCCGTTCGTTGAAAGCTGGCCTTCAGGAGTTATGTATAAGATACCCCCCTCGTTCAACAGCTTTACAAACGTCCCAAGTTGTGCTTTGACTAGTTCCAGCGTATTACGCTTGAGTGTCTTTCGGTACGGCTTCCTCAACCATTGCAGCTTAATTTTCTTCCGCGGGTAAGCCTTTTGGTCGAGGTAATCCTTGATCCTCATTTCTGGGGTCTCGAGAGACAATCTATCAGCAACACGATCCATGGAATCTTCGGTTATAATTTCCCTGATCTTACAGTTCCCATCCCTCTTCGCGATGAGGCGAAGAGCCTCATGAGTCGGTATCGAGCGAAACTCAAGATTTCCAATGGGATAAGCATTTAAGCCCCGGAGAATTCTATCCAGGGGAATAAAAACCAAGATTTTCCTGACAAACTCCGGAGCATTCAACCAGGTGCCTAAAAACCCCGGTTCAAAAAGACTTTTGGAACCCATGAAAGAGATAGGTTTCCCGGGACGCAAGAGATCACGATGAAAGTGAAACAGAGAGGCAAGCAGTATGGAGTCGAGATCTCGTTTGTGGTTGGCAACGATTAAGGTAGAAGGTGTTTCACTATAGTTGCCAAGACCTTTGACTTCCACATCATAAAAAGGGCGTAACCCAGCGCGGAATAGGATTCCAATCAATCGATAAAAAAACAGACTCATAGTGGAAATTTAGATACACTAAAAAGTTGCTTCTGATTTTATAAGAATTATTAGCGAGATACCAACCTATTAGCCAGCCGTAGTAATATACCCGATCAGAGTCACTTTTCCAACCCGGAGCCCCACCAGGCTTATGCGAGCTATTTGCGAACCAGGAAGAGAAACTATATGCTTTTCTATAATAGTCGGCTAAACGCTTTGTGGGTAATAGTATTTATTTAATTGACTAATAACTACAATAAGATAACTATAAATAAACAGGTGATGGTATGATTAGAAATGTCTGCGTGTATGAAGATCCCACTATGTTTGGAACTCACGGGATCACAGCTGCCGTAAAACAGCAGAGTAAGGCCCTTCGGTTCGTGGACGTAAACGTCAAAGAGAAACCATCAGAGCCCTACGAAGTCTTTCATGCCAATTGGTGCAGCCCTATTTCACTGATACGTTTGAAACAGGCCCAACGAAAAGGCAAGCTGGGCATCGTATTTGCCCACTCAGGCAAGGACGTAATCGGAGGCTTCACTTTTTCCCGTCTGCTATCCAAACCATTCATTCGCTGGTTGGTGACTTTCTATCGGAGCGGTGACCTGGTAATTACACCTTCCTCCTATACAAGAGATATGATTATCGATTTCGGGGTCAGCGAGGAGAAAATAAGAGTGGTAAGTAACGGAGTGGACTACGAGAAAGTCAAGTTCTCCAGAAAGAAGAGAAAAAAATACAGGGATAAATTTGACCTGAACAAACCCACGGTCATCGGGGTAGGCCAGGTAATTGCTCGTAAAGCAATTAGTTTGTTCGTTCAGGCTGCCCATCTGTTACCCCAATACGAATTCATCTGGTTTGGTTCCAGGATGAACAAGCTGATGATGTACGACAGGGACATGGACCAGGCAATTGCCAATGCACCCGCCAACATGACCTTTACCGGGTACGTGGAAGATATCCAGGCAGCTTATTCATCAGGAGATCTCTTCTTTTTCCCTTCCTACGAGGAAAATCAGGGGATCGTCTTACTGGAAGCCGCTACCCGAGGCATTCCAATTGTGACCCGAGACCTTCCCGTCTATCAGGGCTGGCTGAAGGACGGCGATAATTGCCTCAAAGGAAACTCTCTGGATCAGTTTGTCAAGTTGATCGAGAAGGGTATCGAAAACGAAGATTTGCGAGAGAGCCTGGTTAGTAATGCCAAGGAAATGGCGGACCAGCATCGGCTCGAAAACATTGGAGAGCGTTATCTACAGATATACGAAAGGCATCTCAGATAGCTTGACTGCCAAATTTGCCTAATTCAAGCCTGTGACTGAAAGCGGCACATGCGAGGGGGTGAGTGGTAGGAGGGTGTTTTGACCCTCCCTTGCCACTTTTTCTCTAGCCCTCAGGGAAGTAGGTGGCTCAGTCCTCCCTCGGATTCTCTCTGCCAAAGAGTTCATAATTCCATAAAAAGCTAGCAGGGTCAGGTCAATTCCTGTAATGATCCATTGGATAGCCTGAATTGAAAACGAATACGTCACCGCAGTGCTACCTTTCAGCGCCACCAGGGCAAATACTCCGATATAGCCTCCTCTCGAGATCCCCATTCCTCCGTCCTCTTCTCGGCCTTTCCCAGGAAGTTCTTCCAGGGTAAAATGCGTTTGAATAAGCCGATCATCCTCTCAATCCGTGGAGTCCTCGAAAAGAGTTAGTCAAAAGAAGAGCCATCATGCCGGCAAGAAAGGCTGAAAAAACCTATGTATAACCGATCATCCACGAGCAGCCGCCCAAAGCTCTGAGAAGAAGCCCACCAGAATTACCGTAGTCAGGATGGCCATCATCAAGAGCTCTGCCGCTATGGTGGCGAAGGCTTCGCTGTAGGAGAGGCTACTCTCCCGACCCGCAACAGCGGGCTTGACGAGTTCACCTCCCGAAATGCATCGAGAGAATGAGGAAAGTGATGGCAAAACTGCTGATGGAAGCCCACAAGTAAAACCTATAGCAGGACCTGCTCCAGAGGCCTGCAGAATGACGAACCAGGCTGCAGCCCAGCAGATGTGGTTAAGAAAATGAAGCTAGTCAAGGTGAGAAAACCCCGCCAGCCGAGAGCGCGAAACTGATGGTCGATGATTCATAATTAACAATAAGCAACTGGCAGGCGGATGCAATGACGATAGTTGAAATCTATACAACTTAAGCAGAGAGCCAACTCCGACGTGCCAGCAAAGGACGAGACCATGGCCGTTAAGCGAAAACGCTCTCTTTATACCTCGACACCTTTAGTTTCAGGGAGGACGCCTGTATAATTTTTTGATAATGATGGAAAAGATTTATATTAAAGGGGCCAGAGAACATAACCTAAAAGATATCAACCTCGAAATCCCTCGCAACCAGCTGGTGGCAATTACAGGCCTGAGCGGCTCCGGGAAATCGTCGTTGGCCTTTGACACTATTTATTCAGAGGGCCGAAGACGTTATGTCGAATCCCTATCAGCATATGCCCGCAGGTTCCTGGGCCAGATGGAAAAACCTGAAGTGGATTTCATAGAGGGCCTATCTCCCGCAATTTCCATTGACCAACGCGCAACCAGCCAAAATCCTCGGTCAACAGTTGGGACTGTTACTGAGATTTATGATTACCTGCGGCTTCTGTTCGCTCATATCGGAAAACCACATTGCCACCAATGCGGTCAACCGTTGGCTCATCAAACCCCGGATCGAATCATTGACCAGGTGATGAACCTGGGTGAGGGTGCCAAGGCTTATATAATGGCCCCTCTGGTTAGAGGTAGAAAGGGCGAATATGTGGATCTATTTGAGCAGCTAAGGGACAAAGGGTTTATGAGGGTCCGGGTAGATGGTGACATTTACGAATTAGAACAGGATATTGACTTGGAAAAGTACGTACAACACGATATAGCCGTGGTCGTAGATCGATTGGTCATCAAATCCGATTATAGGTCGCGGGTCGCGGACTCGCTTGAAACTGCCCTGGAGCTAGGGGAGGGAAATGTGGTCATAGGTTTGTCCGAAGGTGAAGAACTGCGGTTCAGCGAGGACCTGGCCTGCCCTACCTGTGGCGTTAACTTTGAAGAGATGACTCCCCGGATGTTCTCATTCAATAGCCCATACGGTGCGTGTTCCGAATGTGATGGATTGGGTTCAAAAATGGAAGTAGACCCCGACCTGATCCTGGACCAGGCGCTTTCCATCAAAGACGGGGGGGTACTGCCCTGGAGACAAAACCGGAGCAAGTGGAGGGAGGCTATCCTCTCTGCGTTCTGCAAGCATTACAACATAGATCGAGACAAGCCAATTGGTGAACTTCCTGAAGAGAAATTAGAACTGCTGCTCCACGGATCCGAGAAAAAGGTTTCTTTCCTGTATACAAATCGAAGAGGAGAAACGAGAAAACATAACAGAAGGTTCAAAGGGATTATCACATCTCTTGAAGAAAAGTACAAAAATGCCTCCTCAAACAGTACCAAGAAACGGATAGAAGAATACATGAGCAAACTCCCTTGTCCCAAATGCCAAGGAGGAAGACTTAACCCAACCAGTTTGGCAGTAACCGTGAATGAAAAGAACATCACTGAAATCACAGGATTGCCCATAGAAGAGACCTACGACTTCTTTCTGGACCTGGAGCTCAGCAACAGAGAAAAGTTGATCGCCGGGGAAATCCTGAAGGAAATCAAATCTAGATTGGGATTCCTATTGGACGTAGGCCTCAATTATCTTACCCTGGATCGCGAGGCAGGAACCCTTTCTGGAGGGGAAGCTCACAGGATCCAACTTGCCACCCAGATAGGATCGGGGCTGACCGGCGTTTTGTACATTCTTGACGAACCAACAGTTGGGCTCCATCATCGGGACATCGGTAGACTATTAAACACCCTCAAAGACCTACGAGATCTGGGTAATACGGTCATAGTGGTTGAACACGATCGCCAGACTGTTGAGGAAGCCGATTGGGTCGTCGATCTGGGTCCTGGGGCAGGACAAAACGGTGGAGAGGTGGTTGCCAGTGGGCCGCCCCAACAGATAAAAGAAGCGGAGGACTCCCTCACCGGACAGTATTTGAGCGAGGAAAGAGAGATCCCAATCCCCAAAAAGCGTCGATATTCTCCGGGTCGAGAAATAGTGGTCAAGGGGGCCAGAGAATTCAACCTGAAAGACGTAGAGGTGAAAATTCCGTTGGGGTTGTTCAATTGTGTGACGGGGGTCTCCGGCTCCGGGAAATCCACTCTGGTAAATAAGATCATCTACCGACAACTGCAGAGAGAGCTTCATGATGGTAGTAAAAAACCCGGAGAGCACGATTCCATCGAGGGCGTCGAGCATTTATCCCGGGTAATAGATATCGATCAGTCTCCAATTGGAAGGACGCCACGATCCAATCCCGCGACATATATCAAGGTTTTCGGATATATTCGCGAATTGTTAGCCGAGACCCCTGAGGCTCAAGCCCGAGGTTACGACAAGGGAAGGTTCTCCTTCAACGTAAAAGGAGGCCGCTGTGAGGCCTGCAAAGGGCAAGGTGTAAACCAGATCGAAATGCACTTCCTTCCCGACGTTACCGTCCCCTGCGAAGATTGCGACGGAAAACGATACAATAAAGAAACCCTCCAGATAACTTACAAGGGTAAAACTATTGCCGACATTCTAGAAATGAACGTCACCGAGGCGAAGGAATTTTTCAAAAACATTCCTGAGATCAAGTCAAAATTGCAAACTCTCGAAGACGTAGGCCTGGGCTATATCCAGTTGGGCCAGCCTTCAACCACCTTATCCGGCGGGGAGGCACAAAGAGTAAAATTGGCCAAAGAACTCAGCAAGCGAGGGAAGGGAGACACCCTCTACCTGCTTGACGAACCCACAACTGGATTGCATCCGGAAGACATCAGAAAACTCCTTCAGGTTTTACATCGCCTCGTAGATGCCGGTAACACGGTCGTGGTCATAGAACATAACCCGCATGTGATAAAAACGGCTGATTGGATCATTGATCTCGGTCCGGAAGGCGGCAAAGACGGCGGCGAAGTAATCGCGGAGGGAACTCCTGAGAAAGTAAGTAAGACTGAAAGATCCTACACTGGACATATGTTAAAGGAAGTTTTCAGCGATCAGTTAGAGAAGTTGCTGATGCAATGCAGCTGAAGAACCAAGTCGCGAAATTCCCTCAAAAATCCGGAGTATACCTGATCGAATCCGAAGGAGAGGTGGTGTATATTGGGAAAGCCTCCTCTCTACGAGATAGAGTTCAGAGTTACTTCTACTCAGACCAGTCAACCCCTTACAAGATCAAAGCGCTTAAAAAACAGATGACCGATATTGATTACATTGTGACTGATTCCGAGGTCGAGGCCCTGATTCTGGAGGAAAGCCTCATAAAAGAACATCAACCGAAATTCAACATTCAGCTCAAAGATAATAAGAGATACCCCTACGTCAAGATCATCGACGAGAAATATCCAAGAATTAAACTGGTCCGGAGGAGAAAGGACGATGGCGCGGATTATTTCGGTCCTTACACCAATGTAAGCGCGCTCCGCGAAACTTTGAAAACAATAGAAGAATTGACCCCGGTTCGGAGATGTTCCTGGAATTCCGAAAAGGGAACTAGACGTCCTTGTCTCCGCTATCATATGGGGACCTGCCCGGCACCCTGTGCTGGAAAGATATCCCGAGAAGAGTATCTAAAATCGGTTGAGAGCGTTCAGGCTTTATTGCAGGGTAACTACGAAGGCCTAACCGATCAGCTCGTGGAACAGATGGAGAAAGCAGCAAGCGAAAAAGACTATGAGCGAGCAGCAAGGTGGAGAGATCGGATTCGCTCCGTCAAAAAAATCACTGCCAAGCAAAAAGTTAGGATCGGGGATCAGGCCGATCAAGATTACATCGCAGTAGCAAGTCAAGTAAGATCTGCAATGGTTCAAGTATTTTTTGTCCGGAACGGGAATATCAAAGGTCAGGATAATTACGAACTCGCGCTACCCGAAAAAACCACCATAGAGGAGATTTTAGATTCTTTTCTGGTGGAATTTTATCGAGCGGGCCGGGTCATCCCCGCCAAGATATATGTACCGGCCACTCCTACCGAGCTGGAGACGATAACCACTTGGCTCGAGGAATCGCGTGGCTCTAAGGTGGATATTCACGTTCCGCAAAGAGGCAAGAAACGTCAGATTTTGCTGATGGCAAAACGTAACGCCCATTCCAATCTGGAAAGAATCAGCGTCAACGAGACCGGAGAGGGCCCCTCCACCCTGGCAGAGCTGGCTGAAAAATTCGACCTCCCTCATCTCCCCGATCGCATTGAGGGCTACGACATTTCGAATATCTCCGGCTCAGATGCCGTGGGGTCTATGGTCGTATTTGAAGGCGCCCAGCCCAAAAAACCCGACTATCGGAAATTTCGAATTCAGGAAGGCGGAGGGCCTGATGATTACAAAATGCTACAGGAAATCCTACGAAGAAGGCTGAACAGAGGGTTCAAAAATCAAAAAGACGACTCATCAGGAGAGGGTTTCGCAGAAATTCCTGACCTGATAGTTATCGACGGCGGCAAGGGGCAGCTACAGGCTGCCCGAAATACCCTACAGGAGTTCGGCCTGGGAGACCTTCCTCTGTTGGCGATTGCCAAACAGTTCGAGGAGGTTTTCCTTCCCCATCGTGCTAGCCCCGTTCAGTTTGAAGAAAACTCAGAGGCCCTGAAATTGCTACAGAGGATCCGCGACGAGGCCCATCGGTTCGCAGTCAGCTATCACCGAAGGATCCGACAGAAGCGCACTATTCGCTCGTCCTTGGACTCCATAGACGGTGTGGGACCCAAGCGCAAGAAAGCCCTATTAAACCTATTCGGTTCAACTAAAGCCATCGGGGAAGCAAGCCTGGCGGAGCTAAAACAAGTGCCCAATCTCCCCGCCCCCGTAGCGGAACGAGTCTACGATTTTTTTCAGGAAGAAGACTACGTGACGAAGTAATTTTGGGAAACTACCCCTTCACTCAGAATGGAAATAGTGATCCAGAATCTCGACAATTCGCTCCGCGGAATCACCCTGTCCGTAAGGGTTGATTATGCCGGCCATCTGGGAGTATGCATCGGGATCGTCCAAGAGCCGAGCGGTCTCCGCAACTATCCGCTCGGAATCGGTCCCTACTAACTTTACGGTTCCAGCCTTGACTGCTTCCGGTCGTTCGGTAGTGTTTCTCATCACAAGGACCGGTTTGCCCAGGGACGGAGCCTCCTCTTGAATCCCGCCTGAATCAGTTAAAATTACCCTGGCCAGCTGCATCGCTTTGACGAAAGAAGTATAGGAAAGGGGAGCAGTAAGTTTCACGTTTTTAACTTCTCCCAATATTTCCTTCACGATCCTCGCGACATTCGGATTGAGATGTACAGGGTAAAGAATGGTCGCAGATGGATATCGTGCGGCTATTTTACGAAGGGCCCGACAGATTTCCGACAGATTTCTCCCAAAGCTTTCCCGTCGGTGGGCAGTGACCAAAATCAAGAAACGACCTTCGCTTAAGTTGGAAGGGAAATCCAGGGGAAAGTTCTCATCAACCCCGGAATCCTTCTCCCGATCCAGAATGTAAAACAGGGCATCGATAACCGGATTACCGGTAACGTATATGGCAGCTTCGGGGACACCTTCCTTGAGAAGATTGTCTTTATTCTCCTCCGTAGGAGCAAAGTATAGCTCGGAGAGTGAATCGGCAAGAACCCGGTTTAGCTCCTCCGGAAAAGGGTCATATTTTTTTCCAGTCCGGAGGCCTGCCTCTACGTGCCCCACCGGTACTTTGTTGTAAAAAGCTGCCAGAGCTGTAGTGAAAGCAGTCGTGGTATCCCCCTGGACGAGAACTATATCGGGGCTTTCACATTCGATCACATCATCGACACCCGAGAGGATTCTTCCCGTCAGGCCCGTTAAAGATTGATCCTCCTCCATGACCTCCAGATCGTACCCGGGCTCAATTTCAAAAACTTGAAGCATTTGCTTCATCATCTCTTTATGCTGTCCTGTGGCGCAGGCAACGGACTGGAAACGGGAGTGGGCTTCAAGTTGCTTGATCACTGGGGCCAGCTTAATCACTTCTGGCCGGGTGCCAAAGACGGACAAAGCTTTTTGCATAATAATCGCGTTAAGAGTATTCAATCCCAGCTCACAGATCAACCTTACAAGTTTCAGTCACGTTTGGGATATTTCCGGACTGAAAATGCGACCCTGGCAATTGTCATAAACTCACAAGAGCTTTAAGATGATAGCGATGAAAATCAAAGTACTTATTCCCCTGCTGGTCATCATGCTCTGGCTACCTTGCGCTCCGGTTTTTGCCGAGGAACAGGCTTCTATTGACACCTGTTGTTTGACCCCGCTCATCGATACCCCGAATAATCGGATTTACTGGGAAACTGCAAAGGAAACTATTGAAAAAGCCACCGAAGAGATCCAGTTAATGGTTGCCACAGCGGAGGTTTATCCCGATTACCCGGCCGGGCTCCAGAGAAAACTATACGAAGCACTGCAGGGGGCCCAAGAGAGGGGAGTAAAAGTCAAAGTGATTTTGGATACAAGCAGTTGGTCCGAACATATTACCGAAACGAACAGGAAATCAGCGGAATTTCTGGAAGACCTAGGAATCCGGGTTCGATACGATGACCCCGAAGTCACAACCCACTCCAAGGTGCTGATAGTCGATGGGGACACTCTACTGCTCGGATCCAGCAACTGGAACTACCCCACTTATGCGGAAACCTACCAGGTAAATATCAAGGTCCAATGCCCGCAGGTGACTTCAACTTACAGTCAATTGTTCGAGACCCTTTGGAAAGGGGGGAGAGTCGAGTTCAGCCACAATGCTTCCCTTCCTCCAGATGAGGAAAAAACCGTCCTCGTCCCCCTGATAAGCACCGGTGAGATCCGTCAGTATTACCAGACGGTGAAAAGTTTGATTGCCGAAGCAGAGGAATCTCTATACGTCATAATGTATCGAATGGGTTATTATCCAAACTTCGAAGAGGGGGAGAGCAATGAGCTTTTACAAAAGTTGATTGACGCAGGACGCAGAGGTGTGGCGGTGAAGGTGATTTTGGAGAAAAGCGACTGGTCAGAATCCGTAAACGAACTAAACGAGAAAACCGCCTGGTGGCTAACCATGCATAATATACCGGTTCGGTTCGACGACCCCTCCGTGGACACCCACATGAAAATCGTGGTGGCGGACGGGGAATCCGTAATACTCGGATCCACCAACTGGTCCTACTACTCCCTGGTTAAGAACAACGAAACCGACCTGTTGATTCACAATCAACCACAGCTGGCCCGAGTTTTTGAATCCTTCTTCAAGAAATACTGGAAAAACTGTCAACCGGTCCAGGACTAGCGCAACGTAGAAGACAAAAGCGACAAGCGTGGCTCAATACTTTCTCTTCTCCGGATGAGAGTTTCAGAGGAGAAGACCTTCACAGCCACTCAACCCCTCAGGTTTAAGGAGCCTCTGGAGATTCAAGAGACCTGGTGACCGGAACGTCTTCAAGCCAATAAGTGATTATTCTCTGTACGTCAGAAAACTCGAGCAGACGGTCACCGGAGTGAGGTAAAGGCTCATCCTCTAACCAGAAGATCAGGGCTCTCTTTACCTGATCGTAGGTGATGGAATTGCCTAGGGTTAGGTCTAAGCGGTTCTCTTCCAAGCTCCAGCGAGAAATTATCACCTCGTTAGAGAGGGTTCGGGTAAGATTGATTGGATTGTCCTCGCCAAAAACGGCGCGGTGGC
Source organism: Candidatus Acetothermia bacterium (assembly GCA_046543285.1). Classification (GTDB taxonomy): domain Bacteria; phylum Bipolaricaulota; class Bipolaricaulia; order M55B111; family M55B111; genus JBKGZS01. Next base: position 39,159 of record JBKGZS010000002.1, on the reverse strand, counting down.
CGGACCATGCTTCAGAAAACGTGGGTCGAAGCCTATAAGTTCCTTCCGATTGTTCGGGAGGGACTCTCAACTTGTAACTCAATCTCCGGGATTCCCCAGCCGGGATCGAGGACAGAAACACCCACTGGTTTGTTGAGGGCTTATAGACGGCTTCGCCGTCTTCGACAGGAGTTAGCTCCCAGCCTTTAGGGACTTCAATCTCAATCCCTACCCCATTCAGCTCTCTCTCGGGAGATTTGATTTTGGTCAGGGCGTTGATAACCCCATCGTAAAGGGCCGAATCATCATCTCCCCCATTGTTCAAAAGCACGGTGTTGGAGGGCAGATGAGAAAAGATCTGACTATGTAATTCCAGCTCCGGGGCAGAGCGGGATTCGACCTCATCCCCTGCACGAGTTTCGGTCAGATAACGAAGAGAAAGCTCCTTCATGGCTTCGTAGGTCAGCCCATCTCCACCAGTTCCAGGCAAAATCTCCGCAGCACGCCACAGTTTGGCAGCCCAGTGAAGTTGTCGTCTGGTAAGGAAGTCATCCATCCGAAGATCGATTTGTTCTTGGTCCAGGTCATAGTGCGCGACAGCAACGGCAGGTGGCAGAACCTCGTCTATCCGCAGTGAATCATCCCCCTCCACTGGCTGCTCAAAACTTGGCTCAGGGGCAGTTGCGGAACCCGTCAACTCTAGGTCAAGGGGGAGGGACTCCACTAAGGAATCTCTGGGCGGGACCAGAATTTCGTATTCTATTTCCCTCTCTTCGTTGGGATCCAGCGTACTGGTAAAAACCCATTGAGATTCACCTTCCTTGAAAGCGGCACCGGCGTTTGACACCGGCCTTAATTCCCAGCCTTCGGGAAGGTTTTCTTCAATGCCCAGACCGGCCAACTCACCAAAGGAACGGATTTTAAGAGTCGCAGAAATTACCGTTCCGGGTGTGGCGTGAAGAGAGGAGAGCTGACGTTCCACTTCAGCATACACGGCCTTAACAGTAATTCCCTGGTTTACAGTATCATACGAGCCACTGTCATCTACCACCCTCAAACTGACTTCATAATCTCCGCTTTCCTCGTAGGTATGCTCTACCACAGGTTTTTCGGTAGTTACGGAATACTCTCCATCCCCATTAAAATCCCACTGATACTCTTCTATTGAGCCATCGGGGTCCTGAGAGTCGCTTGCATCAAATTTTATTGGCCGTCGAGGGTAAAATTTATCCTCCTCCACCGTTAATTCAGCTACCGGGGGATCGTTGATCGAGAGATCAAGGGTCAAGGGTAGAGATGTATTGAAACCCATGCGTTTGGGATTTTCAGGTGTACCGGTGACCACTTCCCATCTATCAATCCCGGAAGCAAAATTGGGAATTAATTCGAGAGAATCTACCTCTTCCAAATTGCCGATTATCGCGCCGTCTCCGTTCTGCCCACTCCAGTTCCAGGAAAATTCAGCTCGAGGCGGTTCAAAAAGATAGTCATCGCGGTAATCATCGGGGTCGTCCCGAAGCGCGAGAGTCGCGCTGGAAGGTAGGCCTTTTATAGTAAGGGAGGCAGAGCCCCCTGAACCGTCGCCAGGTCTGTCCAGGATCATAATCAGACTGAGATTACCTTTTGGATCACGGTAAGGGATGATTAAGGCACAATTCGATTTTTCCAGATTGGTATTTGAGGAATCATTCCCATAGTCGTAAAAATTTTGGGCGCTAACGTCACCGGCAAATGGGGTTACAGTGGTCCCCAACACCTGGCCATCTACGTTTTGACGAAAGGTAAAAGCCGTTTCAGGCTGAGCATTGGTGTAACCGATAGAAAATAGGACAAAGATTAGACCAAAGAGAAAAAAGCAGGGCCAAAACCTTTTCATTCGTACCCCCTTTTTACAAACGTCACCCATTTACAGGATCATTATGGTCCATTTCCTTCGTATTTGTCAAAAATAGTTAAAGGAGATCAGTGGATCCCGTGATAAAAAACAGGGTTATTCAGCTCATCGGGCCAGAAAGTGCAGTCAAAGATTCAGTTCCTTAAACTCCACGGAATCATGAGGATGATCCTCGTCTTCGTAAAGTTTCAGTTTCTTCATCATTTCCCTGGCCAGAGTATTTTTAGGCATCATTCTCCTTACGGCTTCCTTCATGGGTAGAATGGGATCTTCTTCAAGTAATTCCCGATAAGAGACCTGGCTTAAATTCCCCAGGTAACCGGAGTGTCGGTAGTACTTTTTTTGATCTTTTTTGTTCCCCGTAAGGCTAACCTCTCCCGAGTTGACAACCACAACATAGTCCCCGACATCCACATGTGGGGTGTAGGTAGGTTTATGCTTACCCTGTAAGACTGTTGCAATTTCGGAAGCCAACCTTCCTAGCGGGATGCCCGAAGCGTCAACGAAGTACCAATCACGCTCAGCATCCTCTACCTCTTCTTGTTTGGCCATCCAAGTCTTTTGCATATCCTTTTCCTCCATTTGTATTATGCTTAGGTTAATTCCTGTCCCAGATCCAATCAAAACGCCTGGATCAGTTTTGACCTTCGATATTGCGCTTTAGTCGTTCTAACTCTTCCTCCGGATCGCTCTTTGAACTAAGTTCGACCTCATCAAGTGCCCCCATCTCCTCGTCAAATTTGGTGCCTTCCTCCTGATCGAGTAACTGACGGGTGGCTTTCACTTTCGCCTGTATCTCCTGGAGCTTTCTTTCGGATTCCTTCACGGCATTGTTGATGTCCGAGAACGTCTCCTCCGACATCCCCGCTGTGATCTCGCTGATCCGCAGCTCAGCCTCCGAGGCACTTCGGAGAGCATCCAGTTCAGCCTCTTTGGTTCGGAATATTTCTATGCGGTTTTTCAGAGCATCCTTGCTCCGTTCCAAGGAAGTTATGCGTTCGTTCAACGTCTGGACGTTCTCCTCAATCCGCTTCTTCCGCCGAAGGACGTTGTATTTTTCTTTAAGGGCAATTTCCGCCTGTTGTTCCTCACCCAACGCCAGGGCCTGGCGAGCCTCTTTTTCATACTCCTCTATTGCATAATTCAACCGCTCCAGGCGACGTTGTAAAGTACCCTTTTCGCGTCCTAGTTCCAAACTGCTTTTCTTGATTTCCTGGAGATACTTCTCCATTTTGGCCAGGTTCTTCTGCAAAACCACACGAGGTTCATCGTTGTTCCGCCACTTACGCAACTTTGCTTTGACAAGTGTCTTAAGGCGAAGCCACAAATTCAAGGGACCCTCCCGGGCCAATTAGTCTACAATCAAGGTATCGTTCTTCTTCTTGCCTATAGAGACTATCTCAACGGGAACTTCCAACTCTCGCTCAATAAAGTCGATGTACCGTCGCGTTCCGGCCGGCAGGTCCTCCAGGTTGTCACAACTACTTAGATCACCTTCCCACCCATCGAACTGGCGGTATACGGGCTTACATTTTTCCAGACGCTGGGTGGATCCCGGGAAATGACCGAAACGTTCGCCGTCAATTGAATAATGAGTGGCGACTTTTATCGTATCAAACCCGGCGAGGACATCAAGTTTCGTCAGCACAATTGCGGTAAAATCATTCAGTTCGACCGCATACTGTAAAGCAACCAGATCCAGCCAGCCGCATCTCCGGGGTCGACCTGTCGTGGCACCGAATTCATCACCTTTGGCCCTCAGTTTTTCGCCCATCGGCCCGGTTTTCTCCGTTACCATCGGACCTTTGCCCACTCTAGTAGTGTAGGCCTTGACAACTCCCAATCGGCGTTCGACCCGGGTCGGGGAGACGCCAGCACCTGTCCCGATACCCCCGACGGTCGGGTTGGAGGATGTTACGTAGGGATAGGTACCGAAGTCTATATCGAGCATAGTTCCCTGAGCACCCTCGAAGATCACGTTATCACCCGAATTTAAAGCCCGATTGGCAAGAAAAGACCCGTTTCGAATCCGACCCTTTATGGAGCCTCGATAAAACGAAAGCAGTTCATCAAGGTATCCATCCATGTCAATATTAAGCAACGGTTCGGGGTCATTCCAGATTTCGCGCAAACGGCGGACCCTCTGTTTAAACCTAGCAGGAAAGTCCGATTCCAGCAAATCCCAAAAACGAAAACCCGACCGAGCCGCTTTATCCTGGTAGGTCGGCCCGATTCCCCGGCCAGTTGTACCTACTTCGTCTTTGCTCTTTTGCAAGATCTCCAAAACGGGATGGTAGGGCATAATCAGGTGCGCACTGCCGCTTATATAGATTTCCGGCTGGATGTTTCGTGCTTCCTCCAACATCTCAAGCTCCCCTTTTAAACTCAGAGGATCGATAACCATTCCGTTTCCCATTACCCCTTTACACTCTTCATACAAACTTCCGGAGGGCAAGTGATGAAATTTGATCTCTCCCTCACTGTCCACTACAGTATGGCCGGCATTCGGCCCTCCGTTGAAGCGTATAACCCACTCCGAATCCGACGCCAGCAGATGGGCTATCTTCCCCTTACCTTCGTCTCCCCATTGAGCTCCAATGATCGCTGTAGATCTCAAATTTTCCCCCTTTTCAAACTGGAATGAAAACCGCAAAGCTAAGCAAACACAATAATTACAGTCTCTCGTTGAATATCGATCTTAGGCAGGAGGTTACCACGGGTTGAGCACCTTTGCAACAGCAGGCTGCCACGATTCGCTAGTCATTGCTTCCTGAGCAGGGCTAGCTGCACTCCCTTTCCATCTACACCTTCTTCGGATGTAATCTCTGGATTATCCGGAAAATCATCAAAGAACAGATTTGTGGTGAGAGTCTCGGATTTCAGATAGTCAACATGTTTCTCTATTGCTGTACGAATATCCTGATCTGCCTTGCAATAGATATTAATCCGATCGGTAACCTCGAATTCCGCCTCCTTCCGAAGTTGCTGGATACGGCGGATGAGCTCGCGAACATATCCTTCCTGGCGAAGATCATCATCGATCGAAATGTTTAGCAAGACCGTATATCCGTCATCCTGTATTTCTACATAGCGGGAACGAGGTAAATGCTCGAGAATGACGTCCTCAGATTTGATTTGAAGAGTTTCACCCTCAACCTCCAGGTCAACCTGACCATCTTCCTCGAGGGTACGGGCAAAATCCCGGTCTTGCTGTTCAATTGCAGCACCAACTTCCTGAGCTCTGTCGCCGTACTTCGGCCCGATCTTTCGGTAATTGGGCCGAACTTGAGGATAATAATATCCATCCAGGGATTCGGTCAGGACAAAATCTTTCACGTTTAATTCTTCAGAAATGAGCTGCAACAACTCGTCAGGCAACTCTCCGGGGAGGTCGTCTCGAGAGACTATCATTTCGGGAAGAGGTTGCCTTACCTTAATCTCAGCCTGGTTACGGGCACGTCGACCTAAAACTGTCAGCTTGCGGGCCTCCTTCATGTTATTCTCCAGAGTCTCGTCAATTAGACCCTGTCGTGGCTGAGGCCAATCACAGAGGTGAACGCTATCCGGATCCTCGGTGGCAATATTGCGATAAATTTCCTCGGCCAGAAAGGGAACAAAAGGGGCAAGCAGTTTGGTCAACTCCAGCAAGCAGGTATGAAGGGTATTATAAGCAGCCCTCTTTCCCTCGTCATCCCCGCTGCTCCAGAACCGTTCTCTTGAACAGCGAATAAACCAGTTGCTCAGATCATCAATGAAATTCTCAACCGCCCTGGCAGCCGCAACTATGTCGTAATCATCCAAACTTTCGGTCATCTGAGCTGTGGTGCGGTGAAGTCGAGAAAGGACCCATCTGTCAAGTAGCCTATCACTACTTATAGTCTTACCGGAGGGCTCAAACTCATCGATGTCTGCGTAAAGAGAGAAGAAATTATAGACGTTTTCCAAGGTGTCCAAAAATTGATACAGTGCTTCGCCGGGACCTGACTCCTCGAGGCGGCGGGTTTTCCAGGGAGCAGTAGAGGAAAACAAGTACCAGCGTAAAGCGTCAGCACCGTACTCTTCAATCATCTCCCAGGGGTCGATGACATTGCCCCGACTCTTGCTCATCGCCTTACCTTCGGAATCGAGTCCGTATCCCGTTACTACAACATTTTTAAACGCCGGTTGATCATAGAGTAGAGTAGCCGTGACCAGGAGGGTATAAAACCAGCCGCGGGTTTGATCTTGCCCCTCGCATATGAAGTCAGCAGGAAAGGAAACATCGAATTTTTCCTGATTTTCAAAGGGGTAGTGCCATTGGGCAGTATGCATAGAACCTGAATCGAACCAGGTATCGATTACATGCGGCGCTCGCACCATCTCTCCAGAGCAATTAGGACATTCAAGCTGAATCGCATCAATATACGGCCGATGGAGCTCAACTTCCTGGGCCTTGCTGGGGTCTAAAGCCAGTGCCACGAGTTCTTCCCGGCTCCCGACCGAGGTCTGTTTTCCGCAGTTTTCACATTCCCAGATATTTAAGGGTGTCCCCCAATAGCGATCCCTGCTTAGAGCCCAATCTTTCATGTTTTCCAGGAAATCGCCGAACCGGCCGTCTCGCATATGCGAGGGGTACCAGTTGACCTCCTGGTTGTTAGCAATGATCTCCTGCTGGCGAGCGGTAGTCTCAATATACCAGGAATCCAGAGCAAAATATAGTAAAGGGGTCTCACAGCGCCAGCAGAAAGGATATTCGTGCTCGGTTGTTTCGGAACGGAGCAGGTACCCGTTTGAGTCCAGATCTTCCACGATGCTCTCATCAGCATCCTTACAGAACTGACCTTCAGCCAGCGGAAAATCCTCAGTAAACTTTCCTTCCAGATCAAGGGGTCTAAACAGGGGCAAACCAACCTGATTTCCAAATTCATTATCCTCCACACCAAAAGCCGGAGCCATGTGCACTATACCGGTACCTTCTTCAAGACTCACAAACGGGGCATCGTACACCTGGTAAGCTTTTTCATGGTCGATAAGCTGATAGGGCGGAGTATACTCGAGACCTAACAGGTCTCGACCATCTATTTCCTCGAGGATTTCGTAGTTAGATCCCAGCACCCTGTCCACTAAAGCCTTGGCCAGGATCAACTTATCTCCATGTATTTCAACTTTCGCGTAAAGGAAATTTTCGCTGATTCCAACGGCGGTATTGGCTGGAATGGTCCAGGGAGTAGTGGTCCAGATCAATAAGTAGGTGTCCTCTTCCCCGCGGAGAGGAAGCTTGACGTAAATGGAAGGATCTTCCGTGAACTCATAGCCTTGAGCAACCTCGTGAGAAGACAGGCCAGTTCCACATCGCGGACAGTAGGGTAACACCTTGTGGCCTTTGTACAATAGATCATCTTCCCAGATCCGCTTCAATTCCCACCAGAGAGACTCAATGTAATCATCTTCATAAGTGACATACGGGTCCTCCAAATCGATCCAGAAGCCCATCCGTCTGATCAATTGCTCCCACTCGCCCTTGTATTGCCAGACGCTTTCTTTGCATTGTTCGATAAATTGCTCCATTCCGTACTGTTCTATTTCTGCCTTGCTGTTTATGCCCAGCTCCTTTTCCACCTCTAATTCCACCGGCAAGCCATGAGTATCCCATCCACCCTTCCTTTCCACGTGATAGCCCCGCATGGTTTTGTAGCGGGGAAAAAGATCTTTATAACCTCGGGCCATCAGATGACCAAAATGGGGGCGACCATTGGCGGTAGGAGGGCCTTCGTAAAAAACCCACCTTTCATTCCCCTTCCTCTGTTCCACGCTTTCTTCATAGATTGCCTGTCGATCCCAGTAGTCCAGGATACTTTGCTCGCGTTTTTTTGGATTATCACTTAATTCTCCGTAGCGGGGCATAGCAACCTCCATAATTAAGTTTTATACAGACTAAAAAATGGTATGAGATTGTTATGAGGAAATCAATAAGGACCCAATCCCTCTACATTTGCTCAAGGATAGACGGCAACAGGAATTCGGCTCGAGTGAGCATGAGGGAAAGTCCTACAAAATGCCTACGAAAGATACCCCAAACTTTTGAGTCTTTCCCTGATCTCCTCGTCTTCTCCATCTGTTTTACCCTGCCCCCTGTCCTCAGGCGAGGATAATTTTACCTCCTTGTAGCGGGGTGGGTGCTCCTTGCTGAATGACGAGGCCAAGCTGGCTTTCGCAGGCCGACCATCCATATAGCTGGGGATTGGAAGATCGAGGAGATTGAGCAAAGTCGGAGCCATATCCATGATACTCAACTCGTCCAGGCGCGCGCCTGCCTTGAAACTGGGGCCTGATCCAACAAAGATCCCTTCCATACGATGAGTGCCGGTAAGGGCAAAGGTAGGCATAATCGGTTTCATAGATTTAAAGACGGTTAAGCCCCCGGTATCGGTGCGCATGTCCTTCGTGGTGAAAAGAATGTCGGGCCCAAGATGGCTTTGAGGGCCGGAGTAGACTAACTCCCGCTCGAGAACTTTGTCCACGACATTTTCTCCGGTATATGGAGATCGTATCTCTTCCAGGTCAGTTATCAGCTGCTCCCTCAACGACTGAACCTCCGACGGATCTACACCACTGGGCGAACCCCGGCCCTGTATATTCAGTCGAATTTCCCCGGTGACACCTCCACGCGAAAAGGCCTTGGTGTCTTCCCAGTCTACGTCGTCCATGGACAAAAACATCCGACCGAGGATATCGTTAAAACCCTGCATGTCCCACTTTTTGGAGCGCCCCAAAGGGCCCAGGAGATTGCCCAGATGATACAGGTTCTTCTGATTGATGCCCACCTTTTGCATGATCCTCTTGGCCTTCGTAAACCATCTGTCCTTAAGGCTCAAGTAACCTTCCCGCCAGAGCCAACTATTGACGTTAAAAATCCAGTCCAGGGGACCGAAACCGTGATCGGAAACTAAGATAATATCGGTATGGGGCTCAGCGACTTCATCAATTATGTGATGGACTGCCTGCTCAACTCTTTGATGGATAGTTAAAACTGGATCGGCAACGGAACGTAGACCGGACCGTAAACGGTTATCCTTGTCATCTAAGGTGTGATAAAGATGATGCATAACGGTATCGGTCTCCATGAAATAGACCAGGGAAACGTCCCAGGGTTGATCCCGAAGCAAACGGATAGACACCTTTTCCCGGTTTTCTATGGAACCATTTAGTTCCCGAATCCAGGCTCTCGTATTGAGGGCCATTTCAGCATGAGCAGGAGCAGTGACGTATTCCCCTGCAGCATCTCGTATATCCCCCTCCAAGCTTTTTGGATATATATAGTCATCGGCATTATTTGGTGTCAAGAGGCCCGTCAACACAAAACCACGTACCTCCCTCGGAGGATAAGTCACCGGCAAACCGATAACCCCCACTTCTCTCCCGGCCCGGCTCAAGATTTCCCAGATGGTATCGGTTTGAATATGAGTGGAATCCACCATCCCTTCGCCGTAGCTTCCTTCTTCTGAGCTTCCCCAATCGAAAATACCATGCTTGCCGGGATTAGTTCCCGTCTGAAAAGAGGTCCAGGCAGGACCAGTGACGGGAGGAAGGGTGCTGCGGAGATCGGCCCGGACTCCACCTTTTACCAGCTTCGAAAGATAGGGCAAGTCTCCATTTTCCATCCACTTATCCAGTAGGGCAAACGTTACACCGTCCAAACCAAAAATCAAAATGTTTTTCTTTTTTTTGTTAGACACTTTAACTCCTTTCCAGAACAGCAAATTAGGGGTAAGCTGGCTCCGAAGGAAAGTAATAAAAACAGGCTACCTCTGTCAGACCAGGTCTTAACGTAAATCAAATCACGAAAGAATAACGATTCCCGAACTCACAATCAAAGTCAGCCGACCAAAACTTACCGCTTGACCCCCCGCCACCGATCTCGGATAATAGATTTAGGAAGAGGCTGAAAGGGGTTATTTCGTTAGTCATGTCAATTTTTAAGAGCTGCGGTGGCAAATTTTCGGTTTTCTCCAAGAACAAAGATGTGGTTTCCTGGGCAAGAATCCAGTGTAATCCCGCGACCAATGGGTCCAGGGTAAACACAATTTTTCCCCACCTCAGACCATCCAGGCTTTGGGATAAACTGGCCGACAAACCGTTTAACAAAAAGGCTCTGGTTGTCGCAATCTGGGGGATGAAAAAGCTTGTATTCTTTCACTTGTTGCGACGTTTTAGCCTGTGGAAGAAGATATTTTTTCGTTAAGTCGCTGATCATTAGTTGTGACCGGGGATGAAATAGGTGCCGGGCACCCCTCGATAAACACTAAGTGCCCGAGGCCCTGGGAGGTTTTTCTCCAAAAAATATCCCCAGGGGAAGAGCCGGACTTCAAATGTGTTCTCCACCACCTGGCTGCAGTTGAGTTAGTCAGGAGCATAGGTCATAGAGAAAATCGGTCGTTTCAGAGACGATAATCTCTACCTGTTCATCACGTTCAATTGCTGCCTGGCCGTCCCCCTGCTGAAACCCATACCAACCGAATTGGCTGTGGTTACCTCCTTCAATATTCACAAATTCAGCCTTTTCCGGCAGTTGCTCCCTGGCACGAGTAACTTTTCCTTCATCGATAATCGAGTCTCTGGTACCGATCAAGCTCAAGACGCTGATCCTGTTCTTGTCCAAATCAAGCCCTTCTTCGGGATAGGAAGCCCACAGGACCAAACCATAAACGGCGAAATCAGTCCTGTCCACAAACCTGGCTGCCATAGCTCCGCCCAGGGAATGACCACCAAGGACCCAGCAGTCTTGCTCCGGCCGTGCAGAAATCACCTTCCCAGCTCTACCCCAACCTAACAGGGCAAAGTTCAGGGGCATCTTGACTAGGTAGACTGTAAAACCCTGACGAGCGATTTCCAAGAGGTGGGGACTGTAAGCCTCGGCGGGAACCCGAGCTCCAGGATAGAATATCAGAGCGGGCTGCCGGCGATCGTTCTTGGGCCAAAAAACGAAAGTCTCCACACCCCCCAACTTCTCCTCTCTAACTTCTACCTCCTGATCACCATCCAGGGCCCGCAGGGCTTGTTGCATAACCTCTTGGGGCCGGAGAGACCAGGCCCCGAAAACAGCCAATACAATCACGACCCCTGCAATCAAGGACAAGGCCGGCAATCTGAATTTGTATCTATTCCGGTCTCTCAAAAAAACTCCTTTGAGATTTTCGTCATTCCGATCATAAACTACCAGTTTGAATGAACTTGTTGAGATTCAAAATGGCAATTACTGCAGCAAAAATTTTGAACTCGTCGTTGCTACATTGCCTTAAGGCTAGAACCTTCCTGAATGAGTAAGAAAAGTTCATGAGTTGGCAATCGTTTGGCTCGGCTTCAGACCATCTGCCACTGTGCTGCACAGAGCGGTTTTTCGACCGCCAGATCGGCCGGTGAGCTCGATTGCCTCACTTCTCCCTCATTTAAATGATTTCGAGATCCAATCTGCATGATCAACTTTAAAAGCATGACGGCAAAGTTTAGAATGTTCCGGAGGTACTAGCAAACATGCCCACCGACAAATCTGATATTACTACTATAACTGGAATTTCACCAATTGACGGCAGGTATAAGGAGCGGGTCGACGAGTTAGCGGAGCATTTATCTGAATATGCACTTCACAGAGAGAGAGTCTTTGTAGAGATCGAATACTTGCTCAGTCTAAACGAGCTACTGGGAAGGGAAAAACAGATACAGGAGACCCCTCTTCGCGAGATATACAGAAGTTTTGACGTAAAAGACGCTCAATTGATCCGGCGCATAGAGCGGGAAGGCCATGAGGACATCCCTGCAACCAACCACGATGTCAAAGCCGTGGAGTACTTCCTGCGCAGGGAGCTGGAAAAACGAAACTGTTCTTCCCTCACTCCTTTGTTGCACTTCGGGTTGACATCAGAAGATGTTAATAACCTGGCCTACTCTCGGATGGTCCGTAAAGGGTGGAGAAAGAGCCTGATGTTCCAACTGAGAAGCCTAATCGAAGAGCTCATGAATAAAGCGGATGCAAACAAAACCACCCCCATGCTGGGCCGTACCCACGGCCAACCAGCTTCTCCCACTACGGTGGGCAAAGAATGGTCGGTCTATTTAGTGAGAACGGCGAGCACTGCTGAGGCGGTTGCGAATGCTGATCGCCGATTGACTGGCAAGCTGTGCGGAGCAACCGGTAACCTAAATGCCCACCTGGCGGCATATCCCCAGTTGGACTGGTTGCAGTTTAGCAAAGAGTTCGTTTCCGCGTTAGACCTGAAACCTAATCTCTCCGTCACTCAGGTAGAGCCGGGAGACAACCTGGCCCGTCTGTTCCACGGTCTGATAAGGTTAAATAATGTTTTAATAGACCTGGCTCGGGACACCTGGTTCTATATTTCTCTAGGTTACTTCAAACAGAAAAAGGAAAAGGGAGAAGTTGGTTCTTCAACCATGCCTCACAAGCTGAACCCCATTGATTTCGAAAATGCCGAAGGAAACTTGAGCAAGGCCAATTCCGACCTGCACTTTATCGCGGATTACATAACCAAATCTCGATTGCAGCGAGATCTCTCTAATTCCACCGTGATGCGGAATATTGGTTCCGCTTTTGCCCACTGCCTCCTGGCCTATAAAAAGCTGAACAAGGGGCTGGAAAAAGTCCTTGTTGATGAACAACGAGTCAAGAGAGATTTGAACGACCATCCGGAAGTGGTGACCGAAGGCTGGCAGACTATTCTCAGAAAATCCGGCTTTAAAGAAGCTTATGAGACAGTGAAGGATAAGTCTCGCGGCAAAGCGCCGGGCCACAAAGACGAGATACTTGCTGAAATAAGCGACGAACTATCCCTATCCGAGGGAGAAGAAGAGCGGCTGCGCGCCTTATCACCAACTTCTTATCTCGGCCTGGCAGAAAAACTTACCGAAAGAAGCCTGCAAGAAGCGAAACAGCTGCTGGCAGAACTCAAGTACGACCAAGGGCTTTAAGTTAAGCCTGAACGCATATTGTCCAGGGCTTTTAAACGTTTCGAAATTTCAGGATGAGTGGTAAAAAGCTCAAAGAACTTTGCGCCTAGTCCAGTTTGTTGATTTTTGTACTTTTCCACCAACTCTCGGTCGGAATAACCCTCCAGAGGTTGGGAGACGTCGGGGTCACTGATGAACAAGGGCTTCATGCCCGCACCCAAGGGGCTAATCCCAATTCCCGCCTGCTCCGGCCTTTGCCTGCCTGATTGAAAGCCCTGACCCTGAGCTTTTCTCTCCTTCAACTGGGCCATGGCGTGGTTGATCTTGGCCAGACCCTCCTGCAACTTCCGGGGTCCGTCCACGATGGCATTGGCACTAAATTCGTCGGCATAGTACTCGCGGAGGCGAGAAAACCACAAAATACATAAATTAAGCAAAAAGTAAAACAACATGGCTCCAAAGGCAACTAAAATGATCGGAGCTCCGTTTCTCCTCCGGCCGCCGAAAATCGAGGACCACAACAACATTCGCCCAAGCATCATGAATAGAGCAGGCAGAATGGAAATAAACATCATAACCTCAGAATCCCTGTGTTTTAGGTGACCGATTTCGTGAGCCAAGACGGCCTCAACCTCCTCTTGCTCCAGAGTGCCGAGGAGGCCATCGGTAACTGCAACTTTGTGCCCGCTAAAAATGTTCCCGTAAGCAAAAGCATTTGGCATCTCCACCCGTGAGATCATAACTTCAGGTTTTTCCATCTGGGAATCTCTGGATATTTCCTCTACCGTGCGGTGCAACTCAGGGTACCGCTCGGGCGAAGCGGGCTCCACCTGCATGGAGTACTCTACCATTCGAGGAGCAAAGTACCACTGCAAAAAGAACAGAGGAATCAAAAAGATCAAAGTCCAGACGAATGAGAGATGCAAAACCCCGTTCAAGAGCAAGGCAGCTCCAAGGGTAGTTATTCCGATTATCAACCCTACGCTACCTAACATTCCCAGTCTCAATTTAAAGGATTGCATATTTACCACCCGGCAAGACTAACAATAACTCCTGCCTTTTTAAACCACGCGTCGGCAGGTTTTTGGAGATTTCTACTTTTAATTATAAACCCTCCCCCCCAACCTCACAACGGGCGGTCGCAGAAGACATCCACCTCAATCAGTCAGCGCGGTTCAATTGTGGTCTAAGGCCGGGATTCTTATAATTAGACAAATGTTCATCAATTCGCTACCAGCTACAGAAAACCAATATCCAAGGGGGAGGAATTAACGTGAGAAAACCCATAATCGCCGCGAACTGGAAGATGCACAAGACTCGATCCGAAACAAAGGAGTTTCTAGAGGACTTCCAGCCCAAAATGCCAGTAGCAAAAGAAATAGAAGTGGTTATAGCCCCACCCTTTACCAGCCTGGACCTCGTTACGGCCAAAGCTAATCAGTCCCGACTTAAGGCCTGTGCTCAGCACTGCCACTACGAAGATGGAGGTGCATTTACTGGAGAAGTATCACCAGCCATGCTGGAGGAGATGGAGGTTACGTACGTGATCGCGGGACATTCGGAAAGGAGAAATATCTTCGGGGAGTCCAATTCTCTAGTAAACAAAAAAGTCCGAGCGATATTCGACCATGCAATGCTCCCTATCCTCTGTATCGGGGAATCTGAAGAAGAAAGAGCCAAGGGAGAAACAAAGGAGGTCCTGGCCGACCAGGTCGCTACCTGCCTGGACGACCTGTCAGGCAAACAAGTAGCACAAATGATTATCGCCTACGAACCTATTTGGGCCATAGGTACAGGGGAATCGGCTTCCCCCTCTGACGCACAAGAAGGCTGTGAGTTCACGAGAAATCAGATCTCTACCTTGTACGATAGCTCCACGGCATCCAGCGTTAGGATCCAATATGGCGGGAGCATTAAACCTCATAACGCAGAAGAATTAATGAGTCAACCGGATATCGACGGGGGGTTAATCGGGAGCGCCTCGCTGGAGCCCGAATCCTTTGCCAAAATTATCTCCAGGACTCCTAGTTGATACTTTATACAGTCGAGCGGGAAATGTCCGGGAACACCTTTCGATTCCGCGCCCCCACCTCGTGGAATTGAAACCTTGGTGGTTCACTCCCGGGGATACGGTCCCCGGAGAACTTTGGGGGGATGAAACGTCAGGTCCAGAACTGTCGAGGAGCTGCCGTCCATTTCTTCCTCGCCTTGAATAAACAGGTCCACTAAACCTCCAAACTTGTCCACTATCCGATCGAAATCCGTTAACGGAGGTTCATCAGATTTGTTTACACTGGTACCCACTAGAGGGTAATCGATATAGTCTTCAATCCTCCTGAAGGAATCCGAATCGGGGACTCGAATCCCCACCTTCCTTTCCGCGCTAACTGATACTGCAGGAGCATTTGGTCCAGCAGGCAAAATTAAGGTGTACGGGCCGGGAAGCAAGTCTTGAATTGTGTCTTTTTGTCGCTGATCCAGCTCCGATACGTAGTGATCTAAAGCCTCCGGGTGAAAGAGATGGAGGGATAATGGCTTATCTCTGCTTCTTCTCTTAACTCTGTAAATGCGGTCTACCACTTCCTTGTTTCTACCGTTACCTCCCAATCCGTAGATGGTATCGGTCGGAAAAACCATCAGAGTTTCGGGCCCAAAAAGCTCATCTTCATCGATTTCGCACTCTGTATTCATGAGCTCCTCTATGCCGCTGAAACGATTCGCAATACGTCGCCGTCTTGAACTTCATAATCCTCCCCTTTGCGCCGTAAGAGGCCTTGTTCCTGGGCTTTTTTGATGGACCCAGCGGAGATCAAATCATCCACTTCAATGACTTTGCAATGAACAAAATGATCCGCAAAGTCGCTGTGAATCTGACCCGCAGCATCAAGGGCTGTAGATCCACAGGATATAGTCCAGGCCCTGACCTCCGGCCCTTCAATGGTATAATAAGTGACGAGATTGAGCAATCGGTAACCGGCTTTGATCATTCTGCTTAGGGAAGATTCTTCTACACCCCATGCCTCGAGGTAGGCCTGGCTCTGTTCCTCCTCTTCGACGAGCTCAGCCACTTCGGCCTCGATCTCCCCATGTATTTTCAGATACGGAGCCTGATTCTCCTGGGCGTTTTTCTCTACCTCCCGAGGACACTCGGGAGAGCTGTCTTCACTGACATTGGCAACGTAAAGCACAGGCTTTAAGGTCAAGGGAGAAATCCCCTTCAATTCTTGCTTTTCCTGCTGGGTAAGGTCGACCTGTCTCAAGGGAGTTCCGCTTTCAAGTTCGCGTTTCAGCTTAAGAAACAAGGGCTGAAGGGGGTCATTCGGATCGGCTTTGTCCAACCTCTTTTCCACCGTTTCCAGGTCTTTTAACATCAATTCGGTCTGGATAACCCCCACATCACCCCGGGGGTCCACACCTCCTTGAGCTGCTGCTACATCGGGGTCCTCAAAGCATCTAACCACGTGCAATAGCGCATCGACGCCACGGATATCGGACAAGAACTGGTTACCCAGGCCTTCGCCCTGATGGGCGCCTTCGACCAGACCCGCAATGTCTATAAACTCGAGCTTGGTATTGACCTTCTCTTTTTCAGGAAACAGGTCAGCCAACTGATCCAGAGCCGAGTCAGGGACGGAAACTGTACCTATTTGAGCTTGAGTTGTACAGAAAGGATAATTCTCGACGGCGGCTCCTGCCGCGGACAAGGCGTTGAAAATAGTTGATTTACCAACATTTGGCAGACCTAGAAAGCCACAGCTAAAACCCATTTATCCCCCTTGAAAGGAAGCGAGCCTCCATCAAGCGGAAATCTTTTCCGTGGCCAGTTCACCTAGTTGATCAGGGGTTCTAGCAACTGAAACCCCTGTCTCTTCCAGAGTTTTGGCTTTGGCCTGGGCAGTACCCTCTTCGCCGGAGATAATTGCACCGGCATGCCCCATCCGCTTACCTTTCGGTGCATGGAAACCAGCAATATAGGAAATTACTGGAGTACTGACGTTTTCTTCGATAAAGTGAGCTGCTTTTTCTTCCTGATTACCGCCAATTTCTCCCACCATGACGATGAGATCGGTGTCCGGGTCGGCTTCAAACAAGTCGATAATGTCTATAAACGTGCTTCCCACGATCTGGTCACCGCCTATACCCACCACCGATGACTGGCCCAACCCCCTTTCGGTCAAGGCAGCGGCGATCTCATAGGTCAAAGTGCCGCTCCGAGAAACTATCCCTACTCGACCCTGCTCAAAGACCTCTCCAGGCATGATGCCCGCCTTGGCCAGGCCGGGAGAAATTACCCCCGGACAATTAGGGCCGATTAGAGTCGAAGTAGTGTGGTTTGCAAGGTAATGCTGGCTGACCATAACTTGATGGACCGGTATATGCTCAGTGATACAGACCACCAGGTCGAGCCCGTTGCCAACCGCTTCAAGAATGGCGTCGTTGGCAAATCGAGAAGGAACGAAGATCACCGAACCGTCTACTTCGTGATTTTTCACCGCACCTTCAAGGGAATCGTAAACGGGAACGCCCATCACTTCAGTACCTCCCTTGCCGGGAGTAACTCCCGCCACAACTTGAGTACCGTACTCCAGCATTCTCTCGGTATGGAATTTCCCCTCAGAGCCGGTAATTCCCTGCACGACTAGTTTGGTTTGATTATCTAATAGAACGGCCATATACAAATCACCTGAAGAAAAGTATAGTTCATCAACTCCAACTTGCCAACACAGTTGCCAAAATTTACCCACTTCCCTAAAATAGATTGATATTTTGCTAGGGGGTATTTGCAATAATGGAAAGTCTTAAGGTTCCCGACGTAGGGAAAGTGGAAACAGTGACTGTAACCGAATGGAAGGTAGGGGTAGGGGATCGGCTGGAAGAAGGAGGCGAGGCTGCAGAAGTCGAAACTATGAAGACCACTTTTCCCGTTCAGTCAACCTGCGGAGGGAAAGTGAAAGAAATCATGGTCGAGGAGGGGCAAGAAGCCGAAATCGGCGATATTTTGGCCCTGCTTGAACCAACTGAGGAGTAACGTTAACCCATGAGCATTCAGTCACTCTGCGGGCTTTTGCAATTTTGCAAGTTTCTAAAACCAATCAAGCAACTGGAACTCCAAAAGGGAGGTGGGTAGTTCTTCGGTAAAGAGCAGCTGTGATTTCAAAGTCTCTAACTGATCCAAGAGAATTTTTCACGGGGGGTATCTTCTAAATGTCGAGATCTAAAAATGCTTTCCACGTAATCGGTTACGGTTTGATCCTTGTTTTACTGATCGGCTTATTAAGCTGTGGCCCACAGAAGCTCGGGTACGCAGAGGAGACAAAGATTGCCCTGGTCACTGACATAGGAGGAAGAGGGGATTTAAGTTTTAACGATATGGCCTTTAAAGGCGCCGACAAAGCGGCGGAAGATTTCGGATTCGAATTGACAGTGGCCCAACCCTCTAGCGAAGCAGATTACCTGCCAACCTTGCGCGATCTGGCCAGAACAGGCCAATACGAGCTGATTATCGGCATAGGTTTCCTGCTAGAAGACGCCATGGACGAGACCGCCCAGGAGTTCTCAGATCAAAAATTTGGCTTTCTGGATGCAGCGGTAGATCACGAGAACGTGAAGAACGTTCTCTTCAAAGAACAAGAGAACAGTGCACTGGCCGGTGCTCTTGCCGCCATGCTGGCGGCCCATTACGAATATTCCGAGGTGGGGGCCGTACTGGGAATAGAGATTCCAGTTCTCTGGAGATTCGAAGCCGGCTATCGATACGGGATTCACTGGGGGTTGAATTTCTACGAAAGCGTGACCGGAGAGCGACCGGATGTGGGTCTGCTCTGGAATTACACCGGTACCTTCGACGATGTGGCCAAAGGCAAGTCGGCAGCAGAAGCCCAGCTGGCACAAGATGCAGGCGTGATATTCAATGTAGCCGCCCCCCTTGGCTTTGGGATTTTGGAGGCCATAAACGACAAGCTGAGTGCTGAAGACAGAGATGCCGGTCCTCCGTTTATGATAGGCGTGGATGCCAATCAGGATTACATGGGGGAGGGAAATAAAGTCATTGCTAGTGCCCTCAAACGACTAGACCAGGCCACGTACCAGATGATAGAAGAGACCCTGGAAGGAGAATTCCAAGGCGGGACGGAAAAGCTGGGTTTGGCCGGCGGGGGAGTTGGTATCAGTCGATTCACGGAATTGAAAGAATTTTTACCCTTCGCTGTCAACGCTGAAGCTCTGGAGGAAGAGGAAACCGGGCAGATTGAGAAAAACTGGCTAGAAATGCGAGACAAAATCCCCTATTTCGTCTGGGATGGAGTTAACAAATTGGAAAATCTCATCTTGACCGATCAGCTAGAAGTCCCGTCTGCCACGACGGAATCGGAAATAAAAGAAATCCGTGAACAGTACCCATAAGTTCTCCCCAAGGGAGCAAAGCGATCTTTACCACACCAAACCCGTCGGTCTATCGTAGCCGGCGGGTTTGGCCTCAAAAAGAAATCATTATCAGGCTCGATGACCGAAACTGAAAGCCAACCGCAGCAAACAGAAGACGGACAGATTTTGCTCCGGGCGAAGGGTATTTCCAAAGGCTTCCCTGGCGTATGGGAGCACCTGATCCTCGATAAAATCGATCTGGAAATCCGAAAGGGGGAAGTTCATACCCTTCTGGGCGAAAACGGTGCAGGA
Source organism: Candidatus Acetothermia bacterium (assembly GCA_046543285.1). Classification (GTDB taxonomy): domain Bacteria; phylum Bipolaricaulota; class Bipolaricaulia; order M55B111; family M55B111; genus JBKGZS01. The sequence goes on along the minus strand of JBKGZS010000002.1, from coordinate 19,673 downwards.
AAAACCGTATTGGCCAATATTCTTTCCGGCTTCTACACCAGCACCGGGGGAAAGGTTTTCGTCGAAGGCAAAGAAGTAGCCCTACATTCACCTCAGGATGGTCTGGCCCATGGTATTGGAATGATTCATCAAGAGGTAATGCTCGCTAAACCTTTTACGGTAGCAGAGAACGTATTACTTGGAAATGACAGCCCCCCACTCAGCTATCCTCTCAAACGAGTTGAGAGAGAAATAGAAGATCTTTCCCAACAGTTCGGTCTGGCAGTCGATCCAACAGCTAAAGTATCGGAGCTTTCTGCCGGGGAACAACAGAGAGCGGAAATCCTGAAAGTCCTTTATTATCGACCGCAGGTTTTGCTGCTGGACGAACCCACGTCTCTCCTTACCCCACAGGAGAGCCAAGATCTGTTTCAGGTACTCAGAGAAATGGCAACAGAGGGTTTTGGCATCCTGTTTATTACTCATAAGATGGAAGAAGTAATGAAAGTCTCCGATAGGGTAACAGTTCTGAAGTTAGGCGAGGTCATGGGGGAGAGAAATATCGAGGAAACCGACAAGGACGAACTGACCCAGATGATGCTTGACGAAAAAATACCGATCAAGCTCGAGCGGAAAGAAACAGTACAAGAAGAAAAAACTTTGAACGTAAATGATCTATCCGTCGCTGGTCAAGCCGGAGAGCGGAAGGTACTAAATCTGTCCTTCGAGGTCATGCAAGGGGAAATACTGGGAGTAGCAGGAGTGTCGGGAAACGGGCAGTCAGAATTGATTGAAGCACTAACGGGCCTCCGTGAGCCCGAAAGCGGAATGGTAGAGATTTCCGGAGAAAACATGACCGGGGCCGGATCCCGAGCGGTCATTGAACAAGATGTAGCCCATATGCCCGAAAAAAGGAGGGATAGAGGAGTGGTAGAATCAATGTCCGTAGCCGAAAATATCGTCCTCAAGGATTATCGAACCTCTCCCTTCTGTCGTTGGTTCTTCCTCAACCACTCACAGATAACCGAACATGCACGGGAGCTTGTGGAAAGGTTTTCGGTCATTGCACCGAACCTCTGGAAATCAAACACTAGAATCCTCTCCGGAGGTAACATCCAACGCCTGATTCTGGGAAGAGAGACCTGGCGAGAACCGTCACTAATCATCGCCTCCCACCCTACTCACGGCCTTGATCGCAAAGCAGTGAAGAATATCTGGGAACTATTCATGGATCTCCGAGAGAAGGGGACCTCAATTCTACTGGTTTCTGAAGATCTCGATGAAGTACTTTCTCTAAGCGACAGAGTCGCAGTAATGTTTGAGGGGACTTTTGTCGACACCGTAGACCCCGATGCAGTAAGCAAGCAGGAAATTGGCCTGTTGATGACTGGAGGCTCATCGTGAAGTTCCTAAGAGTCATCAAGCCTCTGGTGGACTCCCTTATAGCAGGAATTATCGGTCTCCTGGGGGGCGCGATAATCATGGCCCTCTGGGGCTATCCTCCTCTGGCAGCCTACACCGCCCTTTTCTCCTCCGTGTTTGGAGACGTCTACGGCGTCGCCTCTACTTTGGCCCGGGCTACTCCGTTAATCCTTACCGGTTTGACTTTTGCAATCGGGGTCAGAGGTGGGGTGTTCAATATCGGTGCCGAAGGTCAATTATATTTTGGAGCCATGGCCGCCGTGGCGGTCAGTCTGGTACAGCTTCCACCCGGTCTCCACCTGGCCCTGGCCATGGTGGCAGGTATGTTGGCCGGGGCTCTCTGGAGCCTCCCCGCGGCGTTGCTCAAAATAACCCGTGGAGTGCACGAAGTCATTTCCACGATCATGCTCAATTGGATAGCCTTCTACCTGGGAATGTATCTAGTGGTTAGCTTTCTCGGCGATCCCCAGCGGGCCGAAAAATCTATCAGCGCAGCTCCTACCTCCCGGTTTCCGGTACTGTTCAGGGGAACTAGCTTGACCTATGGTTTCATTGCCTCTCTAATTTTTGCCCTGATCGTCTTCATCATCCTCTGGCGCACTACCATAGGTTTTGAAGTGCGGGTTGTGGGGCAAAATCCCGACGCGGCCCAGTATGCAGGCATCGACGAAACCTCTTCCGTAGTTACCACTTTTATTCTTGGAGGGCTGGCGGCGGGTTTGGCAGGGACGCTTCAGATAGTTGCTCACCCACCCACCTATGCTCTGTACAGCGACTTCTCCACGTTGAAAGACCTGGGTTTCGACGGCATAGGCGTCGCTTTGATCGGCCGAAACCATCCCATCGGCGCCATTTTTGCAGCCCTCTTCTTTGCCGGACTTACCGTAGGGGCAAGGACCATGCAGATCAGCGCCGGAGTACCGCTGGAAATGGTCAAAGTAATCCAGGGGCTAATTATTCTAGCTTTGGCAGCCCCAGAAATATTTAATCTACTCCAATTGTTGAAAGGACAACTAACAGCATGGCTGAGGAAGGTGAGATCTACAGCTTAATGCCCAACTTCTTAAACAGTTTTCTTCGGATCTTTGTCATTTCGCTAAACGCTATGGTTCCCATTACTCTAGCAGCAACGGGAGAGATAATTGGGGAAAAATCCGGAGTAATTAACATCGGATTAGAAGGAATACTGTTAACCAGCGCTTTCACCAGCGCTCTGGGCGCCGAACTTACCGGGAGCCCCTACGTCGGACTCTTAGTAGGAATATTGACCGGGCTGGCCATAGGAGTGATTCATGGTATCATCACTGTCTACCTTAAGGGCAATCAAATCATAAGCGGCGTGGGTATCAACCTTTTGGGAGGGGGATTGATTGCTTTCGGATTGATTGCTGCCTGGCAGACTCCAGGACACCACGTAGTTTCCAAGCTCACCAGGATGCCCGCCATTCAAACCCATTACGGAGGAATAAGTTACATTACCCTGTTAACGGTCCTTCTGGCACTCATCACTTATTACCTCTTAAATCGAACCAAACTCGGGTTGACCATTCAAGCCACTGGTGAACACCCCCGGGCAGCAGATGTATCGGGAGTTTCAGTGGAAAAGATCAGATTCCTCTCCACCGCTATCGGAGCGAGTCTGGCCGGGCTGGGAGGAGCATTTCTGTGCCTGGACTGGTTCGGGGTAGTTACCAAGGATCTGGCTGCCGGACGGGGGTTTATCGCACTGGCAACCGTAGTTTTTAGCAACCTTAATCCACTGTTGGCCCTACTGGGGGGATTTATCTTTGGTTTTTTCGACAGTCTTGGGGTATGGGTCTCCAGTTCCTCAGCCATCAAACAGGCCGTGCCCTGGCAGGTGATCCTTATGTTACCTTACCTGGTCACTTTGATCGCCGTCGCAGGAGTAATCGGTCGGGCCGACTTTCCCAGTAAGCTGGGCGAGCCATATCGACGGGAGTAAAGCAATGCAAACTTTGGAATTGTTGCAGAAAAAGCGGGACGGGGAACCCCTTTCCGAAAAGGAATTTAGCTTTCTGATCGAAGGCTACGTCAGGGGAGAAATCCCCGACTACCAGATGGCCGCGCTATTGACGAGCATCTACCTCAACTCCCTGACCGAACCGGAGATATTTTCCCTGACTAAAAGCATGGCGGAATCAGGAGAAGAAGTTGATTTCTCCTGTATTTCCGGGTTTAAAGCCGATAAACACTCCACTGGAGGAGTAGGGGACAAAGTTTCTCTGCTCCTGGTACCTCTAGTGGCTTCCTGCGATCTAGTAATCGGTAAACTTTCGGGTAGAGGGTTGGGGCATACGGGGGGTACCATTGACAAATTGGAATCGATTCCGGGATTTAAGGCAACTATCTCCAAAGATCGCTTCATCAAAAATCTCCGGAAGTCCGGTCTCGGAATCATCGAACATACTGAACAATTGGTGCCGGCCGATCGGAAGCTGTATACCCTGCGAAATGAGACGGCGACCGTGGACTCCATTCCCCTGATCATCAGCAGCATAATGAGCAAAAAGATGGCCTGCCATCCCGATGGTCTGGTGCTAGACATTAAAGTTGGATCCGGGGCTTTCCTGAAAACCAGACAAGAGGCACAGGAGCTCGGTTATGGTTGCGTGAAAATTGGAAAAAAGGCCAACCTCAACACTTCGGCGCTATTGACCAATATGAACCAGCCTCTTGGTAGAACCATTGGTAACGCTATCGAGGTTGAGGAAGCCATTCTCACCGCGCGGGGTGAAAAGAAAGGGGAGCTTCATCACCTGGCAATAGAACTGGCCAGCGAACTGTTGGTTAAAGCCAAGTCAGACTACAGGCTGGAAGACGCTCGTCAAATCCTGAAGAGGAAGATCAAGGATGGCGAAGTCGCGGAAAAGTTACGGGCCATGATTGAAAACCAGGGTGGGAAAGCCCGGGTTGTAGACGATTTGGACCTCTTGCCCCAAGCCGCTGAGAAAATCTCTCTTTCGGCTGATCAATCCGGCTACGTTCACGATCTGGATGCCCTTTGTCTCGGAAGGGCAGCAAATTTGCTGGGTGCTGGAAGGGAAGGAGAAGTCGGGGAGATCGATCCAGCAGCGGGAATCCGGCTGCTGAAAAAGATCGGAGATTCCGTCAAAGAGGAAGAACCGTTTGTGCAGCTACAGTTTAATCGGGCACGAAATATCAAAAAGGCCAAGCATTTGGCTAAAAATGCCATATCAACTGGCACTGAGCCCCCTCAGGAATCAGATCTGGTATTGGACAGAATCAGTTAGGTCAGCAATTCAAAATCCTCCACGTTCACCAGGCCCTTATCTGTAATTCTGGCCTCCGGTATTACGGGAAGAGCAAGGCTAGAAAGGATCATCATGGGCTCATCTATGACCGGCCCAAGCTGGCGAACCGCTTTTTTCAAACGCTCCAGGGAGCGAGCGATCCGTTTCGGCGGCTTTGAACTCATTAAACCCCCTGCGGGCAGGGAGATCCCGCCTATTACCTCGCCCTTGCAAACCGCAACCTGGCCCCCGTCATTCTGAACAAGCCAGTTTACCGCAGCCAACATATCATCCTTCGAATCTCCGAGTACAATTAGGTTGTGGCTATCGTGGGCCACTGTAGAGGCCAGCGCACCTCGCTGGAGTCCGAACCCAGCCACCCTGGTTCGCCCCATCTCGCCGCTGCCATGATGTCTCTCCAGGACTGCACAGTGGAGCAGAGCTTCACTGGAGACTTCTGCAGACGGTAATCTCAAAAGTTCGGTGACAATTCCTGACTTTGAAACGCCAATAGCAAAATCCTTCTCCTTGCCCCGGAGATTAAAATCCTCCAGGCGGAGTGGAAGATCGAGATTGACAGTGTCGCATAGAAACTGAGGAATCTCGGAACAATGACCTCTTTCAGAAGTCGGTTTCCCGCCTACATAGGTTTTCATAACCTGAAAACGCTCCAGATCCTTAACCAGGACCAGGTCCGCGTAACGACCGGGGGATACGGATCCGAGGAGATCCGAGAGCCCGAATCTGGTAGCGGGATTTATAGTAGCCATCCGCAGGGCAGTAAGGGGTTCCAAGCCGGCTTGAATCGCTCGCCTGACGACGTGATCCACTCCACCTTCATCCCTCAAATCCAAGGGATCCCGGTCGTCAGTTACCAGGCAGAAACGAGCGGGGGAAAGTCCCTCTTCGGTCACGGCCTTTACCGTTTGTTCCAGATCAGCCCAGCCGGAACCTTCCCGAAGGTATGTCCAGCAACCATTGCGCGCCCTTTCCATGGCCTGTTCTTTGGTCACCGCCCCATGATCCGAATCTATTCCTGCAGCGAGATAGGCCGCCAGTTTCCTGCCGTAGAGGCCACTAGCGTGACCTTCCAGAACCTTCCCCTTCCTGCACGACACCTGAAGCTTGTCGAAGACGGAAGACTGACCACCGAGCACACCGGGAAAATTCATCATTTCCCCTAACGCCACCGCTCTCGGATGGCCAAAGGCCTTTTTGACTTCTTCTAAGCCAAAGGTAGCTCCCGTGGTTTCCAGTTCTTCACTGCTTGCGGGAATACAAGATGGTACGGTCAAATAACCGCGCAACGGAGAATTTTCCAGATCATCCAGCATCCAGAGCACTCCTTCCAGTCCAGCAACGTTGGCAATCTCGTGGGGATCAAAAAAGACCCCGGTGACCCCGCCCTGGAGCACCATTTCTCCGAAACGGCTCGGGGTAAGCATCGAGCTCTCAATGTGCAGATGAGCGTCCAGCAAGCCTGGGACTATATACGCCCCGTCGACGTCACATATTTGGGTTGTTGCCCCTCTGAAGCTTGCCGAGTCTTTTCCCACGTAGGCTACGTACGGGCCCTTGACTACCACCTCTCGTCGCAATATTTCGCCTGTCAGCACATTGACCACTTGGCCGTTAACGAAAATCACGTCCGCGGTCTTTCCTCCTCTAAACAAACCAACCAATCTTTCCCGCTCCTCGCGGTTCCAGGGCCAGCCTTCATCCATCTTAATACCTCCCTCCGTTAACAAAAGCCAATGACGTCAACCGATGCCAAAGTTGAGCCTATTATCAGAAATCGGCTCCGAGAATGCCAACTGGGGCTTGCAGCCCTTATAATATCTACAGACTTCACCGGTCGGAGGTGATTATCTGTGAACACCAACAGATTGATACAAAGAGCTATCCAGGCCAGAGAATTTGCCTATTCCCCTTATTCAAAATTTCCCGTCGGCGCAGCTTTAAAAGCTGGAGAAGGAGAAATTTACACCGGGGCAAACGTGGAGAACGGGGTGAACAGCCTCTCGATATGCGCCGAAAGGGTAGCCCTGTTTAATGCACTAAGCCAGGGGGCGAGGGAATTTGAAGAGCTGGCCATTGCCTGTGAAGGAGGGCCCTGTCGGCCCTGCGGGTCCTGCAGACAAACTCTGCACGAACACGCCCCGGAACTCAAAATAGTGATGGCAGATCTGGAAGGGGAATGTGAAACCAGCCCTCTAACCGACTTACTCCCTGAGCCTTTTGAGTATAGGAAGAAACTGGACCAGTGATCCGTTCCTCAGGACAGAAAAGACAAGTAAAAGATTATAACGCCTTCCACATGAGTATTCCCAAGGTGAGGTCATCGGCGCTGGCTCCGGTGCTCTACGACCTCTCCACAATGCGGGCAATAGTAGGGGTTATCTCGGTAATGTCGACCACAGTGCGGACATTTATGGGAATCTTCCCGTCGCGGAAGCCAAATCCTCTGATATAAGAACCGACCACCGAATACCAATAAAACTATTCCTAGAGTTACGGCAAGAACGAAAGTCACGGAAAGATCTCCTCATCCTCAGTTCGCCGCCGGATGTTCCTTATTTGTCCCGCCGAAAGGCCGGCCTCGTACCCCCGATTATCAGCGGGAAACCATCTTAAAGATGGATATCGTGGAAAACCATAAACAAACCCTTCGAGCAAGTCTACCATGATTGACTGTAAATGCGAAACCTGCGAATCTCAGGCATTAGGCCCCTGGCACCAGAATCCCCCCAGTCGACGGTCGTTAATTGATCTCTCTCGGGCCGTAAACTATACTTAATTCGTAGTGACCGTGAGTTTGAAATTTTAACCGTTAGATCACACAGCAGTTATTTTCTTAAACCAAAAGAATCAAAAAGGAATTATCGGTGCATAAGCCAAGGCTCAGTCAGCGCCCATATGATATTACAATTGTAGCCCCGCGGGTAAAAAATCAGCCAGCCGGGTCGACTTCGTTCCCAGGTTATCACCAGCCCCGCGAGAGCTCTTCGTGATTTATGATTTATTCTGAGCCATATATACCTTACGCCCGTAGAACATAAACCACCAACGGGATTAACGAGGAGATTACAATGGAACTAAACGTGGCCAAACTACGCAGCAAAGAAGGTAAACCAGTAGAGGTTTCCGGTGTGGTGGATATCCAGGAACTTGAATATCACTTGGACAAGGTAGATTTGCCGGAACCAGTCAAGGTTGAAGGGGTGGCGGTCTTCAGGGACGGCAACGTTAATCTTTCCATCGATATCACCTCAGTTGCCAGCCAGCATTGCCGTAGATGCTTGACACCAATTGACGTGGATATCGACCGTCACGAAGAACTGGAATTTAGAGCCGATATCGAGCTGGAGGTTACCAGCGAGGGAAACGTCTCAATTTACCGCTACTCGGGAGAAGATAGCTTAGATTTGGATCAATACGTCAAAAGCTTTCTATCCCTGGATCTCGAGCCCTACCCTCTGTGTCAACAGGATTGTGCAGGTCTCTGCCCTCATTGTGGCGCCGATTTAAACGAGGTGGGCAAAGATCATCAGTGCCAGGAAGATTCCGAAGAAACCTCGGCGAAAGACCCCCGAATGGAAAAGCTGGCTGATTTGCTGTGAGCTCCTCGACCATCGTGGGCGTGGATCCAGGTCTGGCAACCACAGGATACGGTATAATCAAGCCCCGCAGTAATCAACCTCGGAAGTTTCAGATCGTAGACAAAGGAACCATTAGAACCGACTCCGGAAAGCCCAAATCTGACAGACTAGCAACCTTGTATCAAGAGCTTCACCAGCTAATAAACGAAGTTCAGCCAGCCCGGGTAGGGGTTGAGGAGGTTTTCTACAGCCGAAATCAAAAAACTGCAATGATGGTTTCCGAAGCACGGGGTGTTATAGTCCTGGCCTGCTCTTCGTCAATCGTAACCGGATATTCACCGGTGGAAGTAAAGAAGACCGTGGCCGGTTACGGCAAGGCCAGCAAATCGCAGGTAAAGAATATGGTAATGAAACTCCTCCTTCTGGATGAGTTTCCCGAACCCGACGATGCCGCCGATGCGCTCGCTGTAGCTCTCTGCGGGGGGCTGGAGCACCATTCCGCCCTGAGAAAACAAACCGGCGAAAACACAATTATATAAATGAGCTTGCTACCAGATAATCCAGATGAAAACCGCCTTCTGGTCATTGACGGTCATTCCTTAATTTATCGATCTTTTTTTGCCCTTCCCAAAACCTTGACCACTTCCGATGGACAACCGGCAAACGCCATATTTGGGTACACGCGAACTTTGCTCAAAGTAAATCGGGAATGGGCCTCAAAATACATAGCACTGGCTCTGGATTCTAAAGTTGAAACCGTACGTCATAAGGAATACGAAGATTACAAAGCGGATCGGCCCGAAATCCCCGACGAACTTGCCCAGCAGATACCGGATATCATCTCCATCACCGAGCACCTGGGCATAAAAACCTTGCAGGTGGAGGGCTATGAAGCGGACGACGTGATTGCCACCCTGGTCACGCAAGCCAAGAAACGTGGAATGGAAGCGCTGATCCTCAGCAATGACAAAGACCTCATGCAGCTGGTCGACGATGAAGTGAAAATGGTGGTACCCTCCAACAAACCAGGCGAAGAGATGCAATTGTTTGGCTCCGATGAGGTTCAGGAGAAACTTGGTGTGCCCCCGACCCAAGTTTTAGATTACCTATCTCTGAAAGGAGATAGTTCGGATAACATACCTGGAGTACCCCAAATCGGGGAAGTCCGAGCACGCAAGTTGCTGGATGAGTTTTCCAGTTTAGAAAAACTGTTAAACCACTTGGAAAACGTCTCCTCCACCAAGCTTCAAAACATCCTGCGAAACCACAAAGAAGAAGCCCAAAAAAGCAGAAATTTGATTGAACTTCACGACGACCTAGAACTTGATATCGGCTCAACTGTTAGGGGAGATCCGAATGTTGATGGATTGAGGGAAATCTTCGTACGATTGGAGTTTGGCTCCTTGTTATCGGAATTACCCCGGGAAAATCAGAGACCAATCGAAAGCCAACATCTTGACACTTTAGAAAAACTGGAAACCTTTTCTGAGGAAGCCAGAGACCGCAAATATTTATCCATTTACCTGCTCTCCAGGCGAGACCAACCCCTGGAAGCAGAAATAGGCGCCCTTTCTTTGGCCACAGGGGAAGGTAAAGGCTATTTTTTGCAACTAGACGATGAGTTTAAGGACTCCAAAAAGGAATCAGTATTGGGCCGAATTAAATCCCTCCTGGAAGATCCCGAGCTGAAAATCATGGGCCATGGCCTCAAAACAGATTCGCTCCTACTGGATATCCAGGGAATCGACCTTCGGGGAATGGTTTTCGATACCATGCTGGCCTCATATCTTCTAAAACCCTCAAAACGAGGGCATGGTCTGGGTAAAGTAGCAAAAACTTATCTGGACAGAGACCTCCCCGCACTCAACCAGGAGGAAAATGAAAGCCTTGCAAGCGAAGAGAAATTGACAGCGGGCGGGCGGATCGTCACTGAAAATGCCAAAATTGCGGAGGTCATCTGGCCTTTAAAAGGCGCTCTGGAGGCTAAACTCCAGGAAAGAGATCAGCTCGAACTTCTCCAAAGAGTTGAAATTCCATTGATCCCCGTATTGAAAGACATGGAACGGAAGGGGATCCGCTTTGAGCCCACCAGGTTAGAGCAAGGAAAACGAGAGCTCCAGTCTCGACTTGAGCAGCTGCAGCAACAAATTGAAAGGTTAGCGGGGGAACAGCTCAACCCAAGCTCTCCCAAGCAGGTGCGAGAGGTACTTTTTGACAAGCTGAACTTGCCTGTAATCGAAAGGACCAAAACAGGCCCCTCAACTAATGCTCGGGTGCTGGAAAAACTATCCGACAAACATCCTCTGCCCGAGAAAGTTCTGGAGTACCGAGAAATTGACAAATTGTTGAATACTTACGTAAACAAACTTCCCGACTTCGTCAACGAAGATACGGGCAGGATTCATACATCCTTTAACCAGACGGCCACCGCAACTGGTCGGCTCTCCTCATCCGAGCCGAATCTGCAAAACATCCCCAAAGGCACTGAAACCGGCAAGCTGCTGAGGAAAGCTTTTGTCCCCGGTCCGGGGAAAGCCCTCATTGGGGCGGATTATTCTCAAATCGAGCTGCGTTTACTGGCCCACCTGTCCGAGGATCCTGAACTGATAGAAACCTTTCAGAGCGGTGAGGATCTGCACTCCAAAACCGCAGCTCAGATCTACGGGGTTCCTGCAGAGGAAGTGACTCCGCAGATGCGTGATACCGCCAAACGGGTTAATTTTGGGATTGTTTACGGTATTACGAAGTACGGGCTGGCCCGAGATTTAGGAATTGAGCAAGAGGAAGCTGCAAAGTATATCGATCGCTTTTTTAGCCTCTATCCGAGAGCCAAAGAGTTTATCGACGAACAAATTCAAGAGGCCGAAGAACGCAAGTATGCACAAACGTTTTTGAACCGCCGGAGATATCTCCCTAATATTTCTAGCAATAACTGGAATAAACGAAGACACGATCAACGAAATGCGATTAACACCCCGATCCAGGGTGGTGCTGCCGATCTGATGAAGTTATCCATGATCGAAGTCCACGAGGATATTAGAAAAGGATCCTTGCCTGGCGATCTTTTGCTTCAGGTACACGATGAGCTAATCCTGGAAAGCCCTAAAGATAAAACGGAACTGGCTTGTCAGAAGCTTAGAAAAGTCATGGAAGAGGTAATGGACCTCAAAGTTCCCCTCAAAGTGGACCTTAAAAGTGGGGACAACTGGGGACAATTGTAAAGGATTAGGAACCCGCTATTCTAATTTAGGATTGAAAGCCGGGCGGATCATTGGAGGTAAAAAGTGAATGATCAAAAGAACGACGTGGACATGGTGGACGTAGGAAGTAAACCCGATACCTGCCGCAGAGCAAAAGCCCAGGGCCAAATTGCCATGAGCCAGGAGACGTTGGATGCCATTGCCCACTCCCGGCTGCCCAAAGGGGACGTGTTGTCCGTTGCAAAAACTGCGGGCATAATGGCTGCGAAACAAACATCCAACCTGTTGCCGCTGTGTCATCCTTTGCCTATCAGCGACGTTTCAATCCAGATTGAGCAAAGCAAAAACGGAGCTGGGTTGGTGGTGCACACCTCGGTGGGCTACACCGGCAAAACTGGAGTGGAAATGGAGGCCTTAACCGCCTGTGCCACAGCTCTTTTGACCATTTACGACATGGCCAAGGGAGAAGAAAAAGGTATGACCATTCGCTCGATTCGGTTAGTCGAAAAAGAGGGTGGAGAAAGCGGACACTGGAAAAGAGGAGATTAATATGCAAGGAACACTGATCTCGATAAACGTCAGCGAAAAAAAGGGGGAAATTAAGAAACCCCGAGGAACAGCGAAGCTTGTACAGGACTACGGTATTGCTGATGACGCTCACGCCGGAGCAGAGAACAGACAAGTCAGCCTTTTGGATCGAAAAGAGATTCACCGGCTGGAAACTGAAAGCGGCATGGAGTTAAGACCTGGCGAATTCGCGGAGAACTTGACCACCGAAAATCTAAATATTAAGGAGATAAAGTTGGGCATGATGGTGACCGTGGGTTCGGAAGTTCTGCTACAGGTATCCCAGATAGGCAAAGAATGCCATGAAGGCTGTCCGATCAAGGAGAAAACGGGCCGGTGCATAATGCCCGACAAGGGAATTTTCCTCAAGGTCCTCAAGGGAGGCAGAATTAGCGTCGGTGATGCCGTCAATGTCCAGGTCGGCAATGAATCATAAAAATCAGACTAAATCCGAGATAGGGTGTGTCATTTACACGGTAAGTAGTTCCAGGACCCAATCAACCGACGAGAGCGGTTTCTTGCTGGCAGACTTGCTTGAAGAAGCGGGTCACAGGGTTGAAGACCGGGAGATAATCTCGGACAAACGTGATCTGATCATGAGCCGGCTCTCGGAAGCGATCGAAACTAGCGGTATTCGGGTGGTAATATTCACCGGAGGAACGGGGCTGTCTTCCCGAGACCTGACTCCGGAAACGGTTCAGGAATCTCTGGACAAGTTACTCCCCGGCTTTGGAGAGTTATTCCGCCACTTAAGCTTTGCAGAGATCGGCCCCCGAGCGTTTCTATCCCGGGCTTTAGCGGGTCTCAAAAGCGATACCTTGATTTTCTCTATTCCCGGATCCCCGGACGCAGCTCGCCTGGCGGCCGAGAAGCTCATAGTTCCGACCATTGGCCATGCCCTCTTCGAAATCGACAAGGAGGGGTTAGCAGAATGAAGGATCGACACGGCAGAACTGTGGATTACCTCCGAGTATCGATAACGGACCGTTGCAATTACCGTTGCAAGTATTGTATGCCGGAAGAGGGTGTCAACACAGGTTCTAAGGAGGATATCCTCTCGCTAGAAGGAATTGTCAAGCTCGTCCGAGCGTCCAATAATCTTGGAATTCACAAAGTTAGGTTAACTGGTGGAGAGCCTCTGGTCAGACGGGGAATCGAGAAACTGATCTCCATGTTAAATCGGACCTGTTCTGTAGAAGATCTGTCCCTGACCACGAACGGTTCTCTGTTGAAAGAAAAGGCCCAGGCGCTTGCCCGTTCGGGACTGAACAGGGTAAACATCAGCCTGGACAGCCTGGACCCAGAAACTTTCAACCAACTAACCCGAGTTGGAAATTTAGACCACGTGCTGGACGGGATACGGGCCGCTAAAGAAGCTGACCTAAACCCGATCAAACTGAATGCGGTGATGATCGAAGATGTCAATGACGACGAAGCTTTGGATCTGGCACAATTCGCCCTGGACCATCAGGTAGTGGTCAGGTATATCGGTTTAATGCCCATGGGGGAAGCTGCCAGCTCTGGTCTTCGGAGTGCGAACCTTGACCAAATCCGAAATAAGCTTGAAAAACGGTGGACCCTCCAACCCTCGTCAGTTCGAGTTGGGAGTGGGCCTGCCTCGTATTATCAAATAAGCGAAGGGGGTCAGAGGGGGAAAATTGGGTTTATCTTCGCGCGACAGCACCCTTTCTGTAAAAGCTGCAACAAAATAAGAGTAACATCCAGAGGAGCACTGCGGCCCTGTCTGGCCCGGGAGGAAGAACTACTTTTGCCCGAGCCTCCGGAGCAACTCTCTCAAAAAAGGATAGAACATAAATTGCATGAGGCCATCGAGGCAAAACCGTTCTCCCACAATTGGAGCCAAAACGAAAGCACCTCAAGCGAAATGTCAACCATCGGCGGTTGAGACAATGGTCAAAGATGCAGGATTCCAGTCCCTGTTAAGATCGAATAAAGCCCTGAGTAAATTGTTGAGAAATGCGAAATCGACGAACCGAAAGCAACAAGTGCCAGTGGACCAAGCCAGAAACCGAGTCTTGTCTTCCCGACTGAAAGCTCCTCGAAATATCCCCCACTATGACAGAGCTGCCATGGACGGTTTCGCAGTCAGGGCCGAAGATACCTTCGGTGCCACTCAATCCTCCCCCCGGAGGCTTAAGCTTCGTAGTGCTCTGGTCACCGCAATTGAAGATGGAGAGGCCGTAAAAGTCAACACAGGGGCTGCACTCCCAAAAGGAACGGATGCGGTGTTAAAAGTTGAGAGCGCCCGTGAGACTGAACAGCAGGTGGAGGCCTTGAATCCTGTTTCACCCAAACAAAATGTCGGTGCCGTTGGCGAGGACGTACAAAAAGGAGAGGTAATCCTGAAAAAGGATCGCAAGCTTGACCCACCTGCCCTCAGCTTGTTGAGAAGCCTGGGGATTGAAAAGGTCTCCGTCTGGAAAAAGCCTAAAATTACGGTTATTCCAACTGGCGAGGAACTGATACCCCCCGGAAATAAGCCAGTGCCGGGAGAAGTCATCGAATCAAACGGCTTGATGGTCAAAGAGTACGTCTCTAGCTGGGAGGGTAAAGTTGCACTTGAACCATGTTACAGTGACCAAACTGCAGACCTTCTGCACTCTTTGAGCAAACACGAAGGAGAGCCACTTATAATTATGATCGGCGGCAGCTCGGTCGGTGAGAGGGATCAGGCAACAGAAGCCCTTTCCCAGCTGGGTTCGCTTCTTTTTCATGGAGTAGCAATTCAGCCCGGAAAACCACTGTGTGGCGCCGTACTGAACAACGGTTCTCTCGTGGTTTGTCTGCCTGGATACCCTGTGGCGGCGCTAGTAGATTCCCTTTTGTTCCTTAAACCTGTATTAGAGAAAATGACCCGGGTAACTCATCAGTCATTAGACCCTGAACCTTCCCGCTTTCAACTGGGTGAAAAAATCCATTCTAAATTAGGAATGCTTACCGTCACTCGGGTCCGGCTATCCGACGAAAAACTTTGGCCGATACGAACCGCTGGTGCAGGGATTCTCACTTCCGCAACGGCCAGCGACGGTTTTGTGCTGGTTCCGGAAGATTCCGAAGGCAAAGCCGCAGGAACGGAAATAAAACTTCATACCTGGGATCAACCGCCGGACCTTCGTTACCTGGAGTTTAACTAATCAAAAACTGAGCTAGGAAACGGACATGCTAATTCAAGTCGAGGTTTTTCCGCGATGGAAATGAGGAAAGAATTTAGAGACCTGATCGGCCCTGAAAAAGCAAAGGAGATCATCGATAACCACTTTCTTTTGCAAGATAAGATCGGAAGAGTAAAGTTGAGAAACGCTGTGGGCGGAGTTGTGGCCCAACCAGTACAGGCTCCCCTTGACGTTCCCGGTTTTTCTCGATCTTTAATGGATGGTTACGCCATCCAGGCTTCGGACAGCTTCGGAGCCGACGAAGGACAACCAGCGAAGGTCAGGATCAACGGGCGGGCACTAATAGGCAGAAAACCAGAAGTTGAAGTGAGCTCCGGTCAAGCCGTCCAGATAGCTACCGGAGCACCGATACCCCCAGGAGGGGACGCAGTTATAAAAGTGGAAAACACTGAACGAGATGACCACACTCTTTATCTCAAAGACTCGGTAATTCCAGGGGAAAACGTCCTCCAGGCAGGATCAGACATATCGTTGGGTGATCTGGTTCTACAGGAAGGAACGAAACTTAGACCTCCTCAGATTGGCCTTCTCGCCGCCCTGGGTAAAACACATGTTTCAGTTTACCTCCCTCCCCAGGTTGGAATCGTTTCCACGGGGCCCGAGCTGGTTCCACCGGCGGACAAACTGGATTTCGGCCAGGTTCACGACGTAAATTCTCATCTACTGGCAACTGGAGTAAAACAGGCTGGCGGTCGACCTAGGATTTTAGGAATTGTAAGGGACGATCCAGAGGAAATTGAGTCAATATTCAGACGAGCGGCCAGTGAATGTGAACTGGTAATTTCCTCTGGTGGCACCAGCGCAGGAGCAGAGGACATGGGTTATAGGATTTTGGAAGCGGAAGGGGAAATTCTGGCCCACGGGATAAAAATCAAACCAGGCAAACCTACCATCTTGGCCAAACTGGACAATGTCCCTTTCTTCGGCCTGCCCGGAAATCCCTCATCAGCCTATGTGATCTTCGATAAATTTGTAGCACCACTCATCCGGAAGGTGTCCCACAGCAAATCTCGTGGCAAGAAGCAGGTTCGAGCCCGAACCGCGGACCGGCTGACTTCCGAAGGCGGTCGGAAGGAGCAGAAATACGTCGGACTGGTCAAAAGGAACGAGGAGTTAAGAGCTTATCCCATAAACAAGGCAAGCGGAGCAGTAACCCTACTGACCTCCGCCGACGGCTACGTCGATATCCCTGAAGGAAATAATTTCGTTCCGGAGAATAAACAGGTAAACGTAAACCTGTTGACCCGAAGCTTGGAACTCCCGGAACTGTTGGTCATGGGAAGTAATTGCATCGCCCTTCAGCGTTTACTTAGCCTATTGCCGAGATCGGTGAGAAGTCTAAACCGCGGATCCAAAGGAGGGGTTAACGCCATTTCTCGCGGCATCGCCGACCTCGCTGGTCTCCATATCTGGACTGAAGCTGGTTACAATATCCCCTATTTGAAAGAATTGAACACGGCAGAGAAGGCCACTCTAGTAAAAGGATATAACAGAACCCAGGGCCTTATGGTCGCTCCTGGAAACCCAAAAGATATTGATTCCGTGGAAGACTTGCTGACTCGTAATCTTTCAATTATAAACCGCAATGCCGGTTCGGGAACTCGGCTCCTGTTCGATAACTTGCTCAGCGAGGCGGCTCGAGGGTTAGGAGAGATCGAGGAGCGGATTCCGGAAACTCTACAGGGATACAACGTGGAAGTGAGTACACATAACGCCGTTGCCGCAGCAGTAAATGCAGGGAAGGCGGACGTCGGTTTAGGTATCGAGACCGTAGCCAGGGAAAAGGGTCTCCACTTCTTGGAACTCAAAGAAGAAGAGTACGATATCCTAATCCGTAACGAGATCATGGACACTCCTGCTGGAAAAGAATTTCGAGAAAAACTGGCCAGCGAGGAATTCCATACTATTCTCGATTCCCTTCCTGGGCTGGCACCGAAACGAGCAATGGGTGAGGTCATATATCCCTAATGGAAGTGGCGACGGTGAAGCTGCAGCTCGGAATGGACTCCAGGATCAGGGGTTGGTTTGTGAATTTCATTCATGGAGGATGGTTATATTGCTAGAAGGAAAGCATATTTTGTTGACAGGGGTTAGAAACAAAAGGTCTATTTCATTTGCTGTACTCCAGGAACTACTTGATCGGGGAGCTGAAGTGTTATTGACCTCACCCGAAGTGGACAGAACGAGACGCACATTGAAGAGATTGGATGAAAGTCCAGAGGTAGTCAAATTAGATGTCACCAACCCGCAAACCATCAAAAGCACAAAAGAATTCCTCGACAGTCGGTGGAAGGGAAATCTAGATGGTCTTGTTCACTCAATTGCTTACGCAGATAGAAGTTGCATCGATTCAAATTTCTTCGAGGCCTCGGAAGAGGAAATTGTCCGATCTTTTAAGATCTCAAGCCTGTCCCTTATGACCCTGGCCCAAGAATTCGCCCCTCTGTTGAGTCCGGGGGGAGGAAGTATCGTAGCAATGAGTTTTGACACCGACAAGATTATGCCTCACTACGGATGGATGAACTTCTTTAAACAAGCCCTGGAGTATTTTGCTCGGATGGCAGCCTTGAATCTGGGCAAAGAGGGGATTAGAGTAAACTGTATATCCGCGGGAACAATCAAATCATCTTCAGCCCGTGGTATTCCAGGCTTCAACAAGATGGCGAAAAGGTTTGAACAAATTTCTCCGCTGGGATGGGATACAAAAGATTCCCGGCAACAGGTGGCCAAAGTCTGCAGTTGTCTTCTCTCCGATGCAACAGAGATGGTAACCGGTGAGACGATACACGTAGACGGTGGTTTTCACCTGCGTTCCGGTCTCGATGCTGCGGAGTGAGGGATACATAATTTCGATTACAGAGGGAAGCGGCCCCAACCGGTCGTCTCTTTTCGGCCCCCAGGAGGTGGACCAGTGACCGATCCCGAAGAGGATTATAACTACGAGCCTTTTGCAAAAACCCCGGAATATAAGCGAATAAATAGAGTAATGGTCAAAGAATGGATCAATACCATGGTGGCAAACGGGGTGGAAAGAGTGCAGGGACTACTGGACATCGCAACTGGCGTGGGAACCATGGTTCGGCTCTTCCTGGATGAAATTCCCGATCGGTGGGATATGCCCGAAATCGTCTGCCTGGACCAATCTCACCGGGCACTAGAACAGACAAAAAGGAAATTGAAAGATAGAGTTACCTCCATCCAACTAGTTCACTGCGCGATCGAAGATCTCCCGGACCAATCCTACGACGTAGACGTTACTCTCTGGGGTAATGGGATCCATTACCTAAATCCAGAAAATCAAAAAGATGCCCTATTAAAGATCAATCGGATCTTCGATCCAGAATGGCTGTTTTTTAACACCTCATTTTACTCTGAGGCACGTCCTGAACAGACTCTTTCATTTTACAGAACCCAGGTTAGAAAAGCAGTTCGCCTGCTTAGATCCAAAGACATAACCCGGGAAAAGAACGCGGATAGCCCAGAAGCTGCCAACTTCCATTCCAAGGAACATTACCTGGAGTTGGTCGAGCAAGCAGGGTTTGTCCTTGAGGACGTGAGCGAATTTTCCGCCCCTCTGTACCAGGAAGCCTGGGAACAAATCAGCAGTTTTACCCAGTACGCGAAGGGCGCCTTACACGGGTATCCCGAAGAAGACGCCAAGGAGAGCATGAAAAAAGCCGTGAATCCCGCCATAGAAAAGCACGGTCAACGCGACAAAGAGGGAAAACTTTACGTCCCGCGCAGATGGCTTTCAGTAGCTGCAAGGCAGGGAAAATAACCTCCGACGTCTGGAAATTTTGATCGACCAATATTCACCGGAAGGAAACCAGGTTGTTTGGTTGTAATTCAATTTGCATCTAGACGGCCACTCTGGTATTATTTGCTCCGAGCTGGGGCCGTAGCTCAGTGGGAGAGCGCGTGGTCGGCATCCACGAGGTCACGGGTTCGAATCCCGTCGGCTCCACCACTTCCTCTCGCTTCCTTCAACTTTTCCCCGCCCTCAGTTTCTCAACAGTACGTCTAAAGGAGGTGAAAGGCAGCCCGCCGCTGGCAAAGGTGTGCTCAAACACCGATCTTAACCAGATAAATCGACTATTTAACAGGAGGAGAGGGAACATGCCCAAATCGCCAATCATCGGGATATATGGAAATTCAGATAGCGGGAAAACGCGTTTAATTGAAGAACTCCTTGAGAAGCTCAAGGCCGAGGACTATTCACTGGCTACGATCAAACACACTCTGGAGGAAGCCAGCCTGTCTCCCCGAGGAAAGGACAGTTGGCGTCATTTGCAGGCTGGTGCCCGGCTGACAGCCTTAGCTGCCGACAACGGCACCCACCTCGCTTTTGCAGAAAGGTGTTCCCCGGAAAAATTATTCGATTTGATCCAGGAGGTGGGAAAATGGGATCTCGTTCTCGTGGAAGGGTATAAAGAGCACCCC
>JBKGZS010000094.1:0-4908 GCA_046543285.1 Candidatus Acetothermia bacterium | reverse complement strand
GCTGAATTGAGTGAAGCCGTCGGCGGAGGGGAAACCGTAGACGTAGAAATCGAATAATACATACCCAGGGCAGGGTATACCGGCCCTTTCTTATACTTTTATCCCCGAAAATTTTCTCCATAACCACGCTATATGTTCGGCACATCCACTGAAGCCTGGTCTTTCTCCGGTAATTGCTAGAGCAACCTTGTAAGGTCAAAACCGTTCAGCAAGCCTCGGCCTCCAGCCAAAGAGGTGATTGAAATGAACGAGCGGGACGAAAAAACCATAGTTGTATCTAACGCTGAACCTTACAAACATGTAGAAGGAGAAGGAGGTTGCCCCACCTGTGAAGAAGTAGAAGGGGGGCTGACCACGGCGATGAACCCTCAGATGCGAGAAACAGGCGGGGTGTGGATTGCCTACGGTAGAGGCGAGAAAGACTTTGAGGTAACCAACTCCAGTGGAGAGGTCCCTGTACCCGACTTTCCGGGAGTTCCCGAAAAAAATAAATATACCTTAAAGAGGCTCCGCTTCCCTTCCTCACAGTACGAGAACTTTTACCGGGGTTATGCAAACCGGATACTCTGGCCCATCTGTCATTCATTTCCCACCAAAGCAGACCTCCAGAAGGAACACCAGTACTGGGCGGAAGGATATCTTCCCTCCAACAAGGAGTATGCGAGGGCGGTAATTGAGATCTACGAACCCGGCGATACCATCTGGGTGCACGACTACCACCTTGCTCTAGTGCCAAAGCTGATCCGAAATGAAATACCGAGGGCAAAGATAGGCGTGTTCTGGCACATACCTTGGCCGCCCTGGGAGAACTTTGGAAAGATACCTCGCCGGGAGCAACTATTGAAAGGGTTGGCGGCAGCCGATTTAGTTGGCCTCCACCTGGAGAAATATGCCGAGAACTTACTTCGTTGTGCGCAGGAAGTTGGGGCTGAATTAAACTCAGGCGCAAATAGATTCAAACTTGGAGGAGATGAAACCCAGGTCGGAGCCTATCCGCTCGGGGTGGATTATCAGTTCTTCGACGGCACCGATACTAAAGGCAAAGAGGAACGGATAAGGGGGAAGTACAACTACGATTACCTGATATTCGGCGTAGATCGCCAGGACTATACAAAGGGCATCCCGGAAAGAATTCGGGCCTTCAAGGAATTCATCAAAAGCAACCCCGAGTACCGAGAAAATGTAGGATTGATACAAAGAACGCCATTGAGTCGGACCGGAATCAGAGAATATCAGCTCGAGAAAGAGAAAATTAACCGCGAGGTTTCGGAATTCAACGGAAAGTTCGGTAATCACGAATGGACGCCGATCCACCTGTTTTGGGGTGGGGTGCCCCAAGAGAAGTTAATTGCGGAATACCGGGCAGCGGACGTGGCCCTCGTAACGCCCGGACTTGACGGAATGAATCTGGTGGCAAAAGAGTTTGTGGCCTCAAATAAGGACCCGAAGGTCCTTATACTTTCAGAATTTGCAGGTTCCAGCGAAGAGCTAGACGGGGCGTTACAGGTTAATCCTTACGACGCCCAGGAAGTATCGTATGCGGTAAAGGAAGCGATTGAAATGCCCGGTGAAGAGAAGGAAAAACGATGGCGCAGGCTCAGAGAGAAAGTAAAAACCCAGGACCTTCCTACCTGGTCCGCGAGCTTCTTGAGTGACTTGGAGGGAGCCCACCAGCTGCACTCAATGAAAAGGTTGAGCTTTCCCCAGAGTGAGCCAAAGACCAGAAAGTCTTGAGGGTATTGCTGGACTTCGAACTTTCTCGCAGATATTGCAGCAGTGGCCGAGGTGAAAAAATTCTAAACAGGGCAGTAAGCCGGGACCATGAGGGTTTATAGTCCTCGCCTCCATGCGACGCAAACCTTGTATGGCGTCAAGAATCTGAAACCAAGTAAAGGTTACAGGCCAAAAAATTAACAGATCGGGAAAGAGCAGGCCGAAAGAACGGTTTAACAAGTCACGAGTCGGGTTTTCCAGAATTAGTGCAGCGCTACTACATCCCTCTTTGCGCTCAACGCTGCGACCTGGCCTTGCCCTACTGCCCGGGCGAGCTGGTAAGGGGTGCCTGTACAATCCCCGGCCGCGTATATTCTTTCCAGATTGGTTCTCATCTCCTCGTCCACTGCAATATGACCGTCCTTTAGTCCGATGTTGTCAATTAGTTTGTCCGGCGGCGTCACGGAGCGAATTACGAAAACCCCGTCGACTTCCAGCCGCTCCTTTTCCAGTTGGAGGCTGTGGACCATCTTGACCCCCTGGATCTCTTTGGGCTTGCCCTCTACAATCTCTATCTCGCTGGGAAGGGAAATATCTCCATCAAGCTGAGGTATGAAGTAAACTTTGTCGGCGATATCGGCCATCTGTTCTGCTTCATGAACGGCCTCCTCGCTATGGGCGATTATTGCCACATTCCGATCTGCAAACAGAGGTCCGTCACAGGTGGCGCAGTAACTGACCCCGCGACCGAGGTACTGTTCTTCTCCTTTGATATAGTTTGGGCTCGCCGTGCCCACTGCCAATATCACGCCGTAAGCGTGGTGTAGAGTTTCCCGGGAAACGAGCGTATAGAAATCCCTCTGGGGATAGATGTTGTCGATTTTTTCTTTGTGGATCTGTATCTCGACCTGCTCGGTATGATCCAGAAACTGCCGCCTCAACTCTTCGCCAGTGATATCGTAGAATCCAAGGTAATTGTTCACTTTTGGGGCCTTATGCATCTTCGGCGAGCAGATTGTCGATCCGAAGATCTCAAATTCAGTGTTGGTGGCTGCTAGATTCACCGCCGCCGATAGCCCAGCGGGGCCACAACCTACAATAGCCAGGTCCAGGATATGTTTTTCGCTTTCAATGGGGTTCATGGCACGTTTGAAGCTCCCTCCTTTTCAATTGATAGCGAGAGTTGACTTAACCGGAAAGACGGATGACCTTCCTTCAGGTTAAGCGGGGAATTGAAAATGATCAATCATAGTGTATCGTCTGGGAAAGAGTTTTGGCAAGCCATAGAGGAGATTTTTGTTCGCTAATTGTTTGAAAACCAAAAGTCGTAGTGCTGAGTTTTTGGTCACGGCTTGGGGCTTAATCCTTTGCCTTTGCAGGTTACAAGATCGGCTCGGGCTTCGATAAACTGTTCGAAGCTGTACTCCGCAGCCGCATCAACTACCACTGGCACCTGATGCTGGTGAGCCACTTCTAGAAACTGGGGAAAAGAAATCATTCCGTATTGAGCTGTGTGATGGGAAACTACATACAGGGCAACAGCGGTATCCTCGGAGAGAACTCCACCCATTTCGTAACCTCCTTGCGAGGAAGCGGTGGTTATTCAATGAAAGCTACACTTTTCAGGTGTGAGCTTGGCCTCTTCTCGAGGCCGTGCCATCCAGTCTACTTGGCAGTTTGATACCCCTTCTACGCCTTGTCTGGTAAAATCTTCCACGAGGAAAGCCTCCAGGATATGCCTCGCTTAGCGCGCGTTTTTCCCGACCAGAACACGTGATTATAGCCGAGAGTTAGCTCTTTTTTAGATTGATCCCCTCTGCACCGGATCGAGTAAGGTGTCTTGGGGTGGATTTTACACCACAACGCCTATTAGCGTTCTCCCTGAGGTAGAGGAGGGCGAAAATCTCTTTGCAGAGCTCTGCTTGATCTACTTCGCCTACCTTGTACACTAAAGGCGGCGGTAGACTATGAGGATCGAAAATATTCGTTCTGATAAAGAGCTGGCCAAAGCGATCTCCAAGTTGGTTGATATAGTTGAAGTTGACGGCGTCCTCTGTGTAACGGAGACTGGTAAATTGGCCGAGGAACTTGAAGCTTTGGGCCCTGAGCCCAGGATCGTTGGAGCTACTGCCAGCTCAGAGACCTATGAGGAGCTCGCCCGCTCTGGGTTTGAGGCGCTTCAACTACCCATCCACGGTATAGATAAATATCGCCAGATACCACATGTATTATCAGTAGCTCTCAAGTCAGGCGTCATGTTGGTGGGAGATCTCGTTTTGGTTGCCTTGGGCGAACACGTCTACCCGGAGGAAGGGCCACTGTTGGTGCTTGGGGAGGTGGAGAAACAACTGGAAGACCTATCAATAAAGGACCTCTTGAAGCTGACGGACGGTATTCGCCCTACCGTACTTGATGCCACCATCGAGGTGGCAAGAGAAATCGGCCGCCTCACCTGTACTAAAAAGAGAATCGGAACCATCTTCACCCTGGGTGACTCTGAAGAGGTACTCAAGTGGTCCGAACAGTTAATCCCTAACCCCTTCAAGGGCCAGGGGGGTTCGGGACACAAGATAACCGATCCGGATATACAGGACACCTTAATTGAATTGGCCAAGCTGGACGGGGGTTTTGTGATACGGGGCGATGGTTTGATACGAAGCGTGGGTACATATCTCCGCGCTAGATACGATAAGGACCAAGAGGAGATTCTGGAGATAAGAGGAAAACTCAACCTTCCTGAAGGGTTGGGTAGCAGACACATCTCCGCGGCTGCCATCACGGCCTGCACGGAGGCAACGGCGGTGGTGGTCTCCGAAACTGACGGGAATATTAGGGTCTTTGCAGGAGGCGAGATGGTCTTGAAGATGGATCCAAGTATTGAGTACAAACCGATTAACAGAAGAGATACTTAGCCTCTGGTACGTTGAGTTGGCAAGCGGATAAGTTATTTAAAAAAGCAAAAGTCCTATTGATCTTAGATTCAACTTCCAAGTACAACAAAGAATTAGTTTACTATCTGCTGCAACACCTACTAGTTTTGGCTTTTTGAGTGTAATCGGAAAAGAAACAGCAGTAGCTGCTTTTGCCTCCTGGGCCTTTGTCGCTTGTTGTATCCCCGAAACGCTGTCTTCTGAAGTGGTATTTTCCTGATATTGGTACTGAAACATTGCATTCTAACCTTATCGTTTATAGCAT
>JBKGZS010000093.1:0-4915 GCA_046543285.1 Candidatus Acetothermia bacterium | reverse complement strand
AAAAACGAGGAGTGAAATATGAAAGGTATGAGCGGCAAATATCTCGACGTCAACCTATCAAACAGAACCTTGTCCGACTTTGACATTCCGAAAAAATGGTACCGTCTGCATTTAGGAGGAAGAGGGATAACGACTAGGCTCATGGCGGAAGAGCTGGAAGGCGGAGAAGACCCCCTCGAGCCGGAAAACCCTTTGGTATTTTCAGTCGGTCCCCTTCAGGGGACTAATCTCGCCGGTGCCGGACGACACTGCATATCGGCAAAATCACCCAAGACGGGGAGCATTTCCGACTCGTATGCGGGGGGTTTTTTTGCTCATGAACTGGCTTTATCCGGCTACGATGGCATAATAATCAGAGGCAGGTCCGATAGCCCTGTTTATCTAACGTTAATTGATGGTCAAGGAGAAATTAAAGCCGCCGACGATCTCTGGGGTAAAACCACATATAAAACAGAAGCAATAATGAAGGAAAGACACGAGGGCGCCAAAGTAAGCACTATCGGCCCGGCGGGAGAAAACGAGGTGAAATTCTCCTGCATACTGAACGACATGGGTAGAGCTGCCGGGAGACCGGGCTTTGGCGCCGTGATGGGTTCCAAGAAGCTCAAGGCCGTGGCTGTAAAGGGAAAAGAAGAAAAAGAGTACTACGATAAAGACAGATTCAGCCGGGCCCGGGCAGACTTCGCAAGAAACCTTACGGGGGACGAGATCCAGGACTTTGGTAAATACGGTACGGCGGGCGGTATCCTTGGCCTGAACGAAACGGGCATCTTACCTACCGAGAACTTTCGCAGAGGGGAATTCGATGGTGTGGAAAATATAAGCGGAGAGACGCTTTATAACGAATACCTGACCGAAAGGGATACCTGTGCCGGCTGTCCGGTGAGATGTAAAAGGGTAGTAAAAGCCGAATTTCTCGACGAAGAGGTTGATGGAGCCGGCCCCGAATACGAAACAATTGCCGCTCTTGGCTCTCTTGTATTAAACGACGATCTCTCTGCAATATCTCTTGCCAACAAGAAGTGCAACGAATACGGTTTAGACACGATATCCGCCGGGGTAACAATTGCCTATGCCATGGAAGCGCACGAAAAAGGCTATCTGGATTCTCCGGAAGGACTGGATCTGTCCTGGGGAAACTCGGAAACAGTCGTCAAGCTTATCGATATGATGGGGCAAAGGCAAGGCTTCGGCGATTATCTTGCCCGCGGAATAGACGGTATCGAAGAAGAACTCGGCACGACCTTTGCCCAGCAGTTAAAGGGTCAGGAGATACCGATGCATGATCCTCGAGGAAAAAAGGGATTTGGAATCAGCTATGCGACAAGCCCACGCGGCGGTACTCATGTAGAAGGCATGCATGACACCGTATTTGAGACAAACGAATCTGCGGCGGAACTGGGTTTTGGAGAAAAATACGATAGGCTATCACTCAAAGGAAAGGCAAAATTGGCAAAGGTCTACGAAGACTTGATGTCGTTTACAAATAGCGCAATTATGTGTCGGTTTACCACCTTCAACCTGGCCGGTGATCTTTACAATTATCCCCAGCTCCGGGAGGGTCTCAACGCCGTAACAGGGAGGGATATAGGGCCGGAAGAGATGCTCAAAATCGGTGAGAGAAATCTGCTGCTGTTAAAAGCGCTGTCATTCCGGGAAGGATACAGTCTGGAAGAGGACGACCTGACAGATAGGTTAAAAAGCCGCCTGCCGGCGGGAGGCAGCAAGGGAGAAGGATTCCCCCAGGAGGACCTTGATTTCCTGAAAAGTAAATACTACGAGTTGAGAGGACTCAAAGAGGAAGGAGCCGTGGCGCGAGAAAAACTGAAGGAGCTGGAACTGGACGACATCGATTTTTAGCGAATTATTAACTCACGCAGAATACCCCGTCCTGTATTCGGGGATGAATGCGTCAGTTTACAGTTGTTTAGAAATCGCGATGGCAAAACCATGAATCGTGCGTAATGCCCCGCCCTTGGGCGGGGATAGCGCGATTCAAGCGATTTCTTTACTCTTACGGAATTACGTCTAAGACCGTAAAATCGAGATTGTTTTTAGCTGTAATCGATATAACATACAAGAGCCACCCCTTTATCTGCGGGGCCGGAATTGTTAATCTCGCTTCCCAGATGTGATTTAATTGGAGAATAACAATTGAGTAATCAATTTAAATTAAAATCGGGGCAAACGGACGAAACACAAGTCGAAGCCCTCCTGGAGGAAATGACTCTCAGTGAGAAAGTCGCCCAGCTGGGCTCCGTCTTGCCCGGAGAATTACTTGAAAACGGGGAGTTATCAGAAAAGAAGGCCGGTGAAGTTCTCTCAGACGGAATAGGTCATATCACTAAACCTGGCGGGGAGAGTGGCTTTTCTCCTGAGAAGACGGCTCGTTTTGTTAACAGTGTCCAGGAGTTTCTCCGGGAGGAAACAAGGCTTGGAATACCAGCTTTGATACACGAGGAATCTCTCAGTGGCTATATGGGGGTAGGCGGTGTAGCTTATCCACAAATAATTGGACTTTCTTCGAGCTGGAACCCAGGCTTGATAAAGGAAATTACTGAAAAAATAGGCGAACGTATCAGGGCCATCGGGGGCCACCAAGTACTGGCCCCCGTCCTCGATATAGCCCGCGACCCACGCTGGGGCCGTGTCGAGGAAACTTTCGGGGAGGATCCGTATCTCGTCGCCTGGCTCGGATGCAGCTACATTGAGGGGCTACAAAAGGGAGATCTATACGCAACCGCCAAACACTTCGTCGCCCATGGCGCTCCGGAGGGAGGTCGGAATCACTCACCGGCCAATATCACCAAACGCGATTTGAGGGAGAACTTTCTCTACCCTTTCGAGGTGGCGGTCAAAAAAACCGATATCGAAGCGGTCATGAGTGCTTATAATGAAATAGACGGTATTCCCTGCAGTTGCTCCAAGGAACTGTTGACTGAAATCCTGCGAGATGAGTGGGGCTTTGACGGTTTCGTTATTTCAGACGGCCACAGTATAAAGATGCTCCAACGAACTCACGGAGTGGCCAGAAGCGATAAAGAAGCAGCTATAAAAGCCCTTGAGGCCGGGCTGGACCTAGAGGGGCCAACCACAGAATGTTTTGGAGAAGTTCTCCTCAATGCCGTAAAATCCGGACAGATCACCGAGGCCGATATAGATAGTGCCGTCAGAAGACAACTGAAGGCAAAAATCAGGAAAGGGTTGCTAGACGACAGTGGCCCCGTCGATGAGAATGATGTTGGCAAGCACTTTAAACCCGAAGAAGGGCAAGAGCTGGCAAGGCGAGCAGCAAAGGGGTCTATCGTACTTCTCAAAAATGAGGACGATCTCTTACCCCTACCGGCGGAGCTGGATTCAGTGGCCGTAGTTGGTCCCAACGCCAATAGCCGAAGGAACCTGCTCGGGGACTACTCTTACGGCGGCCATATGGAAAAGGACGACGGCCTTGACTCGGTCGTCACATTGTTGGAAGGAATCCGGGCCAAGGTTTCGCCAGAAACAAAGGTATCTTACGCCAAAGGCTGCGAGGTCCGGGACAATGATAAATCCGGTTTCGAGCGGGCAATTTCAATAACCGAAGAGTCGGAATTGGCTATTGTAGCCGTTGGCGGTAAATCGGGCTTTGGGCTTTTTCCACCCGAAGGCAAAACGGACAATTGTGGCCAGACCACGGGCGAGGGTAATGACAGGACCAATTTAAAGCTACCTGGTTCCCAAAGACAACTATTAAGGGAGTTAAAAAATACCGGTACACCGGTAGTCACGGTCCTTGTCAACGGAAGGCCCTTAGCCGTGACCTGGGTTCAGGACAACCTCCCCGCCATCCTCGAAGCGTGGCTTCCCGGAGAAGAGGGCGGTAACGCCATCGCGGACGTTCTTTTTGGTGATTATAATCCAAGCGGGAAATTACCCCTGACGATACCCAGGAACTCCGGCCAGATACCCATGCACTATCGAAGAAAGCCTATATCAAAGCAGCGACGGTACGTCTTCGATGAGGGACAGCCACTATATAGTTTCGGCTACGGGTTGAGCTACACGGATTTCGTTTACTCCGATTTGAAAATTTATCCATCGGAGGTAGAACTCAACGGAATGAACGTAACCGTGGAAATCTCCTGCAAAGTAGAAAACACCGGTGACATCGCGGGAAAAGAGACCGTACAGTTATACGTCAGCAGGGAATATGCTTCCGTGACCAGGCCAGAGGTGGAGCTAAAAGGCGCAGCGAAAGTAAAACTGCATCCAGGGGAGGCAAAACGCGTCTCGTTTAAGCTTCCGACAGACCTGCTGGCCTTTTATAACGCAGACATGGAATTGGTGATAGAGCCGGGCACTTTTAAAATTCAGCTGGGGAGTTCTTCGGATGACATAAGACTACAGGAAGATCTCACCGTCAACGGGGACAAAGTTTGCCTCGACGGCATGGATTACTTCTTTAGCGAGACGGAAGTTATCGGATAAATCTCCTCAATCGTCCCATATATCTTCAACTCTTGCAAAGCTTCGGGTTAAGACACCGGATCTGGTAATTCTATATAAAGCTTTTCTTTGACGGTTCATATACTTTCCTATAGGTTCCGTTTAGTTTTCTTAATGCCCTTCACAGGTGCGTCAACCTACTCATACGGAAAGCTGGTTTTAATATCTTTAGTCTAGAGAGGAGTATAACTGAGGCTCAATTCCCCACCCTGTTTTGCAACTATCAAAACAGTCATTTGCAAAAACGTACCATAAGGTCTCACAAAATCATTTGTCAAATTATCAAGTATCTACTATAGTCTCAACATAATTGTAATCTATAATTTTCCAAAGAACTAAACAAATAGGAGGGAGCCTTGTTCAGTAAAATTACAGATGCACTACAAGCAAGCAAGGGCGAATTCACCGAAATAAGGCTGGAAAGGGAATG
>JBKGZS010000092.1:0-4924 GCA_046543285.1 Candidatus Acetothermia bacterium | reverse complement strand
CCCACGTACTGAGCAATTGACTGGGAAAACGAGCAATGATGCCAGCCATTATCAAAACTGAGATGCCGTTTCCTATTCCGTTTTCGGTGATCCGTTCGCCCAACCACATCAAAAACACGGTCCCCGTAGTCATTGAAATCACGGCAGTAAAGAAGAACAGGTTGCTAGGTACTGCGACGATTCCCTGCCTGACAAGGAAATAGCTCCAACCAAAAGACTGGATGAGCGCAATGGCTAAAGTTCCGTAGCGGGTATATCTGGTGATTACCTTCCTGCCCTCCCTGCCCTGCTGTTGTAATTCCTTTAGTTTTGGGACTACGGCGGTAAGCAGGCTCATGATAATGGAAGCATTTATATAGGGAGTAACCCCGAGACCGAAAAGAGTACCTCGACCCAGAGCACCACCGGTAAACATATTCAAATACTGCAGAATATTCCCGCCGCCCTGCTCGAAGAAAGAAGTGAGGGCCTGAGGATCAATGCCGGGGATTGGAATGTGAGTTCCGGCGCGGAAGATCGCCAGAGCGCCCAAGGTAAACAGCAGGCGTTTCCGAAGTTCGGGTATTCGGAACAGATTTGTTAATTGTTTTAGCAACCTTTATTCCTCCGTTTCTTCGGCAATCAGGATACACTTGCCCCCTGCTTCCTCGATCTGCCTCCTGGCACCCGAACTAAAATCGTGGGCCTTGACCGTCAGATCGGTGCTTAAGTCACCTTTTCCTAGAACTTTAAGACCATCACGGATACCGTCAATCAAACCCTCTTTTAGCAAACGGTCCGGCGTGATCGTCTCTCCCGAAGAATACCTCTCCAGCTGGTACAGATTAATCCACTGGAGGTGGCGCTTGTTGGGGTTGGTGAACCCGCGTTTGGGAAACCTTCGCCAGATAGGCGTTTGGCCTCCTTCAAATCCTACCTTCGGTTTGCCGCCACTGCGGGCTCTCTGCCCCTTGGTCCCCCGACCTGATTCGTGACCGCCAGTACCTGAACTATATCCCCTACCGAGTCGCTGGGGGCCTTCTTTGCTTCCTTCGGTAGGTTTGAGGTCTTCCAACTTTTTCATCTCTCCAAGCCCTCCTTAACTTCTTCCAGATCCTTGTCCCTCAGGTCAGCAACCTCTTCAGGGGTTTTCAAACGGCCGAAACCCTCGAGTACTGCTTTGGAAAGAGAGAGAGGGTTGTTGGTGCCCAGGGATTTGGTCAACAAGTTATCCAGACCTGCCAATCGGGCAATGGTACCCACCACATCACCAGCAATTATTCCGGTACCACGGTAGGCAGGCTTCAGAATCACCTTGCCAGCTTTGAATTGGCCGGTTACCTGGTGCGGAATGGTTCCGTTTTCGATTGGTACCTGAATCAGGTTCTTGTTGGCATCTCGTATCCCCTGCTGGATAGCTCTGGGAATTTCTTGTGTATTACCCGTGCCGATCCCCACCACGCCTTTGTAGTTGCCAACGGCAACCAATACCCGAAATTTCAGATTGCGTCCACCTTTGGTAACCTTACTAACTCTTCGGATGTCAATTACTTGATCATCGAAATCTTCTTCTAGTTCCTGGTTGCGGGGCATGGTTAGAAGTTGAGTCCCTCCTCCCTGGCGCTTTCAGCCAGTGCTTTTACCTTCCCGTGGTAAGGATATCCACCTCGGTCAAAAACGACCTGATCAATATCGTTTTCCAAACAGCGACGGGCAATCAGTTTGCCAACTTTCGCAGCGGCTTCCACGTTATTTCCCTCTATTTCGTCTCGAATTTCAGGACTCAACGTGGAGACACCCAGCAGGGTGTTTCCACTGAAGTCCTCGACCAGTTGAGCATAAATATGCTTATTGCTTTTATAAACACATAACCTCGGTCTGCGTGGTGTTCCCCGAAGGTTTTTTCTGATTCTTCGGTGACGCAGCTTCCGTCGATTTTCTGTGTTTGTGGTAGTACCCAAAACCGTTCCTCCTCGGTGTCCGCTCGAAAATTGAATATCGTCCTAAACCGGGGCAGTTTAAGCTCCAAGTCCGGCTTCTTCGCCACCCGACAGCTTTCCTTCCTTTCTGATTATTTGCTCGCCCTTATAACGGATACCCTTTCCCTTGTAAGGTTCGGGGGGGCGGAAATTACGCACATTCGCCGCGACTTGTCCCACTTTTTGCTTGTTCCGACCCGAGATCGTGATCCTAGTTTTATCTTCAACCTCAGCTGATATACCCTCGGGTAGTTCATATTCTATGGGATGAGAGTAACCCAGTTCCAGTATCAGCGTATTTCCCTGGACTCGGGCTCGATATCCCAATCCTTCGATCTGGAGGACTTTTTCAAAGGGTTCATGGAGACCGGAAATCATATTGGCAATCAGGCTGCGGTACAGTCCATGACGCTGTCGAAAAAGCTTGCTGTCTCCGTTTCGAGTTACCTTTACGTGCCCGTTTTGTTTCTCCACGTTTACGTAATAGGAATCGAAGGATTCATGGGCCTCTTGACCTTGCTCGTTTTTTGCCCGGATTACCTCACCTTCTATAGTGATCTCAACGTCCTCGGGTACGGCAACAGGCATCTTCCCAATTTTTGACATAAAAACTCACCTCACCAGACCTTGAGGAGGACCTCTCCTCCAATCCCTCGTTCCTTAGCTTCCCTGCCAGTCATGATACCTTCAGAAGTGGTCAACAGCACGGTACCCAGACCACCCAGGACCGAGGGGATCTCGTCCTTAGAGGCATAAACTCTGCGGGAGGGCTTACTTACCCGTTTTATGTCCTCTATAACGCCGGATGAATCCTTATAACGCAATTGAAGTGAAAGTGTCCCCCGAGAATTCTCCTCGGTGACGTCGAAATCTTCGATATAACCTTCCTCTTTCAGGACCTGCGCGATAGAAACCTTGGTATTCGAGGTCGGCAGATCCAATTCTTCATGCCCTCGATGGTGAGCATTCTTGATCCGGGCAATCAGATCAGCTATTGGGTCTTCTTGTGGCATCTTCTCCTCCTGTATACCAGGGAAAATTCCGTACTACCAGCTGGCTTTTTGCACACCGGGTATTTCTCCTTTGTGGGCCAGCTCTCTGAAGCATATCCGGCAGATTCCAAAATCCCTGATATATCCGCGAGCTCGGCCGCAGATGCTACAGCGATTGTAGTCTCTGACCTCGTATTTATGTTCGTTATTTGCCTTTTCTATAAGTGCTGTTTTTGCCATAAAAACCCCCTTCTCTGTTACTCCCTGAAAGGTAAACCTAACTTGCGTAGGAGATAATAACCTTCCTGGTCGTCTTCCGCGGTGGTAACGATAGTAATATCCATTCCCTGAACCTGCTCGGTATCGTCATAAGAAATCTCCGGAAAAACTAGCTGCTCGTCTAATCCCAGCGTATAGTTTCCTCTCCCGTCAAACGCATCAGGAGAAAGGCCTCTAAAGTCACGAATGGTGGGCAGAACTACGTGAAAGAGCTTGTTTAAAAACTCGTAGGCTCTAACCCGCCGCAGAGTCACTTTGCACCCCACGGGGTCACCCTGGCGAACTTCGAAATCAGATACTGCCTGTCTTGCCCTGGTTACAACCGGCTTTTGGCCCGTGGCTATTTTGAGGTTTTCCATTGCGGATTCCAGAACGCGAGGGTTTTCAAGCTCCGAGATACCCATGTTCACCACGACTTTCTCCACTTCCGGTATCCTCATGGGGTTTTCATAACCCAGCTCCCGGCCCAGATCGTCCTTTATTTCCTCTTCGTAACGTTCTTTAAGCAGCATATTATTCTATAGTGCCTCCACATTTCTTGCACACCCTCACTTTCTCTCCGGCGATCTCATCGTACCCCACACGTGTCGGTTCGTCACAAGAAGGACAGACCGGCATGACGTTAGAAATATGGATGGGCTCTTCGCGCTCGATTATTCCGGGCTCACGATGCTGCTGGGTCCGACCCTTATGCTTATAGCGCATGTTGACGTTTTCCACCACGATGTACTTCTCCTCCGGTTCAACCTTCAGCACCTCGCCAATTTGCCCCTTATCGTTGCCCGAAATTACTTTTACTCTATCACCCTGCTTTACATTTCGCATCTGACACACCTCACAAGACTTCCGGGGCCAGAGAAATAATTCTCAACATCCTTTCTTCTCGTAGCTCCCGTGTAACGGGGCCAAAAATCCTGGTCCCTACCGGCTCTAATCTGCTATCAACCAGAACTATTGCATTGTCATCAAAGCGAATATAACTCCCGTCGTCCCTGCGGAAATTGCTCCGGGTTCTTACTATGACACCTCTGACTACTTCGCCTTTCTCGATATCGCTGGTCGGGATTCGTTTCTGTACGGAACCTGTCACTATGTCCCCGATACGACCTTTTCTCTGGTTGGAAGGGCCCAGGATATTCAAACATTTCACCTTTTTTGCCCCCGAATTATCGGCGACATCCATAATTGTTTCCTGTTGAATCAAGGCTGCCCTCCCGCCTTACTTAGCACTTGCTCCAGCTTCCACCGCTTCATCTTACTAATAGGCCTGGTCTCTACGATAAGGACCCGATCACCCTCCGAGGCCACTTCTTCCTCGTCATGAGCGTAGAATTTGGAACGGTCCTTGACGTATTTTTTGTATCGAGGATGTTGTTTCCTGGTGTCTACAGCGACCGTTATAGTTTTATCCATTTTCGTACTGATTACCGTACCTTCTTTTTGCTTTTTCACGTCGCCTCAGCTCCTTCTAATTCTCGCTCCCGTTGAATAGTTTTTACCCTGGCAATGTCCTTTTTAGTGCGTTTAATTTCTGCAGTATTGTCGAGTTCTCCCGTGGCTTTCTGAAATCGCAAGTTGAAAAGCTTGCTTTTCAGTTCAACCAACTTCTCTTCTAATTCCTCGTCAGTCATTTCACGGAGATCTTCGGGTCTCATACCTCTCCCCCCAGCTTGATCCGTTCCTTGAGCCTGGTCT
>JBKGZS010000023.1:0-22361 GCA_046543285.1 Candidatus Acetothermia bacterium | reverse complement strand
GTATAATGCTTGATAGCTTAGTTGCTAAGTTCCAGCCTTGCTCGCTGGAGGATTTGGTCGAATATAGCTCGATGCTGCGCTGCTAAGTAAATTATTATGTCAATTCTCAGAAAATCTTTTGGTAATGACAATATTTTTTAACTCTTTACCGTAAAAAAATCGGGAAGTTGGAATTTGATGACGATATTGTTAAGAAATTTTGACCTTTTGAAATCCCCTCTCCAGCCCCTCCTTCAATCCTCTTCGTTACTGATTGAAGACGGCGTAATTGAGGCTATTGATCCTGACCTGGACAGTTTAGAGACCGTGGATCAAGTCGTCAACGGGGAAGGGAGGTTACTGCTTCCGGGTCTGGTCAACTCTCACACCCACCTAGGCATGACTCTGTTCCGTGGTTTTAGGGATGATTTGGCCCTAGGAGAGTGGTTGGAGGACTGGATTTGGCCCGCCGAAGAACTTCTAACCCCCGAGGACGTTTACTGGGCGGCGCTGCTTGGAATCGTCGAAGGCCTCCATTCGGGTATTACTTGTTTTGCAGATATGTACTTTTACATGGACTCGGTGGCCCGAGCTCTCCGAGATGCGGGGGCTCGAGGCCTAATTTCTTCGGGAATTATTGCTCCCGAGCTCCAGGGGCAGGGTGAAGAAGAACTCTGTACCGCTTTTAAGCTGGTTGAGCGCTGGGATGGTGAGGCCGAGGGAAAAATTTCCGTAGCCCTGAGTCCCCATGCTCCTTATACCTGTGGCGACGAAGTTTGGAAGGAGGTTGTCAGGTATTCCCGAGTTGAAAAAGTTCCCATTCACACCCATCTGGCGGAGACCGAGAGGGAGATCGAGGATTCGCTGGGCCGCCATGGAAAGAAACCCGTGGCTCGTCTGCGAGAATTGGGCGTTCTGGATTGTGACGTCATCGCCGCCCATTGTATCCACCTGGAAGAGGATGAAATAGATATTCTGCGAGAGGCCGATATTCGCCCCATCTACAACCCCTCCAGCAATATGAAGCTCTCGTCCGGTATTGCCCCCGTGGCTCGGATGGCCGAACTGGGGATGACTGTGGGTTTAGGTACCGATGGACCGGCTACCAACAACGATCTGGATATGTTCGAAGAGATGAGGGTTGGGGGTTTTTTGCAAAAGCTGGCCTCAGATGACCCTTCGGTTCTCGATGCCCCCTCGCTACTTTCTATGGCTTCCTCGAAGGGAGCGGCTGCTTTAGGTTTCGATTCCCTGGGGTCCATAAAGGAAGGTTCCCGGGCCGATTTGATTGCCCTGGATAGGGATGCGCCCCACTTGAAACCGGAATACGATGTGGTTTCTAACCTGGTTTATGCGGGAAAAAGCAGTGACGTAGATTTTGTGATGGTGGATGGAAAACCTGTTTTGCAGGATGGTCAGGTGACGAATGTAGACGAAAGTACCGTGTATCGAGAAGTAGCCGAACGAGCTGACAAATTCCGGAAAATGAGGAGCAAAAAAACTGATTGATCGTTTTCAACCAAACACAACCCTGTTCCAGGAGCCTGAAGCCCTTGGATCAGGGGGCTTGGAGGAGATACTGTGAAATTGACTGAAGAGCAGCAAGAATTAGTTGATCGATTTCGCGAACACCCTGACGATACCGGTTCCGCCCAAGTTCAAGTGGCCCTGTTAACCTTTCAAATCAGTAACCTTACCGAACATCTGCGGGAACATCCCAGTGATCATACTTCCCGGAGAGGTTTGCTGAAAATGGTTGGAAAGAGAAAGCGCCTGCTTGAATACCTACAGAGGGAAAAACCTGAATCTTTTTCCGAAGTGGTATCCGAACTGAACATTAGAGTAAAAGCCAAACCCTCGGTTCCAAAGGAAATAGAGATTACTGGTGAAAGCCCAGAAGAGTGAAGGGTTTACTGTTCTCGCAGTCTGCTGCAAAGTATTTAAACAATTCCCGCCCGGGTATCTTTTGAGTGTTGTTCTTACCCACGAGGGGTTGAACCTCGGATTCCCCGAGGCCCCTCAGGGCAGGTTTAGCAAATATCTGAATTGTAATAGGACTAGAGGTGTATCTATTCATGTATAAGAAATTGGAAACCAATATTGGTGGAAACATTTTTCAATTGGAAACTGGCAAAATGGCCAAACAGGCCGATGGAGCTGTGTTGGCTTCTCTTGATGAAACCAAAGTTTTAGTTACTGCGACCTCGGGGGGCAAAACGGACAAGCCCTATTTTCCTTTGCGGGTTGACTACGAGGAAAAGTTTTACGCGGGAGGGAAGATCCCCGGCGGCTTTATCAAGCGCGAAGGGAAACCTTCCGATGAAGCTATTCTCAATGCCCGAATGATAGATCGACCCATCCGCCCTCTGTTTCCCGACGGTTACATGGACGAACTACATATAGTAGTTACTGTGCTGTCGGCTAGTAGTGAGTACCCGCCGGAAATTGCGGGTATGTTGGGTGCTTCCGCCGCGCTGCTCATCTCTCCTGTGCCCTTTTTAAAGCCCATTGCCGGAGTTAACGTGGGTCGGGTCGATGGCGAATTGATAGCAAACCCGGGAGAAGAGGAAAAAGAAGAAAGCGATTTGCACATCACTGTTGCAGGTACTGAAGACGCAGTGACGATGGTGGAAGGCTCGATGGAAGAAGTCTCAGAAAAGGATGTAGTGGAAGCGGTGCAATTTGGACACCGGATTATTGGTGAATTGGTTAGTTTTCAGAAAAGACTGACTGAAGCGGATGTTTCTCCCGAGTGGGAAGCAAGCTCTCAACCGGATCCGGAGCTGAAAGAACAAGTCACTGAATTGGCGGACCATCCTCTTGAAGAAGTTTTTGGAATCAAATCCAAGCTCGAAAGAGAAGAGAAGATCTCCGAAATCAAGGAGTCCGTATGTTCGGAACTTCTGGAAACGGAGGCCGACGAAGATAAAGAATCGGAGATCGAGGATCTGGTCGATGAGCGGTTCAAGAAGCTCGTCCGTCGGAGAGTCGTTCAAGACAAAGTACGAGTGGATGGGAGATCCACCGACGAGGTCAGGCCCGTAGACTGCGAAGTAGGTTTTCTTCCCCGGGCCCACGGATCCAGTCTATTTACCAGGGGCGAAACTCAGAGCTTGGGCGCCACGACTCTGGGTACCACCAAAAAGGACGAACAGATGATCGATCGCATGATCACAGAGGGGAGCAAGCGGTTCATGCTTCATTACAGTTTCCCCCCATACTCCGTCGGTGAAGCCGGCTACATGGGTGGGCCCGGTCGGCGAGAGATCGGCCACGGTCATCTGGCGGAGAGGGCTGTTAAACCTTTATTGCCTTCTGAAGATCAATTCCCCTATATAATCCGAGTCGTTTCCGAAATTCTAGAATCCAACGGCTCTTCCTCCATGGCGACAGTCTGCAGCAGCTCCCTATCCCTTATGGATGCCGGGGTGCCTCTTGAAAAGCCCGTTGCCGGAGTGGGTATCGGTCTGGTCGAGGAAGGAGATGAGTACGAACTCCTCACGGATATCATGGGGCTGGAAGACCATCTCGGAGACATGGACTTCAAAGTCGCTGGGACCGGCGACGGAGTGACCGCTTTTCAGATGGACGTTAAAATCGGGGGGATTTCTGACGAAGTCATGACCGAGGCCATGGAAAGGGCTCGAGAAGCACGTGCTGCCATCTTGGACGAAATGGATTCAGCTCTCCCTGAACCCCGGGGCGAAGTTTCACGTTACGCTCCCGTTATGGAGGTTTTGCAGGTAGACGAGTCCAAAATCGGAACCATCATTGGCCCTGGCGGTAGAACGATCAGAGAACTTACTGAAGAAACCGATACTGAAATCGACATCGATGATGACGGTACGGTCAAACTTTCCGGCACGGATCGAGAAGGGGTAGAAAAAGCCAGGAAGAAAATCGAGGCCATGACGGAAGAAGTCGAAGTCGGAGAGACCTTACCCGCCGAAGTGGTGAGAATTGAAGATTTTGGTGCTTTTGTAAAGTTGCCAAACGCTGCTGAAGGTCTGGTGCACATATCTCAGCTGGCCGATGGTTACGTGGAGGACGTCACCGATATCGTCGAAATGGGCGATGAAATAATGGTCAAAGTAATCGGAAGAGACGAACAGGGTCGGCTGGATCTACAGAAAGTTTCCGATTCCGGTGAAGATTCCAGCATGGAAGTGGGGGATTTCTGCGAGGCAGAAGTGACCAGAATCGCCGATTTTGGAGCCTTTGTCGAGACCTCCAGTGGGGAAACCGGTTTGGTCCACATCTCCGAACTGGCTAACGAGTACGTAAGTAACGTCGAAGATGTGGTCACCGAAGGAGACCAAGTCGAAGTGGAATTGATCAACATAGATGATCAAGGTCGTTTCCAGTTCCGGTTGAACTCGACTAAAAGTTAAGCATCTTTAGCTTATTTGTAGCTATCCGCAAATCCCGATGAGTTTTATAGTCCGGCGGCTCAGTAGCCCGATCTCTTCGCGGCTGCTGAGCCTTGGTCTGACTTGGAAATTTGCCTGATTTCAACAAACGGCCCTCTTGGTCCATTACCCCCTCAGATTCTCAACTTAGAGGTCAAACATGGAAGTCTATCCAGGCTGTAATGAGTTTCGACTCGATAATGGTCTGACTGTAATCACCGAACAGATTGAACATTCAAAGACCATTTCTCTCGGGATCTGGTTCAATTCAGGGAGCCGAGACGAGGATAGGGAACAAAACGGCGTCACTCATTTGATCGAGCATCTGGCTTTTCGGGGCACCTCCAGCCGCGGTGCAGATGAGATCTCGAGTACCGTTGACAAATTGGGTGGACGGATAAATGCGGGAACCAGCAGAGAGTATATGGTTTTTTATTTGGACTGCCTTGCGCAGGGGTTGAAAGAGGCGGTAAGCTTGCTATCGGATATCGCTCTAAACCCCCTCTTCCGCCAGCAGGACCTGGAACTAGAACGGAACGTCGTGATCGAAGAAATTCGTTCGGGACAGGACAATCCCCGATCCGAAGTTTTCCATGCTTTCCAGGAAGCCCTTTGGGGGTCCGACCGTGGACTTTCGCTTCGGATAACTGGAACCGAGGGCTCAGTGTCCCGGATTACTAAAGACCAGGTTTCCTCCCGGTTTACCGAGATGCGGAGGCCCGAGAATATGGTCTTGGCCATGGCCGGGTCCTTTGATCTGGACCAGGTCATTGCTTCGGCCGAGAAATATTTTTCCAATTTGGAGCCGGGTTCGGGTAACTCAAATAATCGCCATCAGCCGACCCCTGTATATGAGGACCGGGCGATTAGCCGGGATATAAATCAGACTCACTTTTGTCTGGGAACGGAAGGTTTAGACAAGGGCGATCAGGATAAATTCGTGCTGGAGATCCTCAACGTGATCCTGGGGACAGGGATGCATTCGCGCCTTTTCCGGAAAATCCGTAAGGATCTGGGGCTCGCTTATCAGATCGCAAGCGATACGGAATATTATTCCGATACCGGCTACCAGGTGGTCTACGCTGCCACTGACGCCGAGAGCCTGAGCAGAGTGAAAGAAGCAATTATTCGGGAGCTACGTACTCTGGTAAGGGAACCTGTTACCACCGAGGAATTGGAGCTGGCCAAAGCCAAGACCAAAGGCAACCTGGTCCTGGGTCTCGAAGGAAACCAGGCCAACATGGTTCGACTGGCAGGTTCAGTGGTTTATGACGAGCCGCTAGAGACCGTGGAAACCCTCCTGGATCGGATAGATCAGGTCACCAAAGAAGATGTTAGGCGAATAGCCGACAAAATATACAATCCGGATCAATTTGCGACATCCGTGTTGGGGCCTCAAGAGTAACTATTCTTTACAGGCTAAACTTGAATTGTAAATCCGCCTGATAAGGGTGACTGTAAACAAGATAATAAGGGCCATCGTCCTCTGCGGGAACCTGATAAGCCATTTGCCCCTGGATCTGCTCTCCTGATTCAAGAATCTGACTGCGAAAGAAATCTTCTATTACGCCTGTTGCCAGGCTTACCGTGTGCTGTTCCCCGCTGGAGTCCTCAAGATACAGGAAGAAAGTTTTGGAAGGATACTGGTTGTCCTGCAAAGCTTCGATCTGCAGGTTCAGAATGACGAATTTGCTATCCGTCTCTGCTTCCCAGCCTTTGATTGTCGAACTGGTTTCTACGGAGTCCAGCTGCATGGCAATGTAACCATTTTCGGCTTGTTCTCCAATCTCGTAATGAGATTTTCTGACCACTATTTCTTCTTCAGTAGTGGAGACTGCGCCCTCTTCATCCGTGACCCTTAGCTTGACGACAAAGGATCCCTCCTCTTGAAAAGTATGGATAACCTTTCTCCCGGATTCGGTGGTTCCATCGCCGAAATCCCATTTGTAATTAGAGATCTCCCCGTCTGGGTCTCTCGATCGGGAAGCGTCAAAGGTCACTTCCAGAGGAGCAGGCCCCTGGCTTTCGCTTTTTTCAATGCGCGGGATGGGGGAACGGTTTGGTGTCTGTTCGATTTTAATTGTACTGGAGTCCGTCGCCGTTTTTCCTTCCTCATTAGTGACGGTTAAAACTGCTTCGTGTTCACCCTGAGATTGATAGGTATGGGTGATGGTTTTCTGCAGGTCAGTCTCTACGATGAAATTCCCGTCCCCGAAATCAAGTTCGTACTCTTTAATTCTCTCAGCCGGATCGGAGGATTCAGAGACGTCGAACTCTACGGTGAGGGGCTTGGTTCCCTCCGTGGGTTGGACAAGAAGGTTTGCAGTTGGCGGAGCTGGTTGGACTTCTAGATTAGACGTAGTAGTTGCCGTTTTGCCCCCTTCATCTGTGACTTCCAGGACTATCTCATATTCCCCGGCTTCCCTGTAGGTGTGACTGGCTGTTTCTCCGGTCTCCGTGGTTCCGTCCCCGAAATCCCAGCTGAATTCCTGTATTTCGCCCTCTTCATCAGTGGAAGGAGTAGCGTCGAATTCGACGCTGAGGGGAACCTCGCCACTGTTAGGGTTCATTCTAAACTCGGCTTCCGGTGGGGTATTCGAGGACCAACATCCATTGAGGCTTAGCAGAACGGAGAAGACCAGTAAAGCCAACAGGGCTGTTTTAAATGCTCTCATAACTGAAACCTCCTTCTTTCTCCGTCTATCCGGTTTACCAGGGTGAGAATACCATACGGGAGATATAGGGCAAAAATTCTCAAAGCTCCTGAACCTGAACTGTTAAGTAGCTTACATTAAAAATACCATACCAACCCTCCAACAAACAAATTGATTGGCCCGTGGCTTGCAAACGCGTCGTGAGTTCACGATTCTTGTTTGAGATGAAGTTGATGAAGATCGTCCAGCAACAGTCCGGTCTTTCTCGTAGAAAGGCCCGGGATCTAGTGGAGCAGCGAGAGGTAGAGGTAAATGGCATTGTCGTGGAAAACCCCTTCGAGCAGTTCAAGTTCGAAGAGATAGATTCTCTATATCTCCGGGGCCATCCTCTGGCCACGCGCCCTCCGGAGATGAGGGCCTACAAATATTATAAGCCTCCCGGAGTTCTCTGTAGCCACGATGACCCGCATTATGGTCGCACCGTCGGTCGATTGCTCAGGGCTGAAGGATTCATCGGTTATCGCTGGGCGGGTAGGTTGGACCAGGATGCCGAGGGGTTAATTATTCTGACCAACGACGGGGACCTGGTTCATGCACTCACCCATCCTCGTTTCGAGGTAGAGAAAACTTACCATATCTGGATAAATGAGGGGCTATCGCATGGGAAAATTGGCTATTATATTGACCAATGGACGAAGGGGATCGAAGAGAGCGGAGATCTCCTCCAGGCCAAGTCGGGAAACGTGGTATCCAGGAGCTCGACACATACACAGCTGGAGCTGGTTTTGACTGAAGGCAAGAAAAACGAAATCAAACGGATGTGTGCTTATATGGATCTGGAGATAATGCGCTTGCGGCGGATTTCAACCGGCCCAGTATCGCTAGGAAGTTTGTCTCCGGAAGACATTCGTCGAGTTTCGGAAAGGGAGTGGGAGGAGTTGGAGCGCTACCGGTCTGAAGCTGCCAATTCAGAACCGCGTTGTTGATTAGTTAGTTGCTCCAGGCGGGAGGTTAGTGTGGATTTTACCGACGTATTTGTGACCTGGAATGAGCAAAAAGCGGAATTGATAAGAGGATTACTTGAGGATTACGGGATTGACTGCTATCTGTCTTCCCATATCTCTCACCTAGTCCATCCCGTTACCGTTGATGGTTTAGCAGAAATCAAGGTTATGGTCCCTAAACTACGGGAGCGAGAGGCCCGCAAGTTAATCAATACCTATTTTCGGCCCGATAAGGCCCAAGAGGAAGATGATGCTCCGTAGAAATCAGCCCGATTACCAGAGGGAAAGAGAAAGGATGGTGGAAAGGCAGCTACGGGGCCGGGGCATAGAGAACGAGGATTTACTGGAGGTTTTTCTCCACGTTCCACGACACCGATTCGTTTCCAGTGAACGACGTTCTCAGGCTTACGGAGACTTTCCCCTGCCTAGCGGTCAGGGTCAAACTATCTCTCAACCTTACATGGTCGCCTTGATGACCGAACTGCTGGAGGTTCGGGAGAATGACGAGGTATTGGAAATTGGAACCGGGACGGGCTATCAGACGGCAATCTTGAGTGAGCTTGCCCGGATCGTTTACACCGTGGAACGGAACGAGGAGCTTCTAGAGAGGGCTCGGCGGACACTTGAAGAGCTTGGGTACGAGAATATCCGTTTTCGCCACGCGGACGGGACCGTAGGCTGGAAGGAATTTGCCCCTTACCAAAAAATTATCGGTACAGGTGGTGTTCCTTCTGTGCCTGCTTCTCTCACTGATCAAATGGCAGATCCGGGGCGGCTTGTT
Organism: Candidatus Acetothermia bacterium; assembly: GCA_046543285.1. GTDB lineage: Bacteria > Bipolaricaulota > Bipolaricaulia > M55B111 > M55B111 > JBKGZS01. Next base: position 13,534 of record JBKGZS010000023.1, on the reverse strand, counting down.
ATCCCCGTAGGGCGCAAAAGATCTCAGGTTTTGAGTGTAGTAGACAAAAGAGGTGGAGAGTTAAGCTCAAGAGAGAGTGTGGCCTGTAGCTTCGTCCCCCTTGTAGGGGAGGAAGGGTGGTCAGAACCGGGTTTGTGAACTGATAACTAACCCTATTCAGCGGATGATTTGGTAAAATGACCACAGGCCACAAGCCAGGGAGCCGCTGATGGTCGGGGTCAAAATCCAAGCCAATACAATGTTGAAAACATTTCGTTTTTCGATGGTTTTTACACCTTTCAAAAGCCCAATCCCCAACACCGAACCCACTATAGCCTGGGAGGCTGATACAGGCACCCCAACTACAGCGAAGACGTTGAGTGTTACTGCCTCCCCTAGCAGCGCGATGAATGCGCTAAAAGGATCCAGGGTAACCAACTTCTCACCGACAGTGTGAATAACATTTCGACTATAAGTTAGAATCCCGGCCGCGATGGAGACTGACCCAACCAATGCGCCGATCTGGGGTGAGATTACCTCGGCCTTTACGTATACTCCGGTAACGTTTGCCACGTTATTGGCCCCCAGTGAATAGGCGCTATAGGCTCCAACAAGCAAAAACCCTATTTTCAGTACCCGCTCGTAGAAAACGTATCTCTGTATCCATCTCTCCAGAAATCTTCCCACCAGGGTATACAAAAGGTAAGCAGAAAGGGCTCCGCCCAGGGGGGTCAATAGCCAGGAGGTCATGATCTTGATCAATATTTCCCACTCAACTTCCGCGGTTAACAGGCTAATCCCCACGATGGCGCCCACAACGGCCTGAGAAGTGGACACTGGAGCGCCGAGGGTGGTCATTATGGTTACCGTAAGTGCTGCGGCCAGGCTTATTATAAAGGCGGAAGTGATATTCTGATCTGCGAGCGATCCGTAGGTTTCAAAACCGCCATGACCGCTCATCAGAGCCCCGACTATTACAAATCCCGAAGCCAAGGTGGCCGCGGTCCAGAATTTGAGCACCCGGGTGGAAACAGCAAGTCCGAATATGTTTGCCGCGTCGTTGCTCCCTAGAGACCAGCCCATGAAGATGCCCGAAATAAGTTGCCACATTGCCGAATTCTCCTGTTTTTACTCTATAGCTCTATATAGTGGAACAATACTACAGATGCCAGTCTCCAAGTGCAAGCCCTTTCCCCTCCTGTTTTTTCGTTCTCTTCCTTTGGGCTATTTTTTGCAGAGTGTCGGAACCAAATTCGAACATCTTCCTCCGCGAGAATTGCCCACTCTCTATCACCAATGATAATTTCCCCTTCATTTGCTAGTATTAGACTACCAATCTTCTTAGAGCAATGGAGGGAAATTTTATGAGTCGCTTTTTCGCATATTCTGGAACTGGTTCGAAACTTTTGCCGGTGGTCCTCATTGTTTTCTTATTAATTTTCGGAGGCTCTGTGGGATTTTCCCCAAACTTTGCCTCTGCCGAGGAGGAGGATCTCGAGGAACGAGTTGACGAATTGGAGCGTTCGGTGTCTAAGCTGAGATCCGCCAATCTCAAAGTCGGCTATATTAACGCCAATCAGGCTTTCACTGCCTTTGCCAACGTGGTTCAGGAACAGAACGAAAAGGCTCGCGAGAAGGAAGAGGAAATCTTGGAGCTTAGAAGCGCTTTGGCTCAGGAAGAGATCACCGAAGAAGAGTATCGAGAACAAAATTACCTTCTCCAGGCTGAAAAGCTTCAGGCCCAACTTGGGGCCAACATTGTGATGCTGGAAACCATGATTGACGCTAGTGGTTTTCAGGGAATCAACGACAAATTAAAGGATCTTGACGAACAGGTAAGCCCGGTAGAAGAGGAGCTTGGCGAACTGGTCCAGGAACTTGAGGCGGGCCCCTTACCCCCGGAGGAAGTTGAAAGAATTCTCCAGCGAATTGATAACCAGTACAACCAGCTGGATAAATTGCTCATGCAGGTAATCGAAGCAAAGATCATGGATATAACTAGCGCTATTGCCGACTCACAGGGTTATGACTTGGTGTTTCGACAGCAGAACGTGTTGCTGTACCGCGACAGTGCTGTCGTAACCGATCTGACCGAGGACGTTCAGGAGAGATTGAGCGAGGAATTGGAGAGTTAACCGATCCCCGGTATTGACAACTAAACAAATGATTAGTATGCTTGATTCCAAGTTCGAACTATCTATCCGATGAGCCTCTGAGGGGTCCGATGTATAAAGATGTCCATCAATCCGTAAAAGTGGGAGTTCGTTTTACCGACGACACGGTAGAACCGGTCTGGTTTTTCTGGAAGGGCCGGAAGTACGAGGTGGACCAAGTCAACTTTTACCATCGGACCTTCAGAGGCGAGGCCCCTCTTCATTATTTTTCCGTTTCAGTCAGCGGCCGGTTTTATAAGCTTGCTTTTGACGGAAAAAAGTTACGGTGGGAACTGGAGAAACTCTGGAATGAGGAGTCGTACAGACGTTGAGAGCGGTCAAAATTGAAACACTGAGATCCACTTTGACACCATCATTTGAGGTGAGATCATGCGCGAAAGCAGCTTTTCTTTTTTGAAAGAATACGTAGATGCGATAAGTCCCTCTGGTTTTGAGGAAAAAGCCGCTCGGATCTGGCGTGACCGAGCGGAGGAATTTGCCGACGAGGTTCGGGGAGACTTGCACGGGAACTCTTTTGCCGTAGTTAATCCGGGTGGTAGTCCTAGAATTATGTTCGCCGGCCATACCGACGAGATCGGTCTGATGGTCAGCAACATAAATGATAAAGGTTTCCTGTTCTTCAACACCATTGGAGGCTGGGACCCCCAAATTCTGGTCGGTCAGCGAGTTAGGTTGTTGGGCAAAGAAGGTGTGGTCAAGGGTGTCATAGGGCGCCGCCCGGTGCACTTGCTGGAGGAGGAAGACAAAAAGAAGGTAGTCAAGCCCGAACAGTTATGGATTGACATTGGCGCTGAGGACAAGGATCAGGCCTCCGAGCGGGTAGGGATTGGGACGCCGGCAGTATTGGATTATGGGTTTTCGAAAGTAAATGATGGATTGGTTGCCGCCAGGGGTTTCGACGACAAGGGGGGAGGTTTTGTTGTCCTTGAAGCGTTACGATTGCTGGCAGGATCGGATGACCTGGATGCTGAAGTCCACGCTGTGGCGACGGTTCAGGAAGAAGTTGGTTTGCGAGGTGCTCAAACCTCCGCTTTTGGAATAGATCCGGACATTGGCGTAGCTGTCGACGTAGGATTCGCCACCGATACTCCTATGAACGAGGTGGACAAGAGGAAGGTCGGCGATACCGAGATTGGTAAAGGCCCCATTTTGACTAAGGGGGCTAACGTCAACCCTCGAGTATTCGAAGCTTTCAAAAGCACCGCAGAGGAACTGGACATTCCCCATCAGATAACTGGAACGCCCGGAGGTACGGGCACGGATGCCAACGCTATCCAGCTAACTAGATCCGGTGTGGCAACGGGGTTGTTGTCCCTGCCTGTCAGGTACATGCATAACCCCTGTGAGCTTCTCGATCTGGCCGATCTGGAGCGCACCACTCAGCTGCTTGCCGAGGGCGTCAAAGGACTTCGCAGGGATGATCTCCTGCCCTTCTGATTCTGGGTCTTATCTCGAGGTTTTAGCTACGTTTCGCGGTCAATCTCACAGAGGGTGATGTTTCAGATGTCTAATTCTAATAATTCTCAATCGGAGAAAGAACTGGCTAACCGAGCAACTAGAGCGTACCGGCAACTGGACAACTTCAAAGCCACTGAAACAGTTACTGCCGGGAGTTTATTCCTGAAGGCTAAAGTGTACTTTATGAAGCCCCGAAAATTTGCCATGGAGTATCTCCAGTTTAGAAATCCATTGGAGGAGTTTGAAAGACAGCTAAGCGGGGGAAGGGAGTTTTCCAGTGAGGAACTGACTGATACACGATTCGTGTTTGATGGAAGAACCACGTGGCTGCACAACCAGCAAACCGGTTTAGCAGTGGAGAAGAATGGCAAAGTTACCTATGCCCCTCTGGGAAATGTCGATTTGATGGGACAGTTAGGATTTATGTCCGATATCGTCGGTGATTACTTGCTCAAAAGCAAGGGAGGCGGAGAAGTCAACGGGAGAAAAGTCCAGCGGATTGGATTAAAGCCCAAAGTGGGCCATCGGTCCTTATTCCTCAAGGAAGAAATATTCGATTTTGAAAAGGCCGTTCTGGCTCTTGACGATGAGAGCGGACTTCCCTTGAAAATTACGTTTTTCCCGGGAGAAAAACGCCACGGGTTGTCCGAGATGAGGAACGTCAATCAATTGGTCGTGGAGTACGAGGACTACGACCTGGAAACCGTTTCCAAAGGGAAATTTGAATTTGATCCCAAGAAAGCCGAAATCGCGTTTAGAGAAAAGAGGCTTTCGTGGGATGATTTTAAGTCAGAAATCCCGCCTGGCCTGCAATTTGACGCCATACGCGGCCGAGGTTTCGAGTTGTTGTCTCCAAGACCATCGGCCGCCGTCAGCGAAGACGGAAAGAAAAAGTACGTGTCTTTGACCTTCCTCGGACGGGATGACCGGACCGAGCAGCTCCCCAGGACCCTCCAGGTCCTTTTTGGAAACTATCTATCTCCGGAAATGAATCGCCACCGCTCCTTTCTTGCTGAGCACGGTGAGTCCGTCACCTTGGGTGAAGGCGAACTTCAGGGTCAATTTGTGAATCGCGGCGAACAAATTGCCGATCAGTTATCCGCAGAGCTGGATCGCAAGGTGTTTGAAATTGGCTGGGAAAGAGAGGGGAGATTTGCTTATTTTCTGGCGCAGGGATTTGCCAGAGAGGACTTACTGGATCTGGTAGAGTCCGCAAGCAACCCTGTCTCTTGAAGTTTCCGAGCTGACCTGTTCGTAAAACTGTTCCTGTCCGACCAGAATTATTTGAATCTGCTGGCCATTTTTGCTACGTAATTCGCTCTATGCTCGTCCCTGAAAAATCTAGCTAAAACTGTAGTCGCCAGCAATCTTCAGGGAGGGTTCAGTCCCTGGCTCCGAAGCTTTCCTTAAATCTGTCAAAAAAAGATTTACCTTTTCGCTCGCTATCCGCGGGATGGTCGAGAAGATCGTTCAACTTTTCCATTAGTTCTCTTTCCTTCGCGGATAGATTCTCAGGGGTGACAGGTTTCAGGCGCACGATTTCGTCTCCCCTGCCCGGATTGTGCAGATGAGGGATCCCTTTATCTTCCAGCTTGATCGTGGTTCCGGGCTGGGTTCCAGGAGAAATCTTAATTTTTTCTGAACCGTCCAGGGTGGGAATCTGGATGGTATCTCCGAGTGCAAGCTGAGTGAAGTGGACTGGTATTGTGATTACGATATTGTCACCCTTCCGGTCGAACGTGTCGTGCCGCTTGATTTCGGTAACTATGAACAGGTCTCCAGCCGGAGCCCCCCTGCGGCCGGCGTTTCCTTCTCCTTTTAAGCGCAATCGGGAGCCATCTTTCACTCCCGCAGGAACTTTGACGGAGATTTCGGTTTTGTCTTTAACCCTACCTTCGCCTCTGCATTTAGGGCAGGGTTCCTCGATAATTTCTCCGGTTCCCCCGCAACGGGGGCAGCTCTGAACGTTGACGAAGCTGCCCAGCATGGTTCTTTGACGTTGTCTGACCTCTCCACGGCCGTTACAGTTGGGGCAAACTCGTTTGGAAGCTCCCGGCTTGACACCTTCCCCTTCGCAATTGTCACAGACTACGAAACGAGAAACGGTAAATTTAACTCTGGTTCCGTGGGCTGCATCCTCAAGGGACAGCCTAAGCCGTTTTTCTAGATCTTCCCCTTTGCGCGTTGCCGAGCGGCTTCGGGTGCTCTGTCGTCCGCCGCCTTCGCCGAAGAAAAGGTCGAAGATGTCATCGAATCCGCCCTGGCTGAATCCGAATTCGCTGAAGGCGTCTCTGGCTCGTTCGTATTCTTGATCGCCAAAGTCAAAGCCCTGTTGGGGGCCGGCGTGGCCGAATTTGTCGTACTGGGCGCGCTTATCCGGGTCCGATAGCACCTCGTAAGCCTCAGTAACTTCCTTGAATTTCTTTTCCGCTTTGTCCTTTTCGAGATCGGGGTTCATGTCGGGGTGATATTTCTTGGCCTTCTTGCGATATGCTTTTTTAATTTCGTCCTCTGAGGCGTCCTTATCTACCCCTAAGACATCGTAGTAGTCTTTTGCCATATATACCGGCCCTCTTCAGAGATTATGGATTTATGATTGGGAGTTGAATGAAATCAGGTCGCTGTGATTCACTCTTCATCAGGTTCTTCGTATTCCGCGTCCACATAGTCGTCATCGTCTGAACGGGGCCCTTCCTCAGCTCCGCCGGCGGGTCCAGCTCCTGCGGTTCCCGGACCTCCAGGACCGGGTCCACCGGGACCAGATTGTCCCTCGCTGCCGTAAGCCTGTTGGCCGATTTCCTGAGCTACCTCGTTTAGCTCCTCTATTCCCTCTTCCAGTTCCTCTACGGAAGAATCTTCTTCCATGAGCTGTTCCAAATTGTCAATTTTGGACTGGATCTCGGATTTCGTAGATTCGTCGAGCTGATCGCCCAGCTCTTCGAGACTGTCGTTTATGGAGTAAATAAGCTGATCCGCCTTATTTCGCGTTTCGACCTTCTTTGCCTTTCTCTTGTCCTCTTCCTCGTGTTCTTCAGCCTCTTGTTGCATTTGCTCGATTTCCTCTTCGCTGAGGCGGGATGGTTCTTCGATGGTTATGCTTTCGGATTTTCCAGTCCCTTTGTCCTCGGCGGAGACGTGGAGTATACCGTCGGCATCGATGCTGAAGGTGACGTCAATTTGCGGAGTTCCTCTGGGCGCGGGTGGGATTCCCGTCAGTTGGAATCTACCGATGCTTTTGTTGTCTTCCGCCATTTTCCGTTCTCCCTGAACTACGTGAATGTCCACCGTAGTCTGATTGTCCTCGGCGGTTGAGAAGGTTTTGGTTTTCTCTGTGGGAATGGTGGTATTTTTGTCAATCAGCGGCGTGGTGACTCCACCCAGAGTCTCTATACCCAGGGTGAGAGGAGTTACGTCCAGCAATACCACGTCGTCCATTTCCCCGGCCAGTACGCCTGCTTGAACGGCGGCGCCCCGAGCCACTACCTCATCGGGGTTGATTCCTTTGTTGATTTTTCCGGGTATATGATCTTCAATCAATTCCTGGACTCGAGGTATGCGAGTTGAGCCACCCACCAGAACTATCTGATCAATGTCATCTTTGGTCATATCAGCTTCGCTGAGGGCGTTTTCGAGGATTCTGGTGGTGCGCTCGAGAAGGTCATCAATCATCCCTTCGAATTTCGCCCGAGTCAGCTTCTCTTCGAGGTGCTTTGGGCCGCTCTGATCGGCGGTGAGGTAAGGCAAGTTGATGGTGGTCTCTTTTCTGGAAGAAAGTTCAATCTTCGCTTCTTCGGCCGCCGACTTGAGCCTCTGCAAAGCATTTGGATCGTCCGAGAGGTCGATACCCTCTTTGTCCTTGAAGCGTTTGATGAGCCAATCCATTATTCTTTCGTCGAAATCGTCGCCGCCGAGCTTGGTGTCTCCGTCAGTGGACACTACCTCGAACACACCGTCGCCTAGCTCCAGGATTGAAACGTCGAAAGTTCCTCCGCCCAGATCGTAGACGAGAATGGTTTCCTCTTCAGAGCCACCCAGTCCGTAAGCCAAGGAGGCAGCGGTCGGCTCGTTGATAATTCGCTCAACCTCCAGTTCGGCGATCTTACCCGCGTCTTTTGTCGCTTGGCGTTGCCGATCGTTGAAGTATGCGGGCACGGTAATTACAGCTTTTTTAATTTTCCTACCAAGTTTGTCGGATACGTCGTTTTTTAACTTCCGCAGGATCATCGCCGAAATCTCTTCTGGGGTAAAGGTATTAGTCTTTCCATCCTGGGTGACCTTGATCTGATGATCTTCTCCCATCTTGCGTTTGATTGAAGCGATAGTTCTGTCGGGATTGGTGATGGATTGTCTTTTTGCTGTTTCGCCCACCAACCGCTCTCCGTCGTCAGTAAATGCCACTACAGAAGGGGTTACACGATCCCCCTCCGCGTTGGTAATAACTTCAGGCTCTCCTCCTTCTAACACTGCAGCACACGAGTTTGTAGTCCCTAAATCAATTCCAAGTATCTTCTCTTTTGGCATAAATCGTCACCTCCGAAAAAATGTACAGTTCAGCGCATCAGTGGCAAATCAGCCATCAGCTTGTGTAGCCTTCTTCCTTTGATCTCCTTCCTCTTCCTCGTTAGCCTTCTGATTGGTGAGGATGTTCACCTTTACTTTGCTCGGTTTCAATACTTGTCCCTTATAGGTATATCCACGTTCGAACTCTTCTATCACTTCTTTGTGATCGTGATTTTCGGACTCCACTTTCATTAAAGCCTCGTGTTTATTGGGATCAAATTGATCCCCTTCAGCGTTCAGTGGCTCAATTCTCTTTTTCTCGAGCAGCTCCGTGAACTGAGCGTAGATCTTTTCTATTCCGTCGATAAAGGAATCCGTGTCGTCATTTCGGTCAAAGCTGCGAAAAGCCCGAACCAGATTGTCGTATATCGGTAAGAAATCCAAAATGGTCTCCCCTTCGGCGGCTTGAACCTGCTCCGATCTATCCTCCTTCTGGCGTTTCTTGTAGTTTTCGAAATCCGCCTGAAGGTGTTGAAGTTTTTCCCGGTAATTCTGGATCTGCTCTTTCTTTTCATCCAGCTCTCTCTTTAATTGTTCCATCCTTCCTTCCGTCTCCTGCTGTTCCTCGGTCGTTGGTCCCTCGGACTCCTCTCTCCTCGTTGTTTTCTGACAACCTTCCGGACCATCGCCTTCCTTTTCGTGGTTGAGGTCCGTATCCTTGTTGACGTCCTCGGGTGCGTCCATGCTTTCACCCCCTTGACTCCACGTTGGGATTGCCGACAGTAAGCAAAGCGGTCAGCCTGCTGCCGATATACTGGACGGCAGAGAAGCTTTTGCTGTAGTCCATTCTCAGGGGGCCGATGACGCCCAGTGCACTTGAACAATCTGCCAGGCGTTTGGCCACCAGGCTGTAATCCAGCCTTCTTTCGTCGCTTTCTATTCCGACCATGGCCACTGGATTCTTCTCGTCTTCCTTGCACTCAGAGAGAACGCGATTCACTTTCTTTTGGTCCTGAATAAAGCCCAGAGCAGCTTTGAGCTGATCGAGTTGCTCCTTGTTTTGAGGGTTAACCTGTTCTATCAAATTTAGAGTGCCTTCTAGAAAGAGCCTTCTTTCAGGTTCCTCGTCCAGGAACTGTTTGATCAGCAACAGAGAATCGCGCATCAACTTGTCGTACCAACCTCCCTCTTCAAGGTTGAGGGTCTCCATCTTTTTCATATCTTTTAGTTTTTTTCCGCGGAGCTTTTCGTTCAACAAGGGAGAAATCTGATTTAATTCTTTTGACGGTATTTCTCGCTTAAGCCTGAGTATCCTGTTTTCTACCAGGCCCCATTCGGTCACGAATATTGCCATTAGGTGGTTGGAGTCCAGCTGAACCAGAGTGAAATTTTCCAGTCGGGCCTCATCCAAGTCGGGCCCGAGTACAAAGCTCGCGTAATCGGTGATATTTGCCAGGAGCATCACCGTCATTTGCAACAGCCTACCGGCGTCCTGCCGCTCAAAGTTGTAGGCACTGACTATTTCCTTTCGCTCTTCGCTGGTGAGCTGGGACAGCTCAATCAACCAGTCCACAAAATATTTGTATCCTTGACGAGTTGGAATACGCCCCCCTGAGGTGTAGGGTTTTTTTACGTAACCTTCTTCCTCCAAGGCGTGCATATCGTTTCTGATGGTGGCTGAAGAAAATGAGAGATTGTACTCTTCCAGCAGCATCTGCGATGAAATAGGTTCGCCCGTTTCGATGTACTTGTCCACTATCTCTTTTAATATGAGTTCTTTTCTATTTTCCATACGATTAATAACCCCTTTTAGCACTCCCGCAGTTAGACTGCTAAATAGTAACTGTCGTTCCAACCTTTGTCAAGACGTGAGGTCAGGTTTGCCTCAGTTTCGGAAAAGGTTTTCGGCGAGATTTCAGTTGCTCAGTAGTCGGTCGCTCCAACCTGGTTGCGCGTTGTTGGTGCTTATGCTATACTCCAATGTAATTTAGAACCGTTTCCTGCTGGTAGTGGCTGGGGACGTGGAGTGCAAATTGTGCTTTTTACCACCATTGTGGAATCAGAAAGCGATTTCGTTTGATTTTAGTTTGATCAACTACGGGGCCTCGCTACCCTAATCTGATGATTGGATTTCTAGGCGTTCAAGTTCACCTGCTCGATGGTCGAAAGTCGAGGCCTTAAGCTGCTTGCTCAACTAACTCGGTGAATTCGAATCTGACGTTTAGTCGAGGTGATAGATTGATGGAGGTTCCCAGAACCATTTCTCTGATCGGCCATTCCGGCTCGGGTAAATCCACGTTGGCCTCCAAGCTGTTACAAAAGTGTGGCCTCGAGGGCCAGATAGACTTTGACCCTTCGGAGGAAGAGAAACAGCGCGGATATTCGATCGATTTAGGTGTCGGTTACTGTGAGCGGAATGGGAATCCGTTAAATATCGTGGATACCCCGGGTGCAGCCGAGTTCGTTGAAGAGGTTCACAAAGGCTTGCACATTGCAGAAGCCGCTCTTTTGCTTTTGGACTCTGAGAAAGGTGTCGAGGTTCAAACGGAAACAGTATGGGATATTGCTCAGAACAAACATCTTCCCACGTTGTGTTTTGTGAACAAGATGGATAAAGATGAAGCGGATTTCTCAGGGGTCCTGGAATCCCTCAGGGAAAATTTCGATAAACCTTTCCTTCCCCTCCAGTGGCCTGTTGCTGAGGGAGGGGATTTTGAAGGCGTGGTTGACGTGCTCCAGTTGCCATCAGCCTCTCAGACTGATTCGGAGGATGAAGTCCCCGACCAGCTGAACGACCAGATCGCAGAGCTCCGCCAGGCCTGGTTGGAGGAACTGGCCGGCCAGGACGATGAGTTGATGATGAAATATCTGGAGGAAGAGGAGATATCCAGTGAAGATATTAGCAGAGCCCTGCGGAAGGGTCTGAAGGCCAATGCCTTTATCCCCGTCCTGTGTGGCTCCACGGAGACCGGCCGGGGATTAGAGGCTCTTGCGGAGGTTCTGGTAAACCTGGTCCCCCACCTGGAGGCCACAGTGGATGATGATTTGCGGGGAATAGTATTCAACCAGTTCCGGGATCCTTACCTGGGTACCCTCTCTTTTCTCAAGCTTTATGCCGGCGCCCTGCAGGAAAACAACTCGGTCTACAACTTGAGGAGCGGGGAAGAGGACGAAATTCAGGACATTTACCTTTTCCAGGGAGATGACCAGACGAAGGTGGAAGAGGCTAGTGTCGGAGATATCGTGGCTCTGGGAAAGATGGAGAACCTTCAGCTGAGCGATACTTTGGCCGCCTCCCCGGAGATGGAATCTTTGCCCCAACCCAGTTTCCCCAAACCCGTCTTTTCTCGCGCCATAAGACCCAAAAGTGAATCCGACGAGAGCAAGATGAGTACGGCTTTGCAGAACCTCTCTTCTATCAAAGCTACCATCGAGTTTTTCAGAGACGAAGTGACTGGCGAGCTAATACTATCCGGTATGGGAGACACTCACCTGGGGGTTTTTAAAAACCGATTAAAGAGCGGTTTTAACGTCTCCATACTGATGGAAGAGCCTACCGTGCCTTACAAGAGGAGTATCAGCAAAACTGCCCGGGCCCAGTATCGCCATAAAAAACAGTCCGGAGGCCGGGGTCAATTTGCCGAGGTCTATCTCGAGGTAAAACCCCTGCCGCGCGGCGAAGGTTTTGAATTCACGGATAAGATAAAAGGTGGGAATATTCCCACCCAGTTCATTCCGGGTGTGGAAAAAGGCATTCGTGAGGCTCTGGAAACCGGATATCCGATCACCGATATCGAAACCATAGTTTACGACGGTGATCACCACCCGGTGGACTCCTCGGAGATGGCTTTCAAGATTGCAGGAAGGGAAGTGTGCAAAAAAGCCGTGGAGCAAGCCGCCCCTATCGTTATCGAGCCCATTATGAAATGTCGCGTCACAACTCCCGGCGATTATACCGGCGACATCGTCAGTGACCTTAACGGCCGTCGAGCTCGGGTTCAGGGGACAGAAATGGCCGACGGGGATACCATCATCAAGGCCGAAGTTCCTCAGGCGGAAGTTCAAAACTATGCCCTTCAGTTGAAATCTCTTACTCAAGGGAGGGCCTCGTTCCAGATGGAGTTTTTAAAATACCAGAAGGTTCCGGATAATATCGCGGAGAAGTTGATGGAAGCACAAGAGTAACAAATGCTAGTTCGCGACTTTATGCAACGGGACACCACAGTCGCTTCCCTGGGTTCAACTGTCGAATCCACGTTGGATCTGATGAAGCAGGAGAGTTTTCGAGTTATTTTCGTGGTCGACGGGGAAGGTGGGCTGTCCGGTTTTCTTACTTATAACTCCATCGCGGATCAACCTGGAGATCGTCCAATTGACGATTACGTCTCCCGAGCCAATTTGACAGTTCAGGAAGACGATCCTGTAGACAAAGCGGTAGTGCTGATCAAAGATCATAATCTCATGGTCCTGCCCGTGGTGGACGAGGATAGGAAGCTGGCCGGAATTCTGACTCCGGGAAAGTTGTTTGAGGCCTTTTCGGAGCTGTTGAATTTAGGGCAAGGAGGACTCTGGATTACTCTAACTATTACCCGGACGGAAGATCTGCCCAGGGTGCTCGAAGTACTTATTGAACGGGGAGTTGGTCTGCAGAATCTCATTGCAGACGACCAGGACGATGAACTCGAGGTTGTGTTAAAAGTGTCCGGGATAAAGAATTCCGCTTCGTTGGAGGCAGCCATAAGTGAGGTAATTGAATGAAAGAGATTCAGGTTAAAACCGGCTCGCGCGAAGAGTTTGTGGATATCACGTCCAGAGTGGAGGCTTTGCTAAATGGCGATTCCGCTAGCTCGGGCTCCAGCAGGGTAGGTACTATTTACGTTCCTCACACTACTGCTGCTGTTACCATCAACGAATCCGCCGACCCTACAGTGCAGAAAGATATTCTCGAACAGCTGCGTTCGATAGTTCCCCCCGACGGTAATTATCGCCACGCGGAAGGCAACTCTGATGCACACATTAAGTCTAGCCTGATTGGAAACACTGCACAGGTTCTAGTAGAAAAGGGTTCATTGCAGCTGGGAACCTGGCAGGGGGTCTTTTTTTGTGAATTCGACGGGCCCCGCTCTCGCAAGGTGTGGTTTCAGTTGCGATAGGTCCACATGCAGCCGGTCAACAATCTGTTGAAAACCCAAAATCGCTTTGGTAAAATTCTGCGCCCGCCGGCGTAGCTCAATCGGCAGAGCAGTCGACTTGTAATCGACAGGTTGCCAGTTCGACTCTGGCCGCCGGCTCCATAAGAACCGGCGGAGTTGTATCGGCCGTGGTTGGTTAGTATAATTGTTCCACCCGGAATGTTAGGAGGGGTACCGAAGCGGCCAAACGGAGCGGACTGTAAATCCGTTGGCAGGTGCCTTCGGGGGTTC
>JBKGZS010000091.1:0-4959 GCA_046543285.1 Candidatus Acetothermia bacterium | reverse complement strand
TGCTTCTTCCCACCGTTTCACCTTGGTGCTTCCTTCCTCGTGTGTTTTCTCTTTTGCTCTTTACTTCGATACCATCGGTTAGAATTTTTTGTAGGACCGAGGGGAGGCGATCAGATTTTACTGACGATCAGGTCCTCGCCAGAATTGACTTCCCCGCGAGCAATAACTATCCTCCGATCAGTACCGTAAGCACTGGAAGTAAAAACGGTTAGACATCGTTTATCGAACATATATAGCGGAGCGTTGGGTTGATGGCTTCGGATGTGGATCTGTTTATCCAGATTGCTCATCGCATGCAAAAAGTAATCCTTCCCCAGTTGAGGCCTTCCCAGGCCGAAAGCTCCTAACCCTCGTTGCTCAGTAAAGTCACCCCACGTAATTTTGCGCCAGTTTTCATCTCCTCCTTCGACCTCTTCGATCTGATCAATGCTGTCTAGGTTGGGAAGACCGCCGTGGGTGGCCACTATTTTCTCCCAGGAAAATACTAGAGGAAGTTGGCCCAGGATGTCCTGGTAGTTCCGTAATTTCTCTCTTGGTAGGGAATCCCAGAAATCGACGGGTGAAAATTTGGCATATTTATACCCTTCATGGTTTCCTTGGAGTAGGTAAAGGTTTTGCGGATAGTTAAGTTTGTTTGTCAGGAGATAGTGTAGGTTTTCTCGAGATTTTGGGCCTCTGTCCACGTAGTCGCCCAGAAAAACTATCACGTTATCGTTGTTAAGGTATTTTTCAATTACCTTTCGAGAAGCTTGGAGGTCTCCGTGAGTATCTCCGACGAATATCAAATCACCAGTTACGTTCGGTTCGACTAAATTGCCTTCCTTGCTCAGTACTTTGGCTAAGTTTTCGAACTTCATTTGCCCCCCCTGTTTGTCATTAAAGGTCTCGATCAAGGTTCTCCCCGCTCGAGTGGAAACGCAAGTAGCCTGGAGGTGAAGCAAGATCTCATCTCAGTAGTGTTGTCAATTTAGTCCAGGCAAGGTGCGGAAAAAAGCTTCCCAACATCGGCTTTGATGACTAACTGGACCTTTTGCAGAACTCAAGGAGTCGATTGAAGCCCTTTTCTGGTCAGCAGTTGAGCTGGACGATTGAGTTTTCTTAGCTGGCTTGGCCTATTGAGATTGGCAAAGCAGTTGGGACGGATTTGACCCGAATTGATGAGGTAGTCGACTGAAACAGTACGAACATGTACCGGATACTGAAACAGTCTTGATATTTGAAATACGTTCTGGGCCAGTAGTTTCTCAATCCAAGGAAGAACTGACACCCGGTAAAGCGCAGCCAGGGGTTCCAGATACCCGTTCTCCCAGCGAGGCAGTATTACCTCGAACATCGGGTCGCGATTCTCGGTCAGGATTTCTATCAGATGTGGATCGAAAAAGGACAAATCGCTAGCTATCAGGAAAACCCATTTGGACCTAGCAGAGTTGAGAGAAGAGTGTAAACCACCTAGCGGTCCTGCACCGGTGATTTTGTCGCGGTGATGAGGATATGGATAGCTATGTCTCCCTGCTATTTGCAGGAAGATCTGGTCCCCGTAGGGTTGGACCTTTTCCCACATTAATTCGTACATCAAGGAATCTCTGAACTCAAGCTTCGCCTTGATCTTTCCCCGAAATCGCCTCGAAGGACCGCCGCACAGGATAGAAATTGCCAGTTTGGAAAAGTTGGCCTCAGCCATTGATGAACCCCTCGCCGGCGTAAATATTGAAACGCCGGTCTCGAAGAAACCCAACCAGTCCTAGGTTGGACTGAGTAGCCAGTTCTACAGCTCCCATCAACGGGGCGCCGCGAGAAACGATCAAGGGGATTTTGGCACGGAGGCACTTCATGACCATCACTTTCGAAATCCGGCCTGTGGAAAGGAGAAAGGCTTCTGTCAGGGAATCCTCTCCGAGCAGTAATTGGCCAACCGCTTTGTCTACTGCATTGTGTCTGCCTATATCCTTGGCCCTTGCGGCAATGTTGCCGGACGGGGAAATCAGAAAGGCGTAATGAAAAGCCCCGGTTTTAGCAAATTCCGGGGTGTCGGCCAGGGCATTTTGAGAGCAAGAAATTAAGCGCTCCGGGGTTATTTTCATCGAAGATTTTATCGGCCGGGGGGCGGGTGACCAGGGGGTGATTCCGTACCCTTCTTCACGCCAGAGAGTCTCTTTACCTTCGGTTTCGGAATCGCAATTTCCCTTCTGCAGCTTTATCTTCGCGGTAAATTGACTTTTTTGCGAAGAATTGATTCGAAACCGGTCAATTTGGTCTAGTGATTCGATGAAACCCTGGGTGTATATGAACCCCGCTGCAAAGGGTTGAATTTTTTCCGGAGTTATGGATATCTGGAATTTACCCACTTCTTCTATGTTTAGGTGAAGGTAAGCTTCGTCGGCGATTATCTCCTCCGTGACTTCCCGTTTTCCGTCGTTCCATCGAACAACGTCCAACGTTTTCATGGCTTTCACCTTCAATATTCATTATGTCCCTGATGGATCGTAGAAGCAAATTGCCGATTTGCGGACACGCGAACTGGGTGTTTTTTGTGCTTTTATGTCTTGGAGAATTGGTCGTTTGGCGAATTGTCTAGACGGGCGTGGTCGATGGTCTACAAGCCATCAAAACTTTGGAAATTTTTGTTTTTCCGTCCATGATAGAGGTGGATTGACTAGGGGCTTCGGCGGAGAAAAGCGGACTCCTGCCCTATCGTCGCCAATTGTTCTGAGGGGTGATTGAAATGGCCGCCACTGGGCTGGAAAAACTGTTTCATCCAAAAAATGTAGCGGTGATCGGAGCCAGCGAACACCTTGGTTCCGTTGGCGCAACTTTGTTAAAAAACGCAAGCCGGGGTTTTCATGGCCGGGTATTTGCTGTTAACCCTAACAGGGATTCCGCGCTGGGGTTCCCTTGTTATCCCAGTGTAGGCTCTGTCCCGGAGGCGGTTGACGTGGCGGTGATTGCCACTCCTGCATCTACGGTACCGGG
Organism: Candidatus Acetothermia bacterium; assembly: GCA_046543285.1. Lineage (GTDB taxonomy): Bacteria > Bipolaricaulota > Bipolaricaulia > M55B111 > M55B111 > JBKGZS01. Next base: position 1,989 of record JBKGZS010000091.1, on the reverse strand, counting down.
GTTAGTGAAACAGTGTGGGGAGGCAGGCGTTCGATCAGTAATCGTAGTGTCGGCCGGATTTAGTGAAATAGGCCCAGGAGGAGCGAAGCTGCAAGAGGAAGTTCAGGCCATAAAGCGAGAATATCGAATGCGGATTTTGGGCCCAAATTGCCTGGGCTACATCCGGCCTTGGCAGGGGTTGAATCTGAGCTTTGCCCGAGAGATGCCCTCTCCGGGGGATCTCGCTTTCCTTTCGCAAAGTGGGGCCATGGGATCCAGTTTGCTGGAGTGGGCTAAAGAAGCCCACGTTGGATTTAGTGCTTTTGTCTCGCTGGGAAACACTCTGGATATTTGTTTTGCCGATCTAATCGATTACTTCGGCCAGGACCCCAAAACCAAGAGTATTTTGCTTTACCTGGAAACCATACGTGACCCCGAGAAGTTTATTCGATCGGCCCGAACAATCGCCCGGAGAAAGCCTATAATCTGTCTGAAAGGGGGAGTCCATTTCCAAAGCCAGCCCATGGTTTCCGCTCATGTGGGCATCTCCCCCAGGCGCGAAGAGGTCTACGAAGCGGTTTTCAGGAGGGTGGGAATTACCCGAGTTCAAAACCTTGAAGATCTGTTTGCCTGTTCGGAAACTCTGACTCATCAATCCCTCCCCGAAGGCCCTCGCTTGGCCGTGGTTACTAACGCAAACGGCCCTGCTATCTTGGCCCTGGACGCTTTAATAAATCAAGGTGGAAGTCCCGCTACTCTAAGTAGGGAGACCCGTCGAAGCTTGCAGAAAGTGCTTCCGGACCAGGCTAAGCCAACAAATCCGCTAGATATCCTGGGAGATGCCGACAGCGTGCGTTATCGGGACTGCTCCCGACTGGTAATTCAGGATGATGGCGTGGACGGTCTTCTGATTGTATATTGTCCTCAGGGGGAGGCCTCGGCTATCGATGCTGCGGAAGCCGTTGTAGAGGTAGCTGAGGAGACCGGCAAACCTGTGCTGACGGCCTGGATAGGTGGCAAAGAGGCTCGAGAAGGCCGAAAGATTCTTCGCAGGAAAGACATCGTGACCTGCCCCTCTCCGGAGCAAGCTGCTAAAGCGTTTCACTATTTATTTCAGTATGCTAGAAATCTTGAAATGCTATATCAAACCCCACGGGATTTGGATCTGGCTTGTGGTGAGTACTCTTTACCTCCAGATCAGGCCCGGCGCGTTCAGAAAGGCGTTGCCGTTCTCCCTCAGGAGGAAAGACGAAATTTATTTGACGCCTACGGTATACCCAGTCTGAAGGAGAAGCAGGTTAACGTGATCTCCGAGGCGAGGAAATTTGCCTCTCGCGCTGGATTCCCCATTCGCTTAGAGGGAGCAGGGGGGTGGGAGCAGACTGTTACTTGCCTGGACCAGCTAAAACTGGCATTCCGGAACATGTTTAATTGCCAGCATCCCCCAAAGTCTGGAGTTCTGCTCAAGGAAAAACTTCCGGATGGCGCCTGTACCGTTTCCCTGACTTCCAGAAGGGCGGGATCATTTGGAGCAATCATTGCCCTGACGCCTTCTGTGAGCGGATCTGATTCCTCTCAAAATCTGGCAGTGGAATTTCCTCCCCTAAACCAGACTTTGGCCCTTCGTTTGCTGGAAGAATCGGGGGTTGATCGACTGATAAGAAATTCGTGCGAGGAACAGGAAACCGCGATTCGAAAACTGGAAGAACTTCTCGTCTCGTTTTCACAGCTGGTAATCGATTTCCCTCAAATTGTGGAAATCAGCGAGCTAAAATTGGCTATCTCTTCCCAGAAAATTCGGGTCAGTGATGCCGAAGTGAAAATCGGCCCAATCCAACCAGAATGTGACAACCGGTCTCATCCCCACCTAATTATTAATCCTTACCCAGATCAGTATGTCCAGGAATGTCAGTTGGCAGACAGTCGTTCAGTAATCATTCGCCCTATCCGACCCGAGGACGAGCCCCAGGAGGTCGAGTTATTCAAAACCTTCTCCGAGGAAACCTGGAG
>JBKGZS010000022.1:0-22429 GCA_046543285.1 Candidatus Acetothermia bacterium | reverse complement strand
ACCCCATGGTGGGCGCCGTAATCGTGAAAAATGGAGAGATGGTGGGCGAGGGTTACCACCGGGCCCCGGGAGAGCCCCACGCCGAAATTCACGCACTTGACCAGGCCGGCCGACAGGCCAAAGGTGCCACAATGTACGTGAGCCTGGAGCCCTGTGCCCACTACGGAAGAACTCCCCCCTGCACAGAAGCAATAATCGAAGCCGGGATTAAAAAAGTAGTTATTGCAATTCGAGACCCCAACCCCGATGTTGAAGGGGAAGGAGTAGAACGGCTGCGAGAGGCCGGGATGGAGGTCGAGGTGGGCCTGCTCGAGGATCGGGCCAGAAGATTAAATGAGATATTCCTCAAATATGTAAAAACCGGGCGCCCTTTTGTGGTCTTAAAAAACGCCGTAAGCCTGGATGGCAAACTTGCAACCAAAACTGGCGAATCCAGGTGGTTGAGCGGCGAAGAATCCAGGCAAATTGTTCATCAACTGCGGGACCAGCTGGACGCCATCCTAGTGGGTCTGGGAACCGTAATAGCCGACAACCCTCGTCTGACCGCCCGGACCCCCGACGGGGGGAGCGACCCGATCAGAATAATTCTAGATAGCAATTTGTCCGTCCCCCTGGAATCGAAGGTCCTTAATCTGAAATCCTCAGCTCCAACCATTATCGCCACCGCCGCCGCTAAAGGGATGGAAGAAAAACGGGAGAAGCTGGAGGAACGGGGAGTGGAGTTGATTCGGACTGAGGGGAAAAGAGTTGAGTTAAACCAGCTGCTCCAGGTTCTCGGAGATAGAGAAATCACTAGCCTGTTAGTAGAAGGAGGTTCAAGAGTCAATACCTCTTTCTGGGAGGAAAAGTTGGTTGACAAGCTTTATTATTTCATTGCACCGAAAATTCTCGGAGGGGGAAACGCTCCCCCTGCAGTAGCTGGGAAAGGTGTAGATAATGTGGGTCAGGCAATCAACATAGTGGAAAAAGAAGTAAGTAGGGTAGGAGAAGATATCCTGATCATCGGCTATCCGAACTACGCAGCAGACAGGAAAGGGTGAAAACATGGAATTTAATTCTATCGAAGAGGCCATTGCCGATATAAAAGCGGGTAAAATGGTTATAGTAGTGGACGATGAAGACCGGGAAAACGAGGGAGATCTGGTGCTCGCTGCTGAAAAGGTCACCCGCGAGCAGCTGAACTTCATGGCCAAACGAGGCAGGGGTTTGATCTGTACCCCGATGAAGGGCCCGCGGCTTGACGAACTGGATTTGAACCAGATGGTCCAAGACAATACAGAAACTCATGGAACGGCCTTTACCGTATCGGTGAACTACAAAAAAACCACAAGAGGAGCCTCCATCCAGGAGCGCGTAAGGACCATAAGAGCACTGATAGACCAGGACACCAAACCCGAAGACCTTACCCAGCCAGGCTATGTTTTTCCCCTTCGCGCGAAGAAAGGTGGCGTCATCAGAAGGGCAGGCCACACTGAAGCCGCCGTGGACCTGGCAGAGTTGGCGGACCTTTATCCGGCGGGGGTAATTTGTGAAATAATGGCTGAGGACGGGACCATGGCCCGGGGACCTGAGTTAATCCAGTTTGCCAGAGACCACGATCTGAAGATTGTCACTATCGAAGACCTCATAGCTTACAGGATGAAGCGGAACAAATTGGTCTATCGGGTCGCGGAGGTTGATTTGCCGACTAAATATGGAAATTTCAGGGCCATTGGCTATGAAACAGAGATAGACGATAAATGTCACCTCGCCGTGGCAAAGGGAGATATCGATGGTCGGGAGGACGTTTTAGTCAGAGTACACTCCGAGTGCCTGACCGGGGACGCTTTCGGGTCCTTGCGCTGTGACTGCGGGGACCAACTGATCAAGGCCTTACAAAGAATAGATGAGGTTGGCCGGGGAGTGGTTTTGTATATGAGGCAGGAGGGCCGAGGTATCGGCCTTGCCAATAAGTTGCGGGCTTACCAGTTACAGGATCAGGGAAGGGATACGGTCGAGGCCAATCATGAACTCGGCTTTGACGATGACATGAGAGATTACGGAATCGGAGCTCAGATTCTTTCCGATCTAAATCTCAGCACCATTCGTTTGATGACCAATAATCCTCGAAAAGTCATTGGGCTGGAGGGATATGGTCTGAAGATCGTGGAACGGGTTCCGCACCAGACTGAACCTCACGAGAACAATAAGGACTACCTAGCGGTAAAAAGAGATAAGATGGACCACATCCTAGACACTTGTTCCGGCAAAGATGAATGACCTGCAGCCCAAAAAGGCAATCCTCTATGCCTCCTCGTTAACTTATTTCACATTGGTTGGTTCGCGGAAAAGACGAGAACTCGCTCGATTTCAAGAGGTGACAATATGAACCGATATCAAAGACAGATAACCCTTCCCCAAATCGGCGAAAGAGGGCAGGAAATTCTGGGAAAAGCTTCGGTTCTGGTTGTGGGTTGTGGGGCTCTGGGGACCCATACCGCAAATGCCCTGGTTCGAGCCGGCCTCGGGAAAGTGACGGTAGTGGATAGAGATTATTTGGAACGGACAAATCTACACCGCCTGGCCTCCCTGGACGAAGAGGATTTGCACAAGCCCAAAGCTTTAGCGTTAAAAGAGAAACTAACAGCTGTAAATTCGGATGTTTGTCTAAAAACCGAAGTCGCCGACGTCAACCCCCAGAACATCGAAGGATTCGTCGAGGGAAAAGATCTTGTCCTAGATTGCACCGATAATTTGCTTACCAGATATCTGATAAACGATGCCTGTGTCAAAGGTGATACACCCTGGATTTATGCGGCGGTGGTCGGCACCACGGGAATGACCATGAGTATCGCACCCGGAAGAGGGCCCTGTTTTCAGTGTCTGTTTTCAGAAAGACCCTCGCCGGGAAGCCTCCCGACCTGTGAGACGGCGGGGGTAGTTAACACCATCCCCCAGGCAATATCGGCCCTTCAGGTAACTGCAGCCTACCGGTTGTTGCAGGGAGAACTGGGTGCCTCCGGGACCCTTTCCATTTACGATATCTGGGAAAACGAACTTCAACAAGTGCAAGTAGAGCAAAATGACAATTGCAGCTGCTGTGTCGAGGAGAATTTCCAATTTTTGGAAGCCGAGTCGGGCGAAACCTCTACCACGCTATGCGGCAGAGAGGCAATCCAGGTAAACCCCATGGATAAAAATCAGGTTGATCTGGCCCACTTGGCTCAAAGACTATCCCGAAGCGGGGAGGTCACCGAAGGAAAAGGGTTAGTCAGAGTCAAGTTAGAAGATTACCTGCTGACCGTCTTTGAGGACGGACGTGCCATTATAGAGGGCACGGAAGATGAGACCGAGGCGAGGTCTCTGTACTCCCGCTACATCGGTAATTAGCAATTCGAAACATCACCAGCCCCAGGACCTGCGGCCCGTGGGGAACCTCGCTCAGCGTTTCAGCATTAAAGAAGGGGCAGTGAGTGATGGCGGAAAACTCTCACTGCCCCTTCATCACACCCACAGGAGGTGTGAATTTCAACCGGAATTTGAAGCTTCAACCTTGTCCTCGAAAACAGAAGTTGAGCTCCTTCTCCGAGTGCGAGGCTCCTATACCCAGCCCCGCATCTTCATGGCCTCAGCGAGGCGTCGGATGGCCACGATGTAGGCGGCTTTTCTGTGACTGACCTTTCTCTGACGGGCAAGACCATAGACCTCCTGGAACGCTTTAGTCATTTTCCGATCTAGCTTCTGGTGTACTTCGTCCAGCCCCCAATAATAACCTGCCCTATTCTGAGTCCATTCAAAATAGGATACTGTTACCCCGCCAGCGTTGGCCAAAAAGTCAGGTATCACCAGTTGGTTGCTTTCTTCCAGGACTTCATCCGCGGCCGGGGTTGTGGGACCATTTGCCAGTTCCAAGACGATGTCGGACTTTACATCGGGGGCATTGTCCGCTGTAATCACGTTTTCAATAGCTGCAGGGATCACTATATCAACAGGAAGACAAAGCAGCTCGTTGTTCCCTTTTTCTCCGTCACCTAACCATTCTCCTTCGACGGATTCCTTGGGTATAATACCGGGTTCCTCCATTTCCAAAGCGATGGATTCGTAATCCAGGCCGTTTTCGTTGTACACAGCACCCTGAACATCACCCAAGGCTACAACCTTTGCCTGGAACAGTTCCTGGACCAATTTGTGTGCAAAAGAGCCCACCTTGCCATAACCTTGAATGGCCACGGTAGCATCTCGGAGGTCTTTTCCTATTTCATTGGCAAACTCTCGGAGCACGTACATCCCTCCACGAGCGGTCGCGTCATCTCGGCCGACAGAACCACCGACGGAAACCGGCTTACCGGTAATGATCCCCGGATCATAAGATCCCGTGAGATTGGAATACTCATCCATCATCCACGCAATAATCTGGGCATTGGTATTTACATCCGGGGCGGGAATATCCTTTTTGGGACCCAAAAAACTCCTGAGGGATCTAATATAGGCTCTCGAAAGCCTCTCCAATTCGCTTTTGGAGAGGGATGCCGGATCACACACTACGCCGCCTTTAGCTCCTCCATAGGGGAGGTCCAGTAGAGCCGTTTTCCAGGTCATCCAGGCAGCAAGGGCCCTCACGGTCTGTCGGGATTCTTCGGGGTGGAACCTTAAACCGCCTTTGCTCGGCCCCAACACATTGTTGTACTGAACACGAAAACCCTGAAATGTCTTAGTTTTTCCGGAATCCATCTTGACGGGAATGGTGATGTCCACTTCTCGCATGGGTTTGCTGAGCAACTCGTACACGACAGGCTTTAAGTCCATGAGCTCCGCAACTTCTTCGAGCTGTTGGCACACCACGTCAAAAGGATCAACTGATTTTTCAACAACTTCATCTTTCTTGGAGATAGTCGCAGTTGATTTTTTCATCGTCAACTCCTCTCAGAAATAGGGCTTGATCTTACTTAGACCGTCTTCCATTCCAACAAGTATCTACACACCCAGATTATGCTCAGCCGGGGGGGCAGGCGAAATTAGTTGCGTCAAGAGAATTTACAATGTTTTGCCTGCAGAAAACCGGAAGATAACGACTGATTGTTCCATAATAGACTGCTGGCGAAACGCAATAGCTCGTTTTAAGCAGGCTCAGAGATCGGTGAAAAAAGTGAGAAATTTAGGACGGTCGAGCCAATATCCGACAGAATCTAGCTGTGACTTATTTTCCGAGAAAGGCAAAAAATGTGACTTCAGATACTACAAATGTGGCTCAGGTATTTGACCTTTGTCCCCCGCATCCTGTAAGCAAGCGGAGTATATTATGCACGATGAAGATTCTGACAGCCTCGTATAGGGGGGAAGGAAGAGTAGCGCCAGTAACCATGAAAAGCAGTGAAAACGCGATGTCCGGACCACGGTTGTCCGATAGAATAGAGATGGATATCGAGGCTGTAGCCCAGCATCTCGATTTGGATTGGGACAAAAAGCGACAATTACAGACCCCTGCCCGGGAAATCAAAACTCTTCTTCCGGTAAAGGTTGCCGGCGGGCGGGCGCAGAGCTTTATTGCAAATTTGTTCCAATATCGTGAAAACTCTCGCTATTTTGGGTATTTGCATACCGATAATTCGAAAACACTGAAAAACACTAAGGATCTTGCGATCTGGATCAGCTGGAAATGTGCTCTGCTAGATCTCCCCTGGCAAGGGATGACTGGCAGGCTCTGCGGGGAGATCAAGCCACTAACGGAAACAGACCGCTCAGCCATCCTTCACTCTTTCGCTAGCAGAGTGCTCGCTCACTTACCTTCCCAGGTCTCGACAATCCTGGTCTCCGACAAGGGCCTACAACAGCATTTTCCCAAACCTTGTGAGGGGCGGAACCCCGTTATCACCACTTATTCCGACTCCTTTCTAGGCCTCAGGGCAAAAGGGCTGGCAATTTTAATTAAAAATGTAATACGCTGCGAATTTAACCGGGGCAGGCAGGCTAAGATCGGAATCCTGGGCTCTCCTGAAGAAGCTCAAATGATAAGCGAATATCTTCGAGAATTGCCGGAGGGCGAGGAAAACCTGCGTCTCATTAGATCGAAAAGCAAAAATTCTTATAAAGGACTGAACGCCGAACTCTCCAGTAGAACCGGACTATTTTCCGTGAAGGCAGAGCAAGAAACTGCAGTGGTAGAGGGTTCTGGCCAAATGCTTTCCAGGCCCTGGGACGTTCTGGTCTTGCTGAAACCTCTCAGAACTTCAAAAAAACACGCGCTCCAGAAAATTAATGCCAGGATTGTGATAGAGGGAGGACAAGGATTGATAACCCCCTACCAAGAAATGCTCTTGAAGGATAACAACACGGTGGTCGTACCCGACCTGCTGGCAACTTCTCCCGAGGAAGCAGTAACTATTCTCGCTGCCCCAACATTACAAAGAAAAGAAGCAACAACGGGGATTCAGATAATACGAAACATCCGACAAACGTTAAACCGTGCGGTGAAAAGCGTCTGGAATTATCGGCGACAGCATCATGTTTCTCTCAGGATGGCGACAATGGCCATAAGCGTCGGGAGAATACTGGATGTAGAACCCGGGGGACGCTGTGATAAAGATCACTATAACAGAAACCTGTATCAACCTCACTCCGCTGAAAAACCTCAAAAAACAGGCACAAAATGAACCTCTGCTTAATAAGTTCTGCTCAGATGGCGGAAGGATATCGTTCCTCCGGGCAAGTCTTTACCTCTCTGGAAAGGGGGTCCGCAGGTGAAGATGAATTGGGGCTGAAGCTCGAGAAGCGAGTGATTCAAGCCATCAAATTCACCGCTCAAAGACGATCCGTCGACTTCAAGCAAGCCGAAAAACTTCTGGTAAATAATGATCTCAAGTGTCACGCAACGTTTAGATACGGCTTGGCTAAAAAAGTGTCGAAGGATTTAGGGATGATGAGCTCGAAAATTGAGGAAATTTACCTCCACGGAAGCTCAACTCAGCTAAATGCCTCGATCAATTCTGACATCGATATGATTATTTCACTGACAGAAAAGCCCCATGGAGCCTCCTTCTTCTTCGCATATTTCAACCTGCTGCTGACCAGAAGTTACAAGAAAATAATGTATCCGCAAGCTGAAAAAATGCACCGTCTCCTGGATATTCAGTTGGTGAACAGAGAGAACCCCGTACAGCGCAACAAACGTTATCCACACTACAATTCCCTTTCAATCTACAGAAGGTAGATTTCTCTTACTATAGCGACTGAAAGGAGATTTATGAGACCTTTCGAAGAAAGCAGCGCTCACGACAAGTCAGACAACGACGTTCGAGCGGTCGGATTAGAATACTTTTTCCCTCAATTAACCCCCGATCAGCTGACGAACCTCGAGAAATCGCTGATCAATCTCGAATACAAAGACGGCGACCTAATTTTCAAAGCGGGTTCTTTTGCCGATGGTTTGTATCTGGTATTGGGAGGTTTTTTATCCCACCAGAGGAGTTGTCAGCAAAACGAGAAAAAAACCCGCACCTTCCGGATTCTAGGCCCGGGGGACGTATTTGGGTTAGAGATTTTCTCTCCCGCTACTCCACCGAGAAGACTTGCTTCCGTAACCACTATTGAAGAGTCCAGGCTAGGTCTGCTCGGAAAAAGGGAATTGACAACTTTCCTTCAGCAGAACCCTAGAGGTTTCGGAGACCTGCTGGCCAAAATTCTTGAACATACCCAGCTTCTCCAGCGGCGAATGTTAACCAGCACCTGCAAAACCATAGCCGAAAGAATCTGGTCCTTGTTCGTCGAATTGGCTTCTAGGTACGGATGGAAGGAAAACGGCAAACTCCATTTGCCCCAGATCCTGAAACAATCCGACATAGCCCAATTGCTCGGGGTTTCGTCGGAATCCGTATCAAATAACATTCGTCTGCTTGAAGGACAGGGGCGGATATCAAAGTGCGAAGACGTCCTGACTCTGCATTCCTCGGAAACAAGGACCGTTCAAAGCAAGGGGGGTTAGCCACGCGGACAACGCGAAATTGGCAGGTCCAGTCCCCCACAATCACTAAAATGAACGATAAGGCCTCACCACCGGATGGCTCTGAAGGCCAACGACTGTTGACCTGCACTAACCCCCGACTTATTCTTAGTTGCCGTTATCGGAAAAAAGTGATTTAACGAACAGCTTATTCCAGACCTTGAAGTGATAATCAAATGAATAAGATAGAGAAGTTTGAGTTAGGCAGAAAAACTCACAAGTTCGACCAACTCGCTTCTTTTCTGGCCAGTTCGGTGAAGGGTTTAACTAAATCGGACTTCCGAGAGATAAAAGATTCGTTAATCTGCGTGGATTACGAAGGTGGGGACCTGATAGCGCAGGAGGGATCCCTATTATCCGGCGTGTTTATCGTATACTCGGGGCTGGTAAAAATTGGAAAATATTCCCCCTCAAATAAAAAACGTGTTTTGAGGTTTTTAGCTCCCGGAGAATGGTTTGGCCTCGAAACGATGTTTCTAAAGGAGCAAAATAGAAACGTCCAGTTCGCCCGAGCTTTGATAGACTCCGAATTGATCCACATTGAGAGTCATGCATTCAGCGAATTTCTGGATGATCACAATGAGCTCCTATTTGAACTGTGCCGCTGGCTGGCAAGAGAGGTCGCGATGCTGGAATTCAAACTGACACGCCATTCCACCGAAGGAGCGCTCCAGAACCTATCTTTACTTCTACTGGCCTTAAATGAAAAGTACGGGGCCGAGAAACAGGACAGCAGTGAGATAGATCTAGAGCTGTCGAGAAAAACCCTTGCCGACTTAATGGGGGTTTCCGTAGAGACGCTCCGCCGATTGATCCGGAAACTGAAACAGAACGAAATCATAGAAATGAGTAAAAATCGCATTACCATAATTGACCGAGAAAGGCTGTCCGGACTTGCGGAAACCCCTGAATTTTACGTGGACCTGCTTCGGGACACCTTGTAAATCAAGACATATTTTGAGATGCATCCTCTTACGACTTTTCGAACCTCCTTTTGCTACCCCTTATCAACAGGGTAGCCTATACTACCGTTTCTAAGCCGGGACGAAGAAACTCCCCGGCTGTTGGGGGAACATCAGGGATCCGGTCTTGTGCGCATAATCGTCCCCGAAATCCACCCGGTCAGCACCCAATCGTGTCCCTTTCTCGCCCAAAGCAACGTTTTATGCAACGACTACTTCGATAATTGACCTAATCAAGTCAGGGGCGCAGTAAAGATTCAGGAATAAATCGCCCATCCCTCCGTGCAGAAAACAGGAATATCCAAAAGTGTCGTGAACACAGATCGCCACACCTTTATCCTCCCTGAAGTTCGTCGACCTTGTATTAACTAGTGGCCTCAAAAGCAGTCAGATCCTCCATTTACAGTTTATCAGCCAACACCATATAGGCATTCAAATCTCCTGTGACCCAAGTCGGGGATAATTGTGGATAGCAGAACAAAATTCAGGTTGAACTGCGACCCTTATTTTGCTATATTCCTTGCGAAGATAGACTTTTCAACTAACTGACTTTGAAAGGAGGGAATACATGGCATCTCCAACAGTAGATGAAGATCTCTGTACGGGCTGTGGCCTGTGCGAACAGACCTGCCCCGAGGTATTCGAGCTCGGCGGTGACGGCGTAGCTCACGTCAAAGACGACGCCGAAGATTGCGAAGAAGCCGGCTGCTGCGAAGAAGCCGCTGATCAATGTCCTGTCGCGGCAATTACCGTATAATCTAGTTGTTTTCGCTCCTGGAACGAGAGATTGTTTAACGTTCGATCCCCAACTCTCTCGTTCCTTTTTTACTTGCTAGGGCTTTTCCATATTATATTCAGGAAAATCCAGCGAGTAACCGAGTCAAACCTAATATTTTCGCTTTCTTCCAAAAGGCATTTTGCAACGGCAATTCATTAAGTTTATTCTAAGGTGTTTCGAGGATCTGCTTCCAATCCTGTTCGCGAAGGAGTCACACCAGCTAGCAGCTGCTTTCAATTTAATCGAGGTGATTCTGCATGGAGGAAGTCGGTGCGATAGTTACCGGAAGTTCAAGGGGCATTGGCGAAGCCACAGCCGTTCGTCTGGCCCAAGAAAATTTCAAAGTCACCGTAAATTACTCACAGGACGAAGAAGGTGCAGAGGAGACCGTGAAACGCATTCACGATCATGGAGGAGAAGCCTTCTCCGTACAAGCCGACGTCTCAAAGCCGGATCAGGTCGAAAGACTGATCCAGAAGACCGCCGAGCGCTACGGCGACATTGGAGTCTTGGTCAACAACGCGGGAATATCCCAGCATGCAACAATCGAGAACCTCAGCTACGAAGACTGGGAAAAGTCGATCAGCGTCAATCTAAGCGCCGCGTTCCGCTGCGCCAAACAAGTAGCTCCACACATGCGAAATTTAGGCTGGGGCAGGATAGTGAACGTAAGCTCCCTTAGAGCAATGACTGGTTCCGACCACGGCTCTCATTATTCCTCGGCCAAAGCGGGAATTCTGGGATTGACCAAATCACTGGCACTGGAACTGGCCCCGAAAATCACCGTAAATGCGATATCACCGGGGTATACCAGAACGCCAATGAACGAGGAAGCCCTGGCCGAAAAGGAGGAGCAAGTTGCGGAGAAGATACCCCTCAGCAGGGTCGCCGAGCCTCCTGAGATTGCCGGCGTAATAGCCTTTTTGGTATCCCACGATGGCAGTTACATTACCGGCGAAACTATCAACGCCAACGGTGGTATCTACATGGATTAGAAAAGAAGGAAAGTGCCTGGGCCAAGGAAGGTACTGCCTAACGACTCCGGTTTTTTCGAAGCGAGGCCACCGCCTGAGCAGCAATTCCTTTTCCCTCTCCGAGAAATCCCAGGTGTTCAGTGGTGGTGGCCTTTACGTTTACGGGTGCAGCAAGAATTTCCGACAGGTTGGAACTCATACGCTCTTTATAGGGAGAAACTTGAGGAGCTTGAATCAAGAGAGTGCAGTCGACGTTGCAGACTTCGAGATTTCTTTCGGCAACTCGCTCAACGACTGTTCGAAGTAGTTGGAGGCTAGAGGCGCCTTCATACTGCGGATCGCTATCCGGGAAATGTTCCCCGATATCGCCTAATCCGGCGGCCCCCAGCAGTGCGTCGCAAACGGCATGGGTAAGAACGTCAGCATCAGAATGCCCAACCAGCCCTTTATGGTAGTCTAAGTGTACGCCGGCGAGGAGGAGATCTTCATCTTCTTCAAGCCGGTGAACATCTACCCCTAAACCAACTAGCGTATCATCACTCATCGCCGAAAAGAAGATCTCTTAATATCCGATGAACAAGTCCCTTGCGAAATCCCCTGCGGGTCAAAAAGTTTGCCGTTTTCCGGTATTTGGCCTTCACCTGATCCCCCCGATAACGCTTCAGCCTTTGCTCGGCAAGCTCTCGACATAATTCAGCACTCTTGACGTCACTCAGTTTCTGGTCCAGGACGTCTTCTGCGACTGCCTTTTCAACTCCGTGATCCAGAAGCTCCTTATATAGAGCATTTCGGCCTTTCGGTTTCCGCTGCAGGCGATCATCAATCCACAACTTGGCAAATGCCTCGTCATTCACCAGGTCATGTCGGCGGGCCCAGCCCACTGCGGAAGAGATAATTTCAGGAGAGAAATCTTTCTCCCCCAGTCTGTCCTCTACCTCTTTGCGCGTGCGGGGCCGATACCTGGTAAGGAGCTGGATGTATTGTTTGGCCTCACCGAGGGGGTCCTCGTCAGGACCCTTCTTCTCTTTCACCGCCATCTTCTTCGCTTTCCTCTTGGCTAGTCTTTGGATTCAAGCCCGCCTCTTCTCTGATCTTTCGCTCAATTTCACGGGCCAGCTCGGGGTCGTCTTTGAGAGTTTCTTCACTGTTGGAAACACCCTGACCCAGGCGCTTATCTCCATAAGAATACCAGGATCCCTTTCTGATCACCACGCCGTAAGATTCCCCTAAGTTGAGGAGTTCCCTTTCACGGGAGATCCCTTCGCCGTAAATGACGTCAAACTCGGCTTCCTTGAAAGGAGGGGCAACTTTGTTCTTAACCACCTTGGTTACCACCGTATTACCTATCTTCTCCCCGTCCTCTTCCAGAGTAGAGGTAACGTAAATATTCAGCCTGACCGAAGTGTAGAACTTCAGGGCCCTACCACCGGAGGTGGTAGTTGAAGGACCCCACGGAGAATTGCTGATTCTGGACCTGATCTGATTGGTAAACACTACTGTGGTCTTGGACTGCGAAATTGCTCCCGCAAGTTTACGCATTGCCTGGGACATAAGCCTGGCCTGCAAACCAACCTGAGAATCGCCCATCTCACCTTCCAGTTCGGCTTGGGGGACCAGTGCAGCTACGGAGTCGATCACAATCATGTCCAGAGCACCACTTCGGGTTAACTGTTCGGTTATCTCCAGAGCCTCTTCACCGGAATTGGGCTGACTCAGCAACAGTTTCTCCAGATCTACCCCAATTGCCTTGGAATACTTGGGATCCAGGGCATGTTCTGCGTCTACAAAGGCAGCAGACCCCCCTTGCTCGTGAACCTCAGCCAGCATATGCAGGGCGAGGGTGGTCTTCCCACTGGCTTCTTTTCCAAATATTTCGACTATCCGCCCTCGAGGCACTCCCCCCGCCCCCAGGGCAATGTCCAGACCCAACGAGCCGGAGGAAATGGTTTCCACCTCGATGGCTTCCTGGCCTCCCATCCACATGATAGAGCCTTCACCGTAATTCTTTTTTATCTGATCTAACGTCGAGTCAAGTACTTCTTCTTTTCCCATAAAACCTCCTCCTAAACGGAAGTCGCTCATTTACTAGCTAAGCGGAAACACTTTTCAATTTTCTTCTAGTGCCAAGCCTCCATCTCCAACTCGTAGTCCATCAATTCCTCCCCGTCGAAGAAAAGTTCGATCTCGCGCTGGGCCGACTCGGGAGAGTCAGAACCGTGGACCAGATTCATGGTCAAATCCAGGCCGTAATCGCCCCGAAGGGTCCCCGGCGCCGCTTCGAAGGGGTTGGTGGCACCCATCATGTCCCTGATAACGCCGATCGCCTGCTCCCCCTGAATCACCATTGCAACGAGAGGGCTGGAGGTGATGAAAGAAAACAGGTCGTCGAAAAAGTCTTTATCCAAATGCTCCCGATAGTGTTCTCTGGCGAGCTCCTCTTCAACTTTCATCAGTTTCATTCCCACTACTTGCAGGCCTTTCTTCTCAAACCGGCCTATTATTTCACCTATGAGGCCGCGCTGGACTGCGTCGGGCTTTAAAAGAACCAAGCTACGTTCCATGTGAATAATCCTCCTAATTTAGTCTAGTTTGACCCATCGATTGCCCTCAACCTGGTCGACCAAGTTTTCAACCTGTAACCGGAATATTATATGCGAAAGGCGGGCCGTGGGAAACCCTGTCTCCTCCAAAAGCTCGTTAAAATGCTGGGGCTGATAATCCAATTTCTCATAGACTCGTCGCTGATCGGGTGAAAGGTTGAGCCCTTCGCTCGAGTCCGAAGAACCTTCTCCCAGAGGAAGCGCTGCCTGGCAATCTTCCAATTCTTCCAGTACGTCCTCTGCGGTTTCGACCAACTTCGCCCCGTCCTTGATCAATGCATGATTGCCCCGACACGTTTCCCGCCGAACGTCTCCGGGGATCGCATAAACCTCTCTTCCTTGCTCCAGTGCACAACGGGCGGTGATCAGGGCTCCGCTTTGCTCTCCTGCCTCCACAACCAGCGTTCCCCGAGACAACCCGCTGATGATTCTATTCCGTTGAGGAAAGGTCCACCTCTCCGGGCCTTGATGGAGAGGAAATTCGCTGATTACGGCTCCGTCATCAACAATAGATTCCATGAGGCTGAGGTTGTTTTTGGGATAAATCTTCTTCAGGCCCGTTCCCAAAACTGCCAGAGTTCGCCCCCCTCCCTCCAGAGCCGCTCGATGGGCATGGGTATCTATTCCGTTGGCCATTCCGCTGACCACGGTTAACCCCAGATCGACAAGCTCCTTGCCAATCCGGTGAGCGACAACCTCGCCGTAGGTTGAACATTTTCTGGTACCGACTACGGCCAGAGATAACTGGTCATCCGAACGATAATCTCCCAGGATATACAGCACCGGGGGTGGATACTCAAGGGGTCTCAGCTGCTCGGGGTAGCGATCTTCGTTCAAGGTCACCACTTCCGCGCCGAGTTCATCAATTTCTCGGAGCTCACGCTTAAGTTTCTCCTTATCACGATTTTCGCAAAACTCTTCAGCGGCATCGGAAAAGCCCTCAACTCGCGAGAGCTTCTCCCGGCTGGCCTTCCAGATTTCTTCTACATCAGGAAAGGCTGAAAGCAAGAGGAGAAACCTTCTCGGAGTTACTTTTCGGTTCATGTTGATTCCAATCCAGCATGCTTTCTCGTAGTCATCCATCCAATCACCCTCGACTTACATTTACGATTGCTGTTCTTATATTGTACTATAATGTGTCATAGGTTACTCTGCAAGCCGGGGGAGAAACAGTTCCGTAAGCCCTTTACAACGCCGGAACAGTTTGGCATACCTGGCCGAAGGAATCCAGGCTGCTTGATTAAAAGCAGCCTGGATCATAGTCTGATATTGAAAATAATGAAAATACGCCATTTCCTCCTAAAGAATTTTCGTAACCTGGACGAGGTCGACCTCTCTCCCCACGAGGAATTGAATCTGATCGTGGGCCCTAACGGTTCGGGTAAGACTAACTTCTGCGAGGCAATCTACTTTCTGTCAACCGCGAAGACGCTCAAAGGGACCCGGCAGTCGGAGGTAATCGGATGGGGAGCTTCCCATACCCTTATCCACGTTACGGTTACGGGGGAGGACCAACTGAAGGCTTATCTGGAAAGAGGGGAGTCAAAACAGGCTCAGATAAATTCCAAATCTGCAAAACAGAGCGAGCTTCGGAGAAAGCTGCCCGTCCTTACGTTTACTCCTGAGGACTTGCTCGTCGTAAAGGGGGGACCTCGGGAAAGGAGGGAAATGCTTGACAGCCACCTTTTTCTCTTGAGCCACGATTATGAAAGGGCTTACGGAAAGTATCGGGCGGAACTGAAAAAGAAAAATGCCCTGCTAAAAAAAGATGATCCCAATGAAGAATTCCTGGATGTGTTAAACCAGAGATTGGCCAAACTGGGAGCGACGATAATGAGGCTGAGGGCAGCTTTCCTCGATAGGATGAACGGTCTGCTGAGCGAAAAGTATGATCAGCTGTTGTCGGGGGACAAGCCCGAGCTTACAATGATCTACGAGGAAGTCCCCCGTCTAAGGGCAAAGAAGGCCGAAATAGAGGAAAACCTGGCCCAAGCTTTTAAAGCACAGAAGGACAAAGAAAAGGAACTGGAAACCTCCGTCGTCGGACCCCATCGCGACAAAATTCGTTACCAACTGGGGGGGAACGATCTGCGGAAATTTGGATCTCAAGGAGAACAGAGAAGTGCGGTAATTGCAACCAAACTCTCTTTGCTTAAACTGTATCACGACGTTCTCGGAGAATGGCCGGTCTTATTGCTGGACGATATTTTGAGCGAACTGGATAAGGGGCGAGAAAATTCCTTGTTACACCATATTCCACAGGGCCCACAGGTCTTTTTGACCTCGACCGAGGAAGAGGATTTGTTAGATATCTCCGCGAACTACAAGCTTTACAAAATTTCCAGGGGGAGGGTAAAACTCGATGAAGGATAGGATCCTCAAAAAGGTGCTGGCCCGCAACAACCTGCTTGAAACTTATCGAGAGCAGGAAGCCGTGTTACTGTGGGATCAAGTGGTCGGAGAAATGAGCAAGTTTACCAGACCTAAAAAGGTGTCCAGGGGTAAACTGATAGTGGAAGTACCTTCTGCTTCGGCAAGACAAGAGCTTACGTACATGGAAGAAGAATTCCTGCGCGAATTGAACCGAAGACTCGAGGGTTCCGAGCTGAAGGAAATTAAATTTGTACTCGGAGGCCAGGAGAGCCTTGCGCCCGAAAGATCGTCTGAGTCTGTAAACCTCGAGGAGGTAAACCTCAGCTCCCAAGAACTTGAGGAGATCAAAAAGACGTTCCGAGGCCTGGAGATAGACCAGAGTCTGCGCAGACAGCTACAATCGTTGGCTATCAAACAGAAAAAAGCCGAGAAAGCAAGGTTGGCCATGGGCTGGAGCAAGTGCCCGAACTGTGGCAGGACTTATCGAGGTAAAAGTTGCCCGGACTGCTCTTGAACTGCCCGGAGCCTCGATGTGACGCGAGAACTTGTTGATATGACCAGAACCGGCCGATAGAATTCAATTGGAAAACGTAGAGGAGCTCACCATTAATACCGAGAAATCAAATCTCCATGCGACCACCATTATCGCCATTCATTCTGCTGATATGGAAAAGACTGTTGTAGCCTCGGACGGTCAGGCCACCATGGAGAATACTATAATTAAGGGCAAAACGAGCAAGGTACGGAGACTCTACAATAACGAAGTACTTGTGGGTTTCGCAGGTTCGACGGCTGATGCCATGACGCTGTTTGACAAATTCGAAGGCAAATTACAACAACACAACGGAAAGTTACCCCGTGCAGCGGTTGAGCTGACGAAAGAGTGGAGAACGGACAAGATACTGCGGAAATTGGAAGCCTTGATGGTCACCACCAACCGAGATTCGCTGCTGATGATCTCCGGTGCGGGGGACGTTTTAGAGCCCGACGAACCGGTGGTAGGTATTGGATCGGGTGGAAGTTATGCCCTGGCAGCAGCCAAGGGGCTGTTAGAACACAGCAACCTGTCCATTGAAGAAATCGCCAGAAAGTCATTGAGCATTGCGGCTTCGATAGATATCTATACCAACGAGGAAATCTCGCTTGAAAAGCTAGAATGGTAAGTACACTGGGGGATGGGAATGTCAGAATTACCAGTGATTAGTGAAGGCGAAGCAAAAAAAGAGGAATTTACCCCGAAAAGAATCGTACAGGAGCTCAATAACTACATCGTGGGACAGGAAGAAGCTAAACGATCTGTGGCCATAGCTATCAGAAACAGGATCAGAAGACAACATGTCCAGGGGCAAATTAAAGAGGAAATTCAACCCAAGAATATCCTGATGATCGGACCCACCGGCGTTGGAAAAACGGAAATATCACGCAGGCTGGCAAAAATTGCTTCTTCACCGTTTGTAAAGGTCGAAGCATCAAAATTTACCGAGGTTGGGTACGTGGGAAGAGACGTGGAATCGATGGTTCGGGACCTGGTGGACGCTGGAATTAAGATGGTTCGAGAGGCAGAGATCGAGAGGGTAGAGGGGGAGGCCAAACAGCTGGTAGAGGAAAGGATTTTAGATAACCTGCTTCCCTCCGAAAGCAAGGACCGAGAGCGGGCCCAAAGCATTGACAGAACCCGTGAAAAACTCCGAAAAAAACTCCGAAATGGAGAGCTGGATGATCGATACATCGAGATTCAAGTAGAAGAATCCAGCACCCCGCAGGTAGAAGTTTTTTCCCAGGAAGGAATGGATCAAATGGGCATTGACATGAGTGACATGCTGAGCAATATCCTTCCCCAGTCCACTGAAACCAAACGGGTCAAGATCAAGGATGCCCGGGAAATCATCTTCGATCAAGAAGTCGACAAACTGTTAAACCAGGAGGAGATCCGCCAGCGAGGCAGAGCACTAGCCGAAGAAACCGGGATCATTTTCCTCGACGAAATCGACAAAATCGCCGCTGACGACTTTGAGGCCGGGGGCGGAGGATCCGGCCCCGGCGTCTCGCGACAAGGGGTTCAACGAGACATTCTCCCCCTTCTCGAAGGCTCCAGCGTCCGAACTCGCTACGGAACCATCAGCACGGAAAACATCCTTTTCATTACCGCTGGGGCTTTTACCATGTCAAAACCTTCCGACCTGATTCCTGAACTCCAGGGACGCTTGCCCATCAGGGTGGAGTTAAATAACCTGGGGTCGGAGGAGTTCAAGCAGATTTTAACTCAGCCCAAAGATGCTCTGATCAAGCAATACATGGCATTGCTGGAGGTAGAAGACATAACCGTTGAGTTTACGGACGACGCAATAGAAGAAATCGCGGAGGTCTCTGCCCAGCTGAACGAGATCACCGAAAACATAGGAGCCAGGAGATTGCAGACGGTAATGGAGAAACTGATGGAAGACATCTCCTTCGACGCACCTGATATGAGAGGCAAGCAGGTAACCATTGACGCTCAATACGTCAGGGAGAAACTGGAAGACACCGTAGAGGATCGGGACCTTTCTCGCTACATCCTGTGATGGACACCTCTCTCCGCGGACGACGGAAATAGCCAACCGATCACAGAACTGCCAACTGCAGGGAGTGAACACAATGCAGTTAGAATTACCTGATGGAAGCAATTTGGAAGTCGAGCCCGGCTCCACTGTTCTAGAAGTAGCTCACCAGATAGGGCCTGGCCTGGGAAAAGCAACCGTAGGCGCTCGGTTGAACGGCGACTTACTGGATCTCAGGGACGAAGTACCACAGGAGGGAGGCTTCGAGGTTATTACCACTGATTCACCAAAGGCCCTCGAAATCCATCGCCACACTGCCTCACACGTAATGGCTCAGGCAGTTAAGCGCCTTTATCCAGAAGCAAAACTGGCCATAGGCCCGGCAATAGAAGATGGCTTCTATTACGATTTCGACCTAGAAGAACCCCTGTCCGAAGAGGACTTCGCCGATATCAGCTCCGCAATGGATGTCATTATCGAAGAAGACTACGAAATAGAGCGATTTCAGCTGGAGTTGAAAGAAGCTAAAGAGCTGCTAAACGAAAACGGGGAAACCTATAAACTGGAATTACTTCAGGGTCTCGAGAAATCCGGAGAGGAGAAGGCTACCTTCTATCGGCAGGGAGAATTCACCGATCTGTGTCGGGGTCCGCACCTCCAGAACACCGGTCAGTTGAAACATTACAAACTCCTGGACGTGGCCGGGGCCTATTGGCGCGGTGACGAAAACCGGGAAATGCTCCAGCGCATTTACGGAACTGCTTTTCCCCAGAAAGACCAGCTAGAGGACTTCCTGCATAAAAGAAAAGAGGCCAAGGAGAGGGATCACCGCAAACTGGGGCCCGAACTGGATCTGTTTACCATTCACCCCGAAGTAGGTCCGGGCATGATCTATTGGCATCCCAAAGGTGCTCGAATACGAAAGATCATGGAAGATTACTGGGAGCAAAAGCACCTAGACAGTGGCTACGAGCTGGTCTCCACACCCCACCTGGGCAAGGAAAGCCTCTGGCAAAAAAGCGGCCATCTGGACCACTTCAAAGAAAACATGTTCCCCCCGATGAAATCGGGTAAGGAAAAATACTACGTAAAACCGATGAACTGCCCCTTCCACATCCAGATCTATCAAAGCAGGACGAGAAGCTACAGAGATCTACCCCTCCGCTGGGCCGAGCTGGGTACGGTCTACCGTCATGAACGGTCAGGAGTTCTGCACGGGTTGCTCCGTGCTCGCGGCTTCACCCAAGACGACGCACACATCATCTGTCGCCCCCAAGAGGTGGAAGGAGAGGTAATTGGCGTTTTAAACCTCACCTTTGACATCCTGTCCGCCTTCGGTTTCGAAGATTACCAGGTCGTTTTATCGACCCGCCCTGAAGGATTTGTGGGCGAGTTGGGCAAATGGGATCAGGCTACTTCTGCTCTCAAACAGGCCCTCAATGAACTCGACCTGGAGTACCGGGTGGAGGAAGGCGAAGGAGCATTTTACGGACCCAAGATAGACATCAATTTACAAGATGCCCTGGACCGGTCCTGGCAGTGTACCACGGTGCAATTCGACTTCAATTTACCCGACCGCTTCGATATGACTTACACGGGGCAGGACGGTCGTGAACACCGCCCCTATATGATTCATCGTGCGCTTTTGGGAGCACTGGAACGCTTTTTTGGGATTTTGATTGAACATTACAAAGGTGCCTTCCCCGTCTGGCTGGCCCCGGTGCAGGCGGTAGTACTGCCCGTCTCTCAAGACAACGAAAAGTACGCCCAAACAGTAGCCGGCCAGGCCCAGAAAGCCGGCCTTCGCGCTGAAGCCTGGACCGAAAGTGATGACACCCTGTCCGGAATGATCCGTAAAGCACAACTCCAGAAGATACCCTACATGCTGGTTGTAGGAGAAAGAGAAGAGGAATCGGATGAGGTCTCATTGCGGCTCAGAACTGAAGAGGACCTTGGGCCTCGGCCCATAGAAGAGTTTATCGAATTCGCGCTGGAAAAGGTGGAGAGCAAGGAAACCCTGTAACCCGGGGCTCCTTTCAGGCCTGACTTCGTAATTCCTCCACTCGATCGACGCGCTCCCAGCCCGGATTCAAATCTTCACGTCCGAAGTGCCCGTAACAGGAAAGGGGACTGTAAATCGGCTCTTTCAGAGCAAACTTGTCGATAATGGCAGCCGGACGGAAGTCAAATATCTCGGTAACGATATCCTGCAATCTGATGTCATCCACCACTCCCGTGGAAAAGGTATTGACGGTCACCGCAAGGGGTCGGGCCTTGCCGATGGCATAGGAAACCTGAATTTCGCATTGCTGGGCTAGTCCCGCCGCGACCACGTTTTTCGCCACGTACCTTGCCATATAGGAGCCGGAGCGGTCGACCTTGGTAGGATCCTTGCCCGAAAAAGCCCCACCACCATGACTTCCGTAACCTCCATAAGAATCTACGATCAGCTTGCGTCCCGTCATGCCCGTATCTGCGGGGGGGCCGCCTTTGACAAACTTCCCGGAGGAGTTGACAAAAATACCGGTGTCATCGTCCAACCATTCTCCAACTACGGGCTCCACAACCTCCTGAGTCAAATCACGTCGCAACTGGTTTTGCTCTACTCCCTCGTCGTGCTGGGCCGCGAGCAGGATTGCTTCCGCCCGAACCGGTTGATTTCCCTCGTACTCGATGGTCACCTGAGATTTTCCGTCAGGTCTTAAGTAGGGAAGTCTTTCCTTTTTTCTTACCCGACTCAGCTCTCGGGTAAGGCCATGGGCTAGGGTAATGGGCAAGGGCATCTTTTCCTCAGTTTCGTTGCAGGCATAACCGTATACGATTCCCTGGTCACCAGCTCCCAGGGCTTCTAGTTCATTATCAACTTTCTCCCGGGCCCGAACCTCCTGGGCTCTGCTCACTCCCTGAAAAATATCCTCGGACTGCTCGTCTATACTGGTTAAAACGGCACAATCTTCCCAGTTGAAGCCGTATTCGCTTTTCACATATCCGACTTCCTTGACTGCCTGGCGGGCTACTCCCGGGATATCGACGTAGGCCTCCGTTGTAATTTCCCCACCCACCAGAACAAGACCCGTGGTCACGAAGGTCTCACATGCGACCCGGCCATTCGGATCTTCCTTCAAAACCTCGTCCAAAACGCCATCGGATATTCTATCAGCCACTTTATCAGGGTGGCCTTCGGTAACTGACTCAGAGGTAAAGTATTTTCCTTTCATAACTCCTCCATTTCATTGTCGGAAACGGCAATTCAGTCAAACAGGCAAAGTATAAAAGATCCAAATAGCGGGGTCAAATAAGTCGAAATTTGACTTTTCGGCCACAGAATTAGTATTTTACTTGATGGAAAGCGATGTGGATTATCATTTTTTCGTCTAGTGAACCGAACTAGAAGCTGGGTCTGTAAAAATTTAAGACAGAGGAAGATCAACTCAAATGGTGAAGACAGGTAAAAGGATATACATGTAAATTTTAGCAGAGGTTTGATAGGAGGTGTCCATATGGGACGTTCAAAATTCAATTGGGTGCTATTGGTTTCGCTACTTTGTGGCTTCATTTTATTTGCGAATTTTCTGACTATAGGGCAGGAGCATAACGGCAGATACCGTTATTATACCGGCTGTCCTGAGAGCAACGGGTACTGTCCGGTCCGCTACGAATCCTTGTCCACCGACAAGCGAGTGTATGAAAAGGGAGAGACAGTTACCCTGAAATTGTCCAATCTCGAGAGTTTCGCGTATTTGATAGAAGAGGTGGAAATATATTACAAAAAGACCGCAGGAGGCGATCCTCGGGTTATATACATTGAGGAGCGGCTAGGAGAAATTCCTGCCACGGCTTCGTCCTGGGAATGGGAATGGGATCAAACTCTCTCCGACGGGGAACAGGCTCCTGAAGGCTACTACTATATTAGGCTGAAAACCAATTGCTGTGGTTACTACAGAACTTACTTCCGTATCCAGAAAGATGGAGGGGGGTTTCAACTTCCTGCAGATAGTTCAGAAGAGGAGGCCCCCACAGCTCCAGATAGACCTGACAACTTCAATCTCTCTTCCACCTCCCCGAATCAAATTGAACTAAGCTGGGACAGCGTTTCGGGCCCTGTAGAAGGATTTCTAATTTACAGAAACGGCAGAGAGCTTGATACCGTAAGTCCCAATACCACGAGTTACGTGGATAGGGACTTGGAAGGAGAGAGTGAATATTGTTATCAGGTAGCAGCATTCAACG
>JBKGZS010000090.1:0-5014 GCA_046543285.1 Candidatus Acetothermia bacterium | reverse complement strand
GGATACCTGTGACCAGGGAACTTCCGAGATCCCTTGGAACCCGGTCTGGTTCCTCGTGATTCAAGCTGACGACTACCCTCTCTTTTGGTTCCATTTTTCTCCTATCTTCAATACTTTAATTATTCGTTACTTTGACCGATTTTGATATTAATGATGACGGCTAGAACAATAACTATACCTACAAATAGCTCCTGCAGCATGGCACTCGTTCCAACCAGAACGAGCCCATTACGTACGACTCCCATGATAAGGGCACCAAGTACAGCCCCAAGGATAGTTCCCTTGCCCCCGAACAGAGCGGTTCCGCCAATTACTGCCGCGGCAATCGCTTCCAGTTCAAGCCCGCTGCCCTGAGTCGGAGTAGCTGATCCGAGGAAAGAAAGGGAGATGATTCCGGCAAACCCTGCTGCCACGGATGTCAGCATGAAGTTGGAGATCTTTATTTTGTCGGTTGGAATACCGGAAAGCATTGCTGCTTCGGTATTTCCGCCCGTCGCATACACTTTATAGCCGTAGCTGGTCCGCTGCAGTATAACCCATCCTAAAACCGCGATTATTATAAACCAGATTATCGGTGCCGGTATTATTCCCCAGAGCCGGTCTCCCGTGATATAGAAAAAGAAGGAATCGTAGGAGAGACCGCTTGAAACAGGATTACCTCCGGATAGGATTAACGCAACTCCCCGGTATACCATCATAGTGCCCAGAGTGGTTATGAAGGACGGAACCCCGACCTTGACCGTAATTAGTCCGTTAATAAAGCCGAGAAGGGCACATAGAACCAAACTGGTCAAAACAGCAACTAGGAAATGTACCCCAAGAATCTGCATCATCACGGCCGTGTTAATCCCTGCAACGGCAAAAACGGATCCCACTGATAGGTCGAACTCCTGGGAGATGATCAATATCGTTACTGCCACAGTTATTATCCCTATCTCCGATATCTGCCGTAATATGTTCAGTACGTTGCGATATGCGAAAAAATGTTCCGACACGAGACCAAAACCCGCCACCAACAAGATCAGGGCGAGTAAAACCCCTGCTTCTCTGGTTTCCCGCATGAAAGTTCCGACCGACGAGAGATATTTTTCGGATTTCATAAGTTAGTTTTTCCTCCTTGTTCTACCGTCCCCTGGTCCCTGGAAGCACCAGTGGCTTTTGCCATAATCCTGTCTTTACTAAATTCGGACCGCTCGAACATTCCGGTCACTTCTCCTTCCCGCATAACCATTAACCTGTCAGAAAGTTCCATGACTTCATCCAGTTCCGACGAAATCAGTATAACAGCTATGCCTTCTTCCTGGAGCTCGGTAATTAGATCCCTAATTTCTGCTTTTGTCCCGACGTCAATGCCCTGGTTGGTTCATCCAGAATCAAAACCTTAGGAGTCGCTGCCAACCACCTTGAGAGCAGGACCTTTTGCTGATTTCCACCGCTCAGATTGGAAATGGTCGTCTTCAAATCCGGGGTCGCAATATCCAAACCCCCAACGTACTTTTCTCCAAGCTCCCTCATCTGATCTCTGTTAATCATTCCCAAACTGGAAAGGCCGTCTATGGTAGTAGTAGCGATATTTTCCTGGACGGACATCTTAAAGAAAAGTCCCAACCTGGTCCTATCCTCTGGCAGGTAACCTATCCCGAGATTCAGCGCTTGTCGAGGGCTATCTATTTCTAGCTCCCGATCCTTGAATCTAATGGTGCCCGAGTCGTAATCACTGTAACCGAAAATCGAGAGCGCCAGCTCCGTCCGTCCTGCTCCTTTTATACCTGCAAAGCCAAGGACTTCCCCCTCACGGAGCTCGAAACTTATATCTTCCAGCAGGCCTTCGTCCTGAGTTAGACCTTCAACTTCTAGGACGGTTCCTCCGAACTGGACTTCCCCTTTTTCCGTAGTTTCTCGAAGCTTTTCCTCCCCAACCATCATCTCGACTACTTCGTCCATATCCAATTCCGACGTCCCTTTCGTACCGACGTGTAAGCCGTTTCTCAGAACGGTAACCGTATCCGTAATCGAAAAGACCTCTTCCAGTTTGTGGCTAATGTATATTATTGTGTACCCCTGGTGTTGAAGCTCTTCCAATAACTCCAGGAGGTTCCGAGTTTCCTTACTGGGAAGGGAAGAGGTCGGCTCATCGAGAATCAGTATCTCCGCGTCCCTGTTGATTGCCTGTGCTATTGCAACCAACTGGCGTTCGGCAACTGAGTACTGCTCCAGCTTTTTACTTGGATCGATTTCTTCTATATCTAGTTCCGATAACAGTTTGCGGGTTCTTTTTTGCATCCGCTCCCAGTTGGGGAAAACCCCATACCTGCTTTCTTCTAACTCCGGGCCAAGGAAAACGTTCTGCGCTACCGTAAGGTTAGGACAAAGGGGAATCTCCTGATGGACTACGCTTATACCGAGTTCCTCTTCTGCGTACCGGGTTGAATCAATTTCCACGGGGTCCCCCCTGTAGTACACTTGCCCGCCGTCCTCCTTGTGAACGCCGCTACATATCTTAACGAGGGTGCTTTTCCCTGCTCCGTTTTCACCTACCAGGCCGTGAATTTCCCCCTCCTTCACCTGGAAATTCACGTCCTTTAGGGCCTGCACACCCCCAAAGTGTTTGGATACGTTTTCGAAACGAAAGATCGTATATGTCATTTTTTCACTTTATCCCCGTTGAAAAGCTAAGATTTAGAAGATGGACCAGCGTCAAGGTAACCCGGAAACGCTGGTCCATCCGTTTACATGATAGTTACTCGCTTAGGACTAGCTATATTGGACACCGACTTTTATCTATACCCCTCTTCCGCCAGATCCAGAACCTTGTCGACGTTTTCCTGAGTTACTGCCCCTGCGCCCGTATCGATGTCGGAAGGTGGAATTTCGTATTCCAAGTAGTTAAATAGCTCCAAAACCGGGTAATAACCCTGAAGGAATGGATGCTGATCCAAGGTGAAGTCGGTGAAGCCATCCTGGATATCTTCCAAGGTACCAACTACGAGGTCAAATCCTCCTCCATGAACCTCTCCTTTTAGACCCATAGTACGAATTATGTCACCAATTGCGTCCGTACCGGTTCCATCTAGAGAGAATATACCGTCCGCGTCGGGATTCGCCGTTAGATAAGTCTGGAACGTCGAAACGGACTTGGTCAAATCCGCGGATGTATTGAGCTGCTTATATTCGATGTCTGTTTTATCCAGCACCTCCTTGACTCCCTGATACCTTGCCTTAAGCGCTGTATGGCCCGGATCCTCCGTACCGATCGCTACTTTTCCAGATTCCCCTACTAAATCGACGATATGTTCACCCAGCTGTCGGCCAGATGCAACGAGATCCTGTCCGACGAAGGCCATCCTGGGGTTGTCCGTGGGGTCGTCCGTGTTTATCCCCACTACCGGGATTCCCTGATCGAGCGCTTCCTGTACTGGTCCGTCAAAAGCATCCTCGTCGGGCAGAGATACCATTATACCGTCCGGATCCGATGCTATAGTGTTTTCGAGTATCTGTCTTTGTTTCGATACGTCAAACTCCTGTGGTCCGGTATGTTCAACTTCGATTTCCAGTCCTTCATGCGCCGCTTCTAGTTGCTCTGCAGCTATATTCAGCCCCTTCTTCATGGGGTTCCAGAAGGAAATAGTGGCACTATGGGTTACCGCTACAAATCTGTACTCTTTTTCCTGTGCAACTGCGGGTCCCGCCGAAAATAGTACTGCTATCAAAAACGTAACTACCAAAAGACCTGAGACTAATTTGATCTTGCTCGAGGACATAAAGATTACACCTCCATAAGGTAAAATAACTTATTGCCCAACTTGCTCTAGAAACTACTTGGAAATCCTGCTTTTATTTCACCTCCATTGAGAGGTACTAATACCTCAGTCCGGATACATAGTCCTGTCACTCTAGACTAACTTCTCGGCCAGCTACTCGTCCGTGATCAATACATCGATGAGGTCCCCTTTGAGGGCACCCCTCATTGCGTCCAGTTTAAAATCCCCACCCCCAACGACTATTAGGTCTCCTTTGCCATCCCGGATCTGCTTGAAAGAAGAAGCAATCACCCTTTCGTGTAACCCCAAATCGACAAGCTCTCCGTTCTCATCAAAATATCGACCGAGAATGTCCCCAACCGCACCCTGCGCTTGAAGGGTCTCCAGGTCATCATTGGAAATATATCCCAGGTTATAGAGGGTAGCCCGTTCGGATACGGGACCGAGCCCTACTATCAAAAGATCGGCGGCTTCAGTCTTCTCCAAAGTTTCCCTAATCCACTCTTCCTGTCTGAATATCTCAGCACTGTTTTCGTCTTCAACAATGGACGGTGCCCAGATGTTGTAACAGTTCGCTGAAAGTTTTCTGGCAAGGGTATTCGCGATTTCGTAAGGATTAACCGCCGTATCCGTAAGTAGATTTCCAATTAGGGAAACTACATCCATGTTTTGTTTTTCAACGGTGGGTTGAAAGTGATCCACAAACGCCCGCAAAGTTCTACCCCACCCGGTTCCTAGCACATCAATATCACGGTTTTCAACTAGCTTTCTAATGTGAGTGGAAGCAACGCGCCCCAAAGAGTCTCTAAGCTTATCTCCGGATGACGGGCATGGGGCAATGACTGCATCGGATAGGGAATACCGATCTTTCAGCTTCTCTTCAATTTTTAAAAGATTTACCTTGGGGTTCTCTATTTGAACTTTAATTATCCCTTTCTCCCTGGCTTCCTTCAGAAGTCGCTGTACCTTTTGCCTGGACAGTCCAAGCTTTTCCCCGACTTCTTT
Organism: Candidatus Acetothermia bacterium; assembly: GCA_046543285.1. Lineage (GTDB taxonomy): Bacteria > Bipolaricaulota > Bipolaricaulia > M55B111 > M55B111 > JBKGZS01. The sequence goes on along the minus strand of JBKGZS010000090.1, from coordinate 248 downwards.
TTGCGTCAACTCAAGTTTATGATAGTACCAAGCAACTCTTACGAGAAGATCGTCTTTTTCTTGCTTATTCATATATTGGTATCCAGGTGATCATATATTTACGCCATGAGCATTCGCTCACTGAGACAATTTATACCATAAACAAGGAACCAAATCAAACTTTAATTTGAGCGGAGTACGCCCAAATAGTTGAACTAGAAGGTAGAGATTGAATTAGGATTTGGCTCTCCTAAGAGATTCGCTAAAAT
>JBKGZS010000089.1:0-5024 GCA_046543285.1 Candidatus Acetothermia bacterium | reverse complement strand
GTATTTTACCAGGGAAAAAAATGATTCGGTCAGTGATTACGATAATAAGACCATCAAGGTCACCGGAGAACTGCAGGAGGTCAACGGGCCGGAAATTGTTCTTTATCATCCCTATCAGGTGGAGGTAGACAGTTAAACGAAAGGATGAAAAACGGCGGGGCAAGTTGCTCCGTTAACCAATTTAAAATGAGAAAAGCTTCTACCGGAGGAGGCAAAACCCTTAGCGTAAATTAGCGTATGAATTGGTCCAAAATATTTAAGCAAGGGCCAATACTTTTTAAGGTTAGTTGAGATTTCTCTTGGCAGATCTGGATCCTTTACCTGAATTTACTCCGAGAGGGGCTCCAGTTCCTTAATATGGCTCAATTTGGACCCTCTGATCCTACCTGAGGAGCCTCACCTGCAAAATTTTACCTTGTGTTAACGGGCTAACAGATCGCAACTGAGGCTTTATGCCTGTATAGGTTCCGCAATACCTGAAGTTTACTGTCAAATTAGCCTATTTTTGTCAGTATTTTCGTTTATATAAGCACTACCGGCGGGTTAAAAGGCGAGTTAAATTGGTCAGGATTGATCTTTCATGTACCACTCTAGGTGAGAGTGTTAAATAATTACCGAAAATAAGTGCGAGCAGTAGAGTAGAGAGCGAGGCTCTTTGGAAATTAGAGAAAAGAAGGGTTATTATGTTTGGGTCACACCGGGACTTGTAATTAAAATAGATTGTGCGAATATATTTCGGGCGATATAGCTCGATTGACACCTATACTAGCAAAAACCGGGGATGATGATATATGTACATGATCATAGTAGGGGTCGGTGAAATTGGCAAAAGCTTGATAAAGCTTGCCAGCAAAGGTTCCAACGACCTGGTAGTCATCGAAACCGACAGGGATAGGGCGGAGGATATATCCAGGAATTTCGACCTGGAGGTCTATAATACCGACGCCACCTCCGAGCAGATCCTCAAGGAGGCCGGCGCGGACCGGGCGGACGCTTTGGTGGCCACTACTTCCGATGATGCAACCAACCTGATGGTCATGAGCCTGGGCCGGGAATTGGACATCCCTTCTCTGGTTTCCGTGGTCAATAACAGCAGTCACACAAAACTATTCAGGGCCCAGGGGGCGAACATCATGGAGAATCCCGAAGAGTTGGTCGCTGAATATCTCTACAACGCCATCAAGAGGCCGAAGATAAAGGACTTCCTCACTTTAAGCGGGGAAGCGAGGGTGTTCAAAGCCACGGTTTCCAGTGATTCTCCGATAGTAGATTACACTCTGGAAGAGGCCAAAAAACAAGGTATCTTGCCCGATACCACCCTTATCATTGCAATCGAACGAAAAGGAGAAACCATGGTGCCTTCGGGAGCCACTGAATTACAAGAGGGAGATTCTTTAACCGTATTTTCGAAAGAATGGGCCAGCGACGAGATGTTACGTAAAATCACCGGATGAGCTCCGAGAAATACCCTTTCTTAGTATTCAGAGAGTTAGGAGTTTTGGTTCCGCTGGTCGGGGCGATGGCGATCTCCACAATCCCCGTCTCGCTTTTCTTCGGGGAGTACTTCGCCTTTTGGCCGCTGTTGGCCACTGCGGGAGTGGCTTTTTCGCTGGGTGCAATTCTGTACTTTCCGTTCCGCGATCTCCAGAGCGAGTTGACGCTCAAGTCCAGCATGATAATTGCCGCCAGCGCGTGGCTGCTGATATCAGTAATCGGGGCGTTACCTTTCTATTTTATCGCAATCAATCTTTCCCCGAATCCGGAACTACCCCGAACCCTCCTTCACTTTCTGGACCCAGTGAATGCTTTCTTTGAATCGGTTGCGGGATTCACCGGTACCGGCCTAACCATGACCGTCAACGAAAGCCAGCTACCCCATACCCTCCAGTGGTGGCGCTCGTTAACCCAGTGGATCGGTGGAGCCGGCGTGATCGTCCTGGCACTTACTCTATTAACTAGGTCGGGTGTCGGGTCCTTCAACCTGTACTTCTCCGAGGCCAGAGAGGAGAAGACCCACCCCAGCGTCCTCTCCACGGTCAGGACTATATGGTGGATTATTCTTTTGTACACGTCGCTAAGCGCTTTTGCTCTCTGGGTAGCGGGCATGCCCTTATGGGAAGCGATAAACCACGCCATGACGGGTCTTACCACCGGGGGATTTGGCGTCACGGACGGAAGCATAGGGTCCTACAATAGTCCTTTGATCGAGGTCGTTTTGATCCCCATTATGCTGTTCGGCGCGATTAGTTTTACGTTTCACTACAACTTGTTGACCGGCCGATTCCAAAAATTGAAAAAGGACCTGCAGACGAAGTGGCTGTTAATAATTTCGGCGGGCGGTATCGCGGTGTTAGTTAGTTCGGGGTTCATACAGGGGTTAACCTTCGAGTTTTTCAGGGAGACCTCGTTTCAGTTCGTTTCAGCGATAACCTGTACTGGATTCCAGACGGCGAACATAGACGCCTGGACCTCCACGGCGACCATGCTCATGGTAACCGGCATGGTGGTCGGGGGCGCGGCCGGTTCTACCGCAGGCGGGATAAAGATCGTCAGGACGGTGTTGATCGCCAAAGGGATCGGATGGCAGATCACAAGGACTCTCTCCTCCCCCAACAAGCTGCTTCAGTTCAGCTTTGGATCAACCAAGATGAGTGAAGAAGAGGCCTCCAGCCGCTTCCTGAGCGTAGCAACGGTGGGGATACTCTGGATCGTATTCCTATTTGCAGGAGTTATACTGCTCGATTTGTCAACCCCGGAGCGCTTTACCATCGCGGAGACGTTATTCGAAATCGCCTCCGCCCAAGGGAATGTCGGGCTTACCTCGGGTATAACCGGTCCTGAAATGAGCCAAGTCAACAAGCTGATTCTGAGTTTTCACATGTGGATCGGCCGGCTTGAAATCATACCGGTACTATTCTTCTTGCGCAGCCTCCTCCCAAAACCCTCCGCTTAACCCAAACGTAAGTATCCTGAAGTAGCGGAATTCGAGTTCCGGCTGGATCGAACTTTTTCTCAGTTCTTATCCGATATGTAGCTCCCGGTTGAAATTTCAGGGCTGTACCGGGGACCGCCTTTCCCTTTATTTCAACGGGAGCTATAAGGCAGGTTCTCGTTCCCAAGTGGTTTTCCGCCGGGAGGGAGCTTAATCTGAAAACCGGTGATGTTAGTATATCTGGCTCCAGCTGGTATAATAGGAATGATTAAGTTTTAATCTCTATGTTTTATCATAAACGGAGGATAACCAAGTTAGAGGACCATGACCCCACGGCCTCAAACTGAAGAATTCAAGAGCTTACTGATCCGTGTGGCCACGGCACTGGCTCTGTTAATTTTTTTTGGTACCGTGGGTTACGTGATTATAGAAGATTGGGGATTGTTCGATGCGTTTTACATGGTAATCATCACGATTACAACCACAGGTTACGGAGAATTACAACCGCTTTCAACCGCGGGAAGGATCCTTTCCATGGGGTTAATGGTGACGGGGATCGGGGTCTTCTTTTACGGCTTGAACTCAATAATACCGATCCTCGTCGGTCTTAGAATAGAGAGGTGGAAAAGAATGCTTGAAGACGTCGAAGAACATTATTTGGTCTGTGGTTTCGGCGATATGGGGCAGGAAATCGCCGGAGAGCTTTCCCAGAAGATAAAGAAGACAAGGATAGTAGTAGTCGACCCCGAACCCAATCGGGTTTCGCTGGCACGCGAGAAGGGTTATATTGGGCTTCAGGGACAACCAAGTGACGAGGACACACTTTCGGAAGCAGGCATCAAACGTGCCAAGGCCATTGTGGCGACAATGGACGATTCGACAAACGCCTTTACGGTCATGGTAGCAAAGGACCTTAATCCCGAGGTCTATTCAATAGGAATTGCTCAATCCTTGAGCGGGTCAAAGAATATTAAACGTGCCGGTGCGGACTACGTTTTATCTCCTTACGTGGATACGGCCAAGAAAACCTCGACGTTGTTGCGCAACCCTATTGCTACCGACCTGACGGAGATCATCGGCGAGATTGCCGAGATCGGTCTGCTACAAAGAGTGTCCGTGAAGGACCCAGAGGTCTCGGGCAAATCTTTAAAGAATCTTGACCTGACAGCGCTAGTTATTGCCATGGTCAGGGAAGGGGAAATAATCCGTCCAACCCCGGATTCAACTGTCCAGCTAGGTGACAACCTATATATGATCGGAGACGAAGCTGAGGTTAAGGCGGCACGAGAAATTCTGATTAAACAAGAATAATTTCACGTAAACCATCGAAGGTCTTGTCTCCTTGTGGACCCAGTTTCTCTTCATCCTATCGATATCAACTATGCCAGTTAAATAGGAGTCAATGAGAGCTATCCTGATAAAGCTAGAAACTGGCCCTCCTTGAGGCGGTCGACTATATCACTTCGTTAAGGGCAATCCTTCTTTTTAACTAATCGTCCAGCTAATTTAGGTAAACCCCAGTACTTCAAGATTCCACTCCTACCGGGAGGCTTTACTTGCCCTTGATTATATTTTCACGCTATGGATAAAGGAGGAGGTTTGCTGTAAAGGCTTCTACGAATTTTTCATCGCTATTTTTATCGGTGAGGGGTCGAAATCCAACTCGTCCCGGTAGAACTGTTCTAGATCTTCCTTGAAGGAACCAATAACCTCCCGGGCTTCTTCTTCGGTTTCCACTCCCATAACCTTTAGGACCGTAAAATCGGGGTTGGAGTGTTTCTCGATGCCGTATCGGTCAAGCAGTTGGTTTTGCTTTTCCTGTAATTTCTTGCGAGCTCTCTTCCTGCGACCAAACGGCCAGAAGGCGGAAGTTAACTTATCAATGGCGGGCTCAATCCCCGGGTCGAACCGGCTTAAATGACCAGTTATTTGTTTTTGGCAAAATAAAAATACACAAAACGGACACGAAAAGTACAGAGGTGAAAAATTAGTCGGACGGAGCCCAAAAACACAGAATCCTTAACACTGCGATTATAGATAAATGGAAAAACTAACCAACTACTCCTGATTTGCCTAACTACTCGGGTGTCCG
>JBKGZS010000021.1:0-22597 GCA_046543285.1 Candidatus Acetothermia bacterium | reverse complement strand
AACTACAACCGACCCAGGACATCCTGAAAAAGCTCGGAAAAAAGAAAAGCTCCGATCAGGTATTGGTAGGCTTTGCAGCCGAATCAACTGATCTGGAAGCTCATGCAGAACGCAAATTACGGGAAAAGAACTTAAACGCAATCTTCGCCAACCCAATTACTGAGGAAAACCTAGGCCCCGGCGAGGGTCTCAATAGAGGCATACTGCTGTTCAAATCGGGAGCTCGCGAGGAATTTCCCGTACAGAATAAACGAACCCTGGCCCGGGGTATACTCCAGGAGCTTGCCTCTAGGTTTTATCCTCCGAAGTAAACCTTCATCTGCAGATCCACCAACTCATCCCGTCGATCTCCGGCGTTTTGTTTGCAACCTGGCACTTCGATGCTGTTTCTGGTTCAGGAAGGGCAACCATGGTAGATGAATTGGGTCTGGATTTCATGGAATAAAATCTTATAATTATATCGAAACAATAAACTTATTCAATATAAGTAGTTTATACCCACCACGGGCCCGCCTGGGTCAAGGAACCGTAGACACGTGGTAGGGTTTTCCCTGGTAGGTTTACGCCTCCTTCCTGCCAGTGGTTTTTCCCCACCATCAGGTTCCGTCAATTCGACCTCTGGCGGGTCCCAATTTCTTTCCCACATCTACATCCTATAAACTTCATAGAATCTATCAACTGGATTTCCAGCACCAGGTAACCTAAAATGGGCCAGAGCTTCCATGTTAATTCTGAAAGGCGACAAGGTAAAAGAACTAGACCGACTGGCTGCTGAGGAATGGCGTATTCCCGCCGCGGTGTTGATGGAAAATGCAGGGAGAAGTTTCGTCTCTTGCCTCAAGCAAGAATTAGATTCACTTCCTGAACCAATAGTGGTAGTTGCGGGAAAGGGAAACAACGGTGGGGACGGACTTGTAATTGCCAGGCGGTTGCTGGATCTGGGGAAAGAGGTCACGGCAATCGTCCTAGGAAAGTCTTCGGAACTCAATCCCCAAACAGAGAGGAACTTCGGTACCTTGAAAAAAATGACCGGCAAGGTCTTCTGCCTTGACCCCAAGGAGGGAGACAGACTCGCCCGCCAACTCCAGGGTGCCCAAATACTAATAGACGCACTTTTCGGAATCGGCATTGAAGGTCCAGTAAGAGGTAGTTACCGGAAGGTGATTGAGATCATCAATAGCTCTCCGGCAACGGTCGTTGCCGTGGATCTGCCGTCCGGTTTACCTGCGGACACTGGCCAACCTGCCGGGCACTGCGTGACCGCCGATCTGACTATCACCATGGGGTTTCTCAAGCGAAGTAATCTTCTTCCACCCGGCCCGAAATACTGCGGGAGAACGGTAGTGGCAGAGGTAGGTTACCCCAGAAACCTGATCGAAGATCAATCAAATCAGCCCCGGCTGGTGGAGGGAAATACTCTTGCGGGACTTTTACCGGAGCGGACGCCTTACTCCCACAAAGGGGACTTCGGAAGAGTTCTGATAGTCGGGGGGTCTTCAGGAATGACGGGGGCCGCCACACTCACCGTGAAATCAGCTCTCCGCAGCGGAGCAGGACTAGTTCATGCCGCGGTTCCCCTCTCCTTAAACGGGATCTTTGAGGTCAAACTGACTGAAGCACTCACCCACCCGATCACGGATAAATCCGGTGCTTTATCTCCTGATTCTCTAGAAGATCTCCTTGAGGCAGCCGAGGGCAAGGACGCGATTGCCATTGGTCCTGGACTATCCCAACGGAACGACATGGCAGATCTCGTCACTGATTTCCTGGAAAGCATAAAGGTGCCCGTTGTGATAGACGCCGACGGAATCAACGCCCTCTCCGCCGCCGGGGAGGAACTCAAACTTCCACCGCAGTCGATAATGACACCTCACCCCGGAGAATTAGGTCGACTGCTCGGAATGTCGCCGGCTGAAGTGGATCGGAAGAGATTCGAATTGGCCCCCGAAGTAGCATCCGACCTGGACGTAACTTTGATTCTAAAAGGAATACCGACAGTCATAAGCTCTCCAGCCGGGGAATTATGGGTGGCAAACTGCCCCAACAGTGGCCTGGCCAAAGGAGGGAGCGGGGATGTGTTGACCGGTCTGCTCGTCGGTCTGCTGGCTCAGGGTGTTTCGCCTCTGCTTGCTTGCCGCCTCTCGACCTGGATCCATTGTCGTTCCGGAGAGTTAGCTTCCCGCGAGCTATCCACCCGATCGGTTCTGCCCGGCAACCTGATCGAAAAGATATCTCAGGCAATGGGGGAATTAAGTAATGTTGAAAGATAATACCTTGATTGACAGTCATGCCCACCTGAATTTGAGACAATATGAAGATGACAGGGAAGAGGTTATCCAAAGGGCAAAGGGTCGAGGAGTTTCTTTTTTCAATATGGGTACAGGCCTCACCACCAGCAAGGAGAGCGCTGCTTTGGCTGAACAATACGACCACGTGTATGCGGCAGTGGGCTTTCATCCTCACCAAGCGGATCACTTCACGAAAGACAGCCCTCAAATCCTTGCAGACCTCGCCGAGCAGGAGAAAGTGCTTGCCATTGGGGAGATAGGGCTGGATTATTACCGGAACAACTCTCCCCACGAGGACCAGCGAGAGGCATTTAGGGCCCAGTTGGAACTGGCTCGGAACCTTGATCTGCCAGTTTCAATCCATAATCGATCCTCTACCCCCGATCTGCTAGAAATACTTCGTGATCTAAATTCCAGACCAAACGGCGTAATTCACAGCTTTTTCGGCGACCGCGAACTGGCCGAGGCTTTCCTCGATCTGGGGTTTTTGCTCGGGTTAAGCGGACCGATAACCTACGGGGATAACAGGGATCTCCAGCGTACTTTGAGAAAACTGCCACTCTCTTGCCTGCTACTGGAAACAGATTCCCCCTATCTGACCCCTGCTCCACATCGAGGGGATCGTAACGAACCGGCTTACGTCCGACATATTGCCCACAAACTGGCGGATATCAAAAACATCACGTTTGACGAGGTGGTTGACCATACCACCGCCAACACCAGAGAACTTTTCCGCCTAAATGAGTGACTTAACTCCACGCGACCTGGGAATACGACTGGGAGTCCATCTCTCCATTTCCGGGGGAATTGACAAAACCCCCCGGAGAGCACGAGACCTTGGGATCAACGCCTTCCAGATCTTTTCCCAAAACGTTAGATCCTGGAAGACCAGAGAAATCGGGGACGATGAGGCCCGTAGGTTTCGAGAGAGCCGATCGGAGTTCGAACTTGAGTTCGCAGTAATTCACACCAGTTACCTATTAAACCTGGCCTCTCCGGATCAGGAGCTCTGGAAAAAATCACAAGCGGGCCTGGCACGCGAATTGAAACGAGCTCACAAACTGGGTATAGATCACGTCAACGCTCATATAGGCGCACATACGGGGTCCGGTTTACAAAAAGGTCTGTCCCGTTTAATCGAAGCTCTAAACTCGGTTGCAAAAACCGAGGCTTTCCGGAATAGCGAAGTCAGGATTCTGCTGGAGAATACGGCAGGGGCTGGAACTGCCCTGGGTGGAAGCTTCTGCCAGTTCAACGAAATATTCAGCTCTTTATCCCAGCCGGACCGGTTCGGCATTTGCCTGGACACCTGCCACGCCTATGCCGGAGGATACGACATTAGCTCGCCTTCAGGCCTGACCAATACTTTAGATCAACTGGACCGGGAAGTAGGGCTGGATAGGCTAGAACTAATACATTTAAACGACTCGAAAGGAGAATTGGATTCTCACTTAGACAAACACCAACATATAGGCGAAGGTGAGATCGGTGAGCAGGGGTTCAAGAACGTGGTTACTCACCCCAAGTTGAAGTCGCGCCCCATGGTTCTGGAGACGCCAAAAGAAGAGCTCAGAGGTATGGACGGCGACAAGGCCAACCTGTGTAAAATCATCGAACTCGTGCGGGCTGGCAGTGGTTGATCATACAAGACTGCAGTTCTCAACCGGCTAGAAATGTGAAGCTAGCCGCCGAAGAGCCGGGGTGACCCCGCCCGACTGGAAACTTGTAGAGAGCAGAGTGACTCGCCCTCCTACCTGCTGAAAGTCTCTTGAGTTGATATTTTTTAATATGTACATTACTATCTTCTTTGATCACTCGTCCTCCCCACATTGTGTGCGGATTTGATTGTGTTTCGGCAAAGCCTCATCCGACGCCAATAACTGGAGGGCGTTAACTGCACCGGATTTGGCGACAAAGCTGGATACGACAACAGCCTTAAGCATACTGGCAGGTTGCAGAACTCCTTATACATAGGAGGTGCAGGCAATGGAAATCCTAAAGGTAGCGTCAAGCTCCAATCCAAATTCCGTAGCAGGTGCCATTGCAGGCGCTATTGAAAGCGACGGAATTGTTGAAGTTCATTCCATTGGTGCTGGTGCCGTAAACCAATCTGTCAAGGCAATTGCAATTGCAAGACGGCTAGTCGACGGAGATGAGATGCAACTCAGCACAATCCCTGGATTTATCGATTTGGAGATAGAGGGGGAGGAAAAGACGGGTATCAAGTTCGTCATTGAGCTGGTAGAGAAGGATGGGGAATAATTGCCTGGACGGAATTGTGCACCTCCATCGAAAACCGCGATAACGATAATCCTCTCTTTGTCACCATCGGCCTTAATCTAAAATCATCTACAACAACATGTTTAAACAGTTTCTCCAGGACAAGATTGTTCGAGCGTTAGATCGTACCCCCTTCAGTCCACCTGAAGGTCAACCCGAGGTCGAAGAACCAAGCGGCGATGAATTTGGCGATTACGCTAGCAATATTGCTCTCGTTCTCGGGTCTCAGAGCGAAAACAACCCCCGAGAGATCGCGGAAACTATAGTCGAAGAAATCGATCACGAGGGCATCAAGCACATTCAGATCGCCGGACCGGGGTTCATAAACTTCTACCTCAAAAGCTCTCTTTTATCCGAAGCCTTACACAAGGTTCTCGAGCGAGGAAAATGCTACGGAGCTTCCGACGTCGGCCGTAATCAGCGCATCCAAGTCGAATTTGTTTCCTCAAATCCCACCGGCCCGCTTACCGTCGGACACGGCAGGCAGGCCGTACTGGGAGATATTCTCAGCTCCATCTACGAAAAACTGGGCTATCAGGTCAGCAAGGAGTACTATTTCAATGACGAGGGTCGTCAGATGGATTTACTTGCGAAAACCCTTTGGGCAAGGTACAAGCAGGCTCTGGGGCGGGATGTGGAGATACCGGAAGAAGGATACCGGGGCGAGTACCTGGTCCAGCTGGGGGAGGAAATCGCCCAAGAACAGGGCAAGCGCTATCTCGAGTGGAACGAAGAGACGGCTCAAGTATTTAAAAATATCGGGCTGGAAGAAATGATAGATCGAATTCAGTCCGACCTCGAGGAACTTGGTGTGGAATTCGATAGGTGGTTCCGGGAATCGAAGTTACATGCGGAAGGAGCGGTCGAGAAAACCCTCTCCGCCCTGCGAGAAAAAGACGCTCTATACGAAAAAGATGGAGCCGTATGGCTCAAGGCGGAAGAAGAGGGGGCTCCCAAGGATCCCGTCTTAATCAAAAGCGACGGTTCGCCAACTTACCTATTGCCCGATATAGCTTATCACCTGGACAAACTGGAACGAGGGTTTGACAAGGCAGTGGTCCTATTGGGAGCGGATCACCAACGACACGTGGAAAACATGCAAGCCGCCCTGCGCAAACTGGATTTTCCGGAGAACTTTTACGAAGTCTATCTGAGCCAATTTGTCAGCCTGAAACAGGAAGGGAAAATCAAGCGCATGTCCACCCGCAGGGGAGAGTTCGTCACCCTGAGGTCCCTTCTGGAGGATCTCGGCAGAGACGTAGTGCGCTATTTCATGGCCGCCAGGAGACCGGACAGCCATCTAGAATTTGATTATAATCTGGCAAAAGACCGATCCATGGACAATCCAGTCTATTATCTTCAATATGCTCATACTCGAATTGCGGGGATATTCCGAGAGGCAGAAAACACTCCAGAAGAACTTCCCAGCCTCAAATTGAATCTCGAAAAACTCGAGGAAGCTGAGGAGCAACAACTAATCAAGCTTCTCGACAAGTATCCAGAAGTGGTAGAAAGGTCCGGGATGGAATTTGCCCCACATTCTCTGACCAAATACGCAGAAGATCTTGCTGCTGCCTTCCACCAATTCTACAACAAGCACCAAGTCCTCACTTCTGATGAAGAGCTTGCCAAAGCTCGGATGGCTCTTGCATTGAGCGTGCAGAACGTAGTCAGAAGCGTGCTCGGGCTTTTGGGAGTCTCCGCCCCTTCCCGAATGTAACTCCTCGTTTCACTATAATCAAAACCATTCACAAGGAGAAGAACTCAAAGATGAATTGGTTTAAGAAATTGAGCGCGGGATTAAAGAAGACACGAAACAATTTCATAGGCAAAATTAAGGATGCGATCGACAGTTACTCGTCTATTGAACCGGATCTAATGGAAGAAATCGAAGAACTGTTGGTCACCTCCGACATTGGGATCAAACCCTCCATGGAAATAGTTGAGCGTTTGGAACAGGAACTGGAAGAAGCCGGAGAGAAGGATCCCAGCTCAGTTGAAAAGTTCCTCAAAAAGGAATTAAAAGAACGATTGGAAGGGTCCGAAAAAGATCTGGAAATTCGCCGGGACGGAGAGCCAACGGTGATATTGGTGATGGGGGTTAACGGATCCGGAAAAACAACCACCATCGCAAAACTGGGAAAGAAACTAATGGCTGAAGGTAAACAAGTGGTTCTCGCGGCTTCGGACACCTTCAGGGCGGCTGCCATAGAACAACTAGAAAAATGGGGGGGCGAAATCGAAGCAACCACGATCAAACACGATATAGGTGCCGATCCCTCCGCAGTGGCCTACGATGCACTAGAGCACACCTTGAATCAGAATGCCGACGCGCTGTTCATCGATACCGCTGGACGCCTGCAGACCAAACATAACCTGATGGAAGAGCTCAAGAAGATCAACAGGGTATTGGAAAAACGTCTAGGACGCCCGATCGATGAGCGATTGTTAGTCATTGACGCTACCAACGGTCAAAACGCCATATCGCAAGCTGAGAAGTTCAATGAAGCCATTTCCGTTACGGGTATTGTACTGACAAAACTGGACGGGACCGCCAAAGGCGGAGCTCTATTCCCTATCTTTCGGGAACTGGAACTCCCCATCAAATTCATAGGCGTTGGAGAGGGAGAAGATGATTTGCATCAATTTGACAAAGACGAGTTTATAGAAGCTTTATTTCAGTAATTTGAAGACGCTTCAGGAGGTGTAAAGTGAAATACGTATACTACTTTGGCGGAGGAGAAGCCGACGGAGGAGAAGAATTGAAAGACATCTTAGGTGGAAAAGGAGCCAATCTGGCGGAAATGACTAATCTTGGGATTCCCGTACCGCCGGGTTTCACCGTCTCAGCGGAAGTCTGTCAGTATTACTATCGGCACGATCAACAATATCCAGAAGGGCTAGAAAAAACAGTCGAAGAAAAGCTGGCTAGACTTGAGAAGGACACCGGCAAGGAATTTGGAGGAGAGGAAAACCCTCTATTGGTCTCGGTACGCTCCGGGGCTGCTGTTTCGATGCCCGGGATGATGGATACCGTCCTCAACGTGGGCCTGAACCAAAAAACTCTGCAGGGTCTCGTCCAGCAAACGGGCAATCAGCGCTTCGGCTGGGATGCCTATCGGCGTCTGGTACAGATGTACGGTGAAGTGGTAAAGGGCATCGAGGCACGGGAATTTGACCTGGCTATGGAAGAAATTAAAAAGGCAAAAGGTGCCGAGCACGACACGGACTTGAACGTGGATGACTTGAAAGAGGTTACAGAAAAATTCAAAAAAATTTATCAGGAAAACTTAGATGAAGAGTTTCCCGAAGACCCCATGGATCAGCTCTGGGGGGCAATCGACGCAGTCTTTGGTTCCTGGAATAATCCCAGGGCAATTCGATATAGAGAAATTAATGATCTTCCTCACGACGCCCTCGGTACAGCGGTCAATGTTCAAACAATGGTCTTCGGAAACACCGGCCCCGACTCAGCAACGGGCGTTGCCTTTACGAGAAACCCCTCCACCGGCGAGAAAAAGTACTACGGCGAGTACCTCCTCAATGCCCAGGGTGAGGACGTGGTAGCGGGTATCCGAACCCCCAAAGACATCAGTACTCTGAAGGACGATATGCCAGAGGCCTGGGAGGAACTGGAGGAAATCTTCGAAACCCTGGAACAACATTACAAAGACGTTCAGGACGTGGAATTTACCATCGAAAACGACGATCTATACATGCTTCAAACCCGGACGGGCAAGCGGACCGCCAAAGCAGCAGTGAAAATTGCTGTCGATATGGTGGAAGAGGGTCTAATTGACGAAACGACCGCCATCTCGCGGGTAGAACCGGAACAACTTGACCAGCTGCTCCACCCTTCATTTGATCCGGACACCGATAAAGAAACAGTGGCCAAAGGGATCAACGCCTCTCCCGGAGCTGCTGTCGGAGAAGTGGTTTTCACTGCTGACGAAGCTGTTGAAAAGCGCGACAATGGTGAAAAGGTTGTCCTGGTTCGGACCGAAACCTCTCCCGAAGACATCCACGGTCTGGAAGCAGCAGAAGGAGTACTGACTTCCCGGGGTGGAATGACCTCTCACGCCGCCGTGGTGGCGAGAGGGATGGGCAAACCCTGCGTGGCGGGCTGTGGAGCTCTGGACATTGATTACGGATCGAAGTCCTTTACCGTAGATGACTACACAGTGGAGCAAGGAGATTATATTTCCATCGACGGCACCACTGGCGAGGTAATGCTGGGGCAAGTCCCCACAGTGGAAGCCAAAATGGATGAAAACTTCAAACGGCTGATGAGCTGGGCCGATCAGGTCCGAGAACTTGGAGTTCGAACCAATGCTGATACGCCTCAAGACGCCACGCGAGCTCGAGATTTCGGCGCGGAAGGAATTGGGTTGACCAGAACAGAGCATATGTTCTTCGGCGAAGACCGTCTTTCCCTGATGCAACAAACAATCATGGCCGATGACCGCGAAGAGAGGGAATCTTACTTAGAGCAGCTGGCCGAGTTTCAGAAAAGCGACTTCGAAGGTATTCTGGAGGCCATGGAGGGACTGCCAGTCATCATTCGATTGCTGGACCCCCCTCTTCACGAATTCCTTCCTGACGAAAAAGAAGAGATTGAAGAGTTTGCCGAAAGAACTGGGAAATCGGTCGAGGAAGTCAACTCCACGTTGTCCAGCTTGAAAGAATTCAATCCGATGTTGGGCCATCGAGGCTGTCGACTGGGCATAACTATGCCTGAAATATACCAGATGCAGGCAAAAGCAATAGCCGAGGCTGGAGCCGAGCTCCAGAAAAATGGAGTGGACGCTCAGCCCAGAATTATGGTGCCCCTTGTTGGCCATCCTAACGAGATGAGCAAAGTGAAAGCTTCCGTCGTGGAGACGGTTACTGAGATACTGGAGACCATGGACAGCGACCTTGATTACAAAGTAGGTACCATGATCGAAATTCCGAGAGCTTGCCTGGTAGCCGATCAAATCGCCGAAAAGGCTGAATTCTTTTCCTTCGGCACTAACGATCTAACCCAAATGACGTTTGGGTTCTCCCGAGATGACGCGGGCAAGTTTCTGGACACCTACGAAGAACAGGGTGTGCTGGAAGACAACCCCTTCGAATCCATCGACGAAGAAGGGGTAGGTAGCTTGATGGAAATGGCAGTCCAAAAAGGAAGAGAAACCGATCCAGCGCTTTCAATCGGAATTTGTGGTGAACAGGGAGGCGACCCCGATTCCATTTACATCTGTCATGAGATAGGATTGGATTACGTCAGTGCATCACCGTTTAGAGTGCCTATTGCACGGCTTGCCGCAGCTCAGGCAGCTCTTTAATAACCCTCAGCAGCCTGTAACAATTGAGAGTCGATGCCTATCGGGTTATCCTTCTATCCTTTAGCTGAAACCGGGGCCATACCGCCCCGGTTTCACTTTTTAACAACTTTTCCGCAATTACTATTTCACTCTGGGAGATATTAGCGATTCTCAATCCAGACGTATTCACTATGTCCGAGGAAAGAACCGAGATTGTTAAAGGTCTCGGTGTTGCGCAAGCTCTTGGTATGGGCGTAAGTGTAGACTGGAGCAGCAGTGTAAATTACGGGCACCGTTTTCGTTATCAACATTTGCAATTCATCGTAGATCGGTTTCCGAGCGTCCAAACCTACTGCCGCTTCCCCTTCCTCCAGCAGTGAGTCAATTTCCCTCTCTGCCTCGGTGGGAGATTGACTAGCGGCTAGATGCCATAAGTGCAGGTCACTTGTGGAATGATAAGGGTCTCTCAGACCACTCGGTTCAAGTGGGTCGGCAAAAAGTCCGGCAAGAGCTCCTTCGAACCGGCCGGAGAGCAGTCGTCGAATCAAAGTATCGAAATCCAGGAGAGCCAGCTCAACTTCAATCCCCACTTCCCGGAGATTCCGAGCAATGATCTCGGCCATTCTCTTTCGCCTAGGGTTGTCCTTATTGGTAATGATTTCAAAGCTCAACTCCCCAGCACCAGGCAGATCTCTAATGTCATCCCCATCGGCATCTTCCAGACCAAGTTCGTCGAGTAGTTTACGAGCCTTTTCAAGATCATATTCGGCAGGATAGGCATCCCCGGCGTCCGGGTTATAGTAGGGTGAAAGTTCTGCGAGGGGGCTGGATTGAATCCTGGCCAGACCGTTGAACACTCCATTAACGATCTCTCTGCGGTTGATGGAATGAGAAATGGCCTCCCTGAACTTCACTTCGCCGAAGAGCTCGGCCAATACTTCGTCAGCGGCATCCCAGTTGAAAACCAGAAAGTCGCTACTCTCCGGAGCACCCTCGAATCCTTCGCGGACTATGACATTCCAGTTCTCTACCTCAGAGTTCCGCAACAAAAACGGTAGCTCCCGCAGGTTTCCGTTAAACAAGTCAGTTTGATTGGTTTTAAATTTTAGCAAAGATACTTCACGGTCCTCGGCCGGCACGACGCTCCACTGATCAAGGTACGGTAGCTGAGTACCAGTGGGGTCAACTTTGAAATAATAGGGGTTACGCTCCAGGGTCAATTTCTCCCCGGGGATTAATTCTTTGACCCTGTAAGGTCCGGCACCCACGATTTGCTCGGGGCTTTTCCGTGCGGTTTCGTGGCCCCAGAGAGAATTGAATTCTTGCGGAGTAAGTTCCCCACACCGGTGCTTGGGATAAATAGGAACCCCTACACGCCGGAGAAACGGGGGAAACACTGCGGGGGTCTTAAATTTGACAGTGTAGTCATCGAGCTTCTCTATATCGGGTAGTTCGCCCTCCACGGTCAAAATATCGCGGAAATCGGATTGAACCCCCTCGTTAAAGATCAATTCTTCAAAGGTAAATAACACATCTTCGGCGGTAAGCGGCTCCCCATCGGAAAACTTTAGACCCTCTCGCAGGTGGAACACGTAAGTCCGACCGTCGTCGGCTACCTCCCACGACCTGGCCAGAGCAGGTGTAATCCTCCCCGTAGCAGGCGAGAAATCAGTCAAGCCTTCGTTCAATTGCTCAGTAATGTCCAGGGAATGAGTCTCATCAGCGACCAGGTGATTGAAGGTCCCCGGGAGGTCAGGGGCGGCAACCACCAGGCTTCCACCCGGGGTTCCGGGAATTAAATCACCCATTCCCCAGACCTGGTCAGCATCACCAATTGGAACTACCAAAGGATCTTCAGGAACGTTTTCAGCCCTGCCCCATCCGGCGCAAGCCAGGGAAAATACAAGCAAGAAACATAAAGCAGCAAGGATAAGTGCACGCATTCTTACCTCCTTAGAACTCCTGGACACCGTTATTCAGCCCTTAACCTATCGGCCAGAGCCTCAACGATCGCCATTCGGTACGGCTCCGGGGCCCAAGACGTAGCTGAGACGGCCATTTTTAGCAGTTCTCTATGCGTCTTTTCGGATTGGATGAGCTTTTCGGCCAGGGCCTTCGTCGCTCCGTTCTGAAGTTCAGGGGTAGCCCCGGCTTTGGTCAGGCGCGTTAACTCCTCAAGAGTCTTCTCCTGGTGGGCCAATCTTCCGAAGGCTATGCCGGCCGCCTTTCGGTGCCAGGGGTTCAGTTCCTCGTTTCCAGCCATCTGCTCCATTTCTTCAACAGAATAATTAGGAAACAAGGAAGTACCATAGCGCAATCCCAGAGCTTCCGCAGCCGCTTCTTTGATGGTTTCGGAGGCCTCTCCCTCCAAGAGATCTTCCAGGTCTTCAAGAGACTTCTCACTGGCATAGATAGAGGGAAGGGCTCGAGCTGCGGCGTATCTTATCTCCTCGACCTCCGAGGATTCCACCAGTTGCTCGAGATCTTCCATCCTGTAGCCGTCTACGTCATTGAGATTGAAGGCCACAAAATAGGAGCTAAGAGCTCGAGCCGCGGCTTCACGGACCTGGGGCAGGTCGGCCTGGGAAAGCTTACCCCGAAGCCCTTCAGCCTGGACTTGAAGTTCAGCAGAACTGGTTAGGTCACTGACATCACGGTAGAGATCGGCAAGAGCGGGTATGATAGCATTGCGAATTTCTTCAGTAGAACCGGTGGTCGCGACCCCAAGTAATTCTGACTGGTCGACACCAGCCTCCGCGTAAACACCACTCAAAGCCATACCCGCTGCAGCTCGATACTCGTAAATTGCATCGGAGCTGGCAATCTTTTCCAGCTTGGCCCGAGAAGCACCGGAACCCAGTGCTGCCAGGAAAAAAACCAACAAAAACGTTACCACACACACAGAAAGTTTTAAGTAGGACCTCATAGCTCCCTCCTGGTAAATCTCTTTCAAACACAGTTTCCACCGAGCGATTCCAACCGTGATTTACATTCGGCCATATCCAAAGGGCCCGACCCGGCGATCCGACCAGATTGATTTTGGGATAGTCAGATTTTCCTGTCAAGAAATTGATATTTATCCAGAACGGGTGGGGTTTGTTCAATCGAGATTTTCGTGACCCTGGCCGGCCGATGGTTTTGCCTCTAACCCTCCCCTGGAGATTCCCTGAAGAAGAGGCGGACCATGAGTAGAGAGAATTCGTACAATAGGATCAAAGGAATGGCCATCAGGGCCTGAGAAAACAGATCAGTTGGAGTGAGAAATGCGGCAACGGAAAAACAAATGACGATGGCCAATGAGCGGTTTCTCCTGAGAGAGGCGGGGGTTGCAAAACCAAGTTTGGCCATAAGGATAATGAGCAATGGCAACTCGAAAACCAGTCCAAAAGCAAAACTGAGCAGAGAAACAAAAGATATATAATTGCCAACAGAGAGCTGAATATCCAGATTCTGGCCCCCAACGTTACTGAGAAAGTCTAGGCTGTAGGGAAGAGCAAGGTAAAGGGCCACGGCGACCCCGGCGTAAAAGAGAATGCCCCCCAGCAGAAAACCCAACCGGAGATACTTTACTTCTTTCTCCATTAAAGCAGGCAAGACAAAGCGCCACGCTTGATACATTATCCACGGAGTGGACAGGACTATACCCGCAAGACCGGCAAGCTTAAGATAGTTAAGGAAAGCTTCCGTGGGGTGGAGATAAATAAGAGATCTACGGAGGTAGGGTTGCATCAGAAATTCCAGCAGTTTGGCCCGGGCAACGTAGGCCAGAACGGCAATAGACACTACGCTGGCTAGGCTGTACAGGATTCGAAATCGCAGTTCTTCTAAATGCTCACTGAGCGTCAGCTCTTTGTCTTGCATTTACAAAGGAGCATAATTACACGTAGATCAAGCCGCCTCTTCTTCCTCGTCCTCGGAACTCTCGGCTTCATTTTTCTGCTGAGAACTTTCCGATTCCGGCTTTTTATCTTCCTCGTCTCCCGCATCCTTATCCAACGTAGTGGTGTCCTTATAGGCCTCTTGGATCTGTTCGGTTTCGTTTTTAAACTCCCGGACTCCTTTCCCCAGTGAACGTGCCAGTTCGGGTAGCTTGTTGCCCCCGAACAACACCAGGACGATGATCAATATTAGAATTAATTCCTGTGGACCTAAGCCAAACATTCTGAGTTAACACCTCCTAAGAGAATTCTCCAGACCCCCAGAAAGGGTCACTTCACTGTCAAATACTAGTCTCCGCGCTCCGCGAAGGCCACCAGCAAGATCGACAACCCGTAGAGCACCAGCAGAGGCCCCCAGAGAAACATTTGAGTTATGGGGTCCGGGGGAGTGAGCACTGCAGCCAATACCGCGGCTCCGGCAACTACGATTCGCCATTGAGAGATTAGGGTACGCTTGGTGATAAGCCCCATCCGGGACAGGCCATAGGAGATCACGGGAAGCTCAAAGAGAAAGCCAAAAATTAGAGTGAACGCCATGGTGAACGAGGCATAATTACCTACCGTGAAAACCGCCTCCAACTTTTCTCCACTGATCCCCTTTAAAAACCTTATCGCAAAAGGCATAACGCCCAAGAGGGCAAATCCCGCCCCAACGTAAAAAAATAAGGTACCTGCAAGGAAGGTAATCACCAAAAACGACCTGGTCAGATTAACATTGCCTTCGAAGAGAGGAGCTGACACCATAATAAGCTGGTACAGTATGTACGGTGCTCCCAGAAGCACTCCTGCAAAAAGGGAGATCTTTATATAGGTAAAAAACGCCTCGGTAGGATGAATAAAGATCAACCTGTCCTCTACAAGGGGTCTTGTCAAAAAATCAAGTACGGTGTCTCGATAAATATACGCGACTACCGCGATCCCTATCACCAAGAGAATCACCCTGATCAACCTGGCCCGGAGCTGATCAGTACGATCGAGCAGAATCTGGATTGGCGTCTGCTCCACTTTGAGACCCCTTTTCTATGACAGACGAGGAAATAATTCCGAGCAGAGGCGAGTTAACTTTCGAAGTAAGGCCGTACGTCCTCTACCTCCATATCCAGCAGAGAGGCCACCTCTTCTGGGTCGGGTTCCTCTTCAAGTTTGGAAATTAAATTCATCAACTTCTCCAAAGAAACCTGTTCATCCAACCAGCGGTCCACTTCTGTTTTGCGGATTCTTGTAGCGCCATCTATGGTTTCGGTTTCAAGCTGGCCCTCCTCGATTAAGTCCTGCACCCCTTCTAGCGAAAGGCCCGTATATCTGGCCACATCCACTGGCTTAAGGAAGGCTTCAACTTCACCCATCTAAATCACCTCTATATCTAAATTGTCCATACCAAGCCAAAAATAACAAGCATTTCGATTCACGAACCTTTGTCAAAAAAGGCCCTGGAAAGATTAAAGATCTGGCGAGTTAGGAAGCGTTTCGGAAAACCCAAGTGGTCGAATCGCCTTTATCCTTTAGTTCCACTCCCAGCTCGCTTAATCTAGCTCGAATCTCATCAGCTAACTCCCAATGCTGTTGATTTCGGAGCTCGCTTCTGACGTCAATAAGCAGCTGCAGTAGCTCCTCTTGCTTGCCCCCCGGGCTCCGTTCGGCGGGCTCCTGGAACAATCCCAGGGGCCGGCCCAGCTTGCGGATCATTTTTGCGGATCTGGTCAAGAGTTCGGTTTGGCCGCCCCCTCTAGAGGAGGTGTTATTTCGTACTTTATTGGCCTTCTTGAGCAATTCGAAGATTACAGAAAGCCCCGCGGGGGTATTGAAATCCTTGTCCATTTCGGCAATGTAGGCCTCTTTCGCCCCTTGGAGAAAATCACGGAGATCCGCGGCCAGCTGGTCCTCCTCCCCGGCTCTTTCTGGTGAGGGGGGTAGATCTTCAACTTCCTGGAGAAAATCGTACACTCGGGCCACCGCTTTACCTGCGTCCTCCAGTTCCTTTTCGCTAAAATCCAGCGGTTTTCGATAATGGGTGGAAAAGTAGAACAGACGTACCGGCTCCTTTCCGTGACGATCTACAACTTCGCGTGCATATTCGAAATTGCCCAGAGATTTTGACATCTTCTGCCCCTCAAACTGCAGCAACCCGTTGTGAAGCCAGTAGCGGGCGAACTGTTTTCCTGTCCGGGCTTCGGATTGGGCAATTTCGTTTTCGTGGTGAGGAAAAATCAGATCCTGCCCGCCTGCATGTATATCTATGGTATCACCAAGTGTTTCATTGGCCATAACTGAACACTCTATGTGCCAACCGGGGCGGCCTCTACCCCAGGGACTATCCCAACCGGGCTCGTCAGAAGAGGATCTCTTCCAGAGAGCAAAATCGAGAGGATTTTCTTTGGCTTCATCTATCTCTACCCGTGATCCGCTTTGCAACTCGTCCAGCGAACGGCCGGAAAGTTTTCCGTACTCCGAGAACTTCGAGACCCTAAAGTAGACATCTCCGTCTACAGAGTAAGCATATCCATTCTGCTCCAGATCACGTACGTGATCGATGATCTGAGGGATGTAATCTGTTACCTTGGGATTTAGATCGGTAGGATTGATCCCCAGCCTTTCCATGTCTTTGAAATAGGCGTCCATGTATTTTTGGGCAAGATCAGCGGGCTTAAGGTCTTCCTCGGCTGCCCTGTTGATTATCTTATCTTCGACGTCCGTCACGTTCTGGACGTAAGTCACATCGTAACCCTTAAATTCCAGATAGCGTCGAAGGCCATCGAAAACGATGAAAGGGCGAGCATTCCCGATATGAAAGTAGTCGTACACAGTAGGTCCGCAGCTATACATTCGCACCTTTTCCGGATCCAAGGGTCGAAAATCCTGCAGCTCTCCGGAGAGACTATTGTACAAAGTTAAGGACATCTTCTACCTCCCCTTCAGGTATTTGGCAGTGGTCAACGTCGTCAAAGTATATCTAGCAGTGAATATCATCCGGTTTGGTCGGTACCCCGCGGATACGACCGTCAAACCCTTCGCTCACTACCGGCAGTCCTTTCTACAGGAATAGGACCGACAGGTCCCGATAATCCAGGCCCAGACTTGACTCGGAACACAATAGCCGGAAAAGTATAGAGAAGCAAGCTAGTTATAACAAGAAAAGGAACGACTTCCCCACTGATACCGACTATCGGGTTTGGAAAAAGCCACTGAATTAAAGGCAAAATACAATTAGCAGATTGTTACATAGCACGTTGAGCTTTGCAATAAAGCCGCAAGACAGTTATCTTATGTCACATGAGCATAACTCGAAACTTGGCCAATAAGCTGACGGCTGTTCGGATAGGAATTATTCCCTTTATCATGTATCTCGCGCTATCCGAATTGGAACTTCTGGCCCTCTCCCTGTTCATAGTGGCAATTATCACTGACCTTCTTGACGGCTACGTAGCTCGATCCCGGGAACAAATCAGCGCTTTCGGTAAGTTCGCCGATCCAATTGTGGACAAGATACTGATCACAGCGGTTTTTGTGATCTTCGTCCAAAAAGGATCTCTGACGGCGGTGCCGGTGGTGATCATTCTGGGCCGTGAATTCCTGGTAACCGGTCTCAGGTTGCTGGCCCTGGCCGAGGACAAAGTTATCGCCGCGAGCAGCCTGGGGAAGGCGAAGATGATTTCCCACAGCGCCCTCATAATAAATATCTTTCTGAATGAACACTGGAAACTCCACTGGACCGAAGTCTTAAAACCCCGACTGGTTGAGTTATCGGTGGTCCTGGCAATTATTTCCGCTGCCCATTACTTCTATAAGAACAGAAAGGTGTTCAAAGGGGGTTTCTGACCGCGTCTTCAGCAAAGAATAGGGTGGTTACTGGGCCTGGAGCTCCAGGTCGAGCTCCTCAGGGGAGACGATGCGATCAGCCCACAACCCATCTAGGTCGTAGAAAAGGCGGACTTCGCCCTCAAACAGGTGAACCCAGAGGTCACCGTAGTCAAGGGCCACCCAGTGCCTGCTGTCCAGGCCTTCTTGATGAAGAGGTTCTTCTTCCAAACCCTCCATAACGCTTTCCGCCAGGGCTTGGACGTGTTTAGGGTTATCTCCATCAGCAATGACGAAGTAATCGGCGGCGACGGAGTGGTCCGTCATATCCAAAACGACAAGATTAGTTCCTTTTTTATCCTGGATTAGATCGACGACCTGTTGGATCCGTTTCAAATTACCGCCTTTATTCGTCGACAAGTTTGGAAGACCCTTCTCCTAAAATGAGGATCAAATCTGTGTTGTCAGGGATAGTGACTCCCGAATCTCTGATTGACTCCAGTGCCTCCGAAGAAGATTCTTGATCAATGATTTCTACATCAATTTCTAGCTCGTTGCTGACTTCGTTGCGGAGCATGGTGGCTTTTTTGGGATTGTCAGGGACCAAATCGAGGATATAACTTGTCTCGTAGTCAAATCTGTCCGCATTATCAGCCCCTACTACGTTGAAACCAAGTGATTCCAGTCTATTAGCAGAATTGTGAGCCAACCAGGTTGAACCCTCTCCATTCAGAGTCACCACTCGGATGTCTGATTTAGTCAGCAAATCCACGCCGTGGATCCCCTCGGTAATCATGCGTTTTATTTCGACAATTCTAGGCTGCAAAACTGCCTTATCTTCAATTCGGGCATCCTGCCCGGGCAAAGTGTGCGTATTGAAGTCGTCGGCGGATATTCCCCGAACCATCTTCCCCAGGTCGTAGAGATCAACGAGAGATAAATTGGTCTGCAAGTAGTTCTGTGCGGTTGAAATTAAGTCCTTTAGTTTTGTCCACTCCCTGAATTGAATTCCCTGCTCCAGGAGAGCTTTCAAAAACTTCTGCTGACGGTCGATCCGTCTAATATCACTTCCCTATCCGCGATAACGGATGTAACCCAGGGCCTCTTCGCCATCCAGGACCTGCTGACCGGACGAAATGTCGATCTCTAGAGGAGGGGATGCGGCAGTATCTTCGTATTCAAGCCGTTCCTCCACCTCAAGTTCGATCCCCCCTATCATATCGATCAGCTCTTTGAACCCTTCGTAATCCAGAATTAAATGAAAGGGAATCTCCACCCCGGTCAAATCGGAAATCAGATCCCTGGCCAGTTCTCCTCCCCCGATGGGATAAGCGGCGTTGATCCTCCGGCTTTCCCCATCCGGATATTTGACGTAAAGGTCCCGGGGAACGGAAAAGACCTGCACTTCGTGAGGGTTAGGACTGATGCTAACCAGCATTATGGTGTCGCTTCTGCTGGTCCCCTCAACCTGATCCAGACCCATCGCCAGCAGATTTACCCTTTCACCTTCCTCAGTGACCTTCTCCACATTGCGGCGATTAACAAAATACAGACTAACCGCAATCCCAAGTACGAGTACGGCCACCAAAATGCCGGTAATAATTTTCCACTTCATATGTCCAATCAGCATTAAAATAACATAACAGACCCGCCAAGTCAAGGAGAGCGCGGGTGCTCAGACCTTTGAAGTCACCCCTCTTTGACTTATAATCATGGCGAGATATGGTAGATATATACGTAAAGCTTGCGGAAGATGCTGTGGAGAAATGGGTGCTGGAGGGCCAACGCCGCATTGAATTCTCCGATTACGAAAGCTTGCCCTCGGAGTTGACAGAACGTCAAAGAGGAGTCTTTGTAAGTTTAAAAACAACTGAGGGTAAATTACGGGGATGCATTGGAACTTATCATCCGGTGGAAGAAAACGTCGCTCGGGAGATAGTTCGAAACTCGGTTTTAGCCGCGAGTCGCGATCCGCGCTTCCCCTCTCTCTCACCGCCGGATTTGAAGAAAATTACAGTTTCTGTGGACGTCCTCAGTGAACCTGAATGCTGCAAAATCGACGATCTAAACCCCAAACAATACGGAATAGTTGTAGAAAAGGGAGGCAAAGAAGGCTTGTTGCTACCTGACCTGGACGGAGTGGATTCGATCGAACGTCAATTGGAAATTGCCAAAAGAAAAGCAGGTATCACTGCAGAGAATTCCGATATCAAAGTTCAACGCTTTACGGTAGAAAGACATCGTGGAGACAGGCCTGTCGGGAAGTGAGTTTTTGCTATCTATCCCTCTGGACCACACTGCAATACTATTTACTAATTACGCCTCACCCAGGAAATGCTCCCCTTCGCATGAATTAACCCGGGTTGTTCTGGTCTGCACTGGCTACAAAGACCAGCTGTTTTCTTGGATTCTATTATGATAAAAATTGCAGTCTACACTCTGGGATGTAGAGCCAATCAATACGACAGTGAGGTTCTCAAAGAAAAATTGAGCGGGCGATATAAATTAGTTTCATTTGATAACAGGGCCGATATATACATAATCAACACTTGCACAGTAACTAAAAGTGCCGATAGAAAATCGAGGAAATATATCCGTAGAGCGGCCCGAGCGGGCGGATTAGTGGTCGTGACTGGATGTTATCCGACTTTTGACGCTTCACCGATTCTGGAAATCAAAGGTGTAGATGCCGTTTTCTCAAATTTCCAGAAGAATAAGGTGGATTCAATTGTAGAACGGGTACTAACCGGCGAACGAGGGGAAATCGACGTCTCCGGCGGCTGGGACCTGCAGAAAGAGTCGATCAGCCGTGACAGCAAACATACCAGAGCATTTTTGAAAGTTCAGGACGGATGCAATAATCGATGCGCCTTTTGCAAGGTGAGATTTGTGCGAGGCCCATCACGTTCCAAGTCCATAGAAACCGTCACTGAAGAGGCCAAGCGGTTAGGGGGGAACGGCTATAAAGAGCTGGTGCTCACCGGGATCGACCTGGCAGACTACCGTACTGAAGATGGAGGGCTGGTCGAATTGCTTCTACAACTGGAAAAGCTGAGAAATCTGAAGCGAATACGATTGAGCTCAATCAACCAGAACGGGGTTACAAGGAGGCTCTCCTCAGCAGTTAAAGAGATGGAAAAGATTTGCACGCATTTTCACATCCCGTTGCAAACGGGCTCCGACAGATTGCTCGAGAGGATGAACCGCGGCCACAACTCCCAGAACTATGTATCGTCAGTAAATATGCTCAAGGAGGCCGTAGAAGGAAGCACTTTCGGCACGGATCTGCTGGTCGGATTCCCCGGGGAAACAGAAAAAGACGTCGAACGCACTCTGGAAGTAATTAGAGAGGTAGGTTTTCTCAACGTTCACGTGTTCAGGTTTTCCCCCCGCGAGGGAACTCCTGCTGCAGATTTCCCGGATCAGATACCGAGCCAGGAGAAAAATCGACGCTCGCGACGGTTGAGGGAGTTCAGCAAGCAAATCGCCAGCGAGGAGCAAAAGGGACACCTGAACAACAAATATTACATAATTTTGGAAGAAAAAAGCTCTGAAACTGGGGGTTGGCGCGGATTTTCGGAAAACTATCTCGACCTTCATCTAGGACCCGAAACGAGGGAAAGATTCTCGGAGGGTGACCTGATTGAAGTCGAGCTGACGGAGCTGCGCGAGGATTATTATCTAGCGGAACCGCTTAAAAACTGAAAGCGCCTATTCGAATTTTAGTGTTCTTTGGATTTTCCAGAAAAAGTACTTCCACGAGGAGTGATCGAAATCGGAAGCGAAGCAACCAACCGTCAGATAACCAGAGAGATTACCCTTAGGGACAACGAACAAGCTACCACTGTTTTGGGTCAATATAACAATCACCTCAACTACATTCGTGATCAATTTGACGTGGAGTTGCTAGTTAGGGGTGGATTGATTAAAATCAGCGGTCAAGAGGAAGAAGTTGAACAAGTAAGAAGCTTATTCGACAAACTTCTCGACATTGCCGAATCGGATCATTCGCCTACACTGGAGGAGGTCAAGCACCTGACTCAGGAAGTAAAAGACGGCCAGGGAGATCAGCTGGAAAAAGCTTTTACTGACGTGATTCAGACCACTTACTGGGGAGAGCAAATAAAACCTAAATCAGTAAATCAGGAGAAATACGTACAGGCAATCAGAGATGACGATATAGTTTTTTCCATCGGTCCAGCAGGAACCGGGAAAACGTACCTGGCGGTCGCTATGGCCATAGAACACCTGAAGGAGGGTCGAGTCAAACGGATCATCTTGACCAGGCCCGCGGTGGAAGCCGGCGAGGAGCTGGGGTTTCTGCCAGGAGACATGCAGGCCAAGGTTAATCCCTATCTGCGCCCTCTCTACGACGCAATCTACGATATGATTCCAGGTCAGGAATTCGAAAGGCTCAAAGAGGACGGTCGCATCGAGATTGCCCCCCTAGCCTTCATGCGAGGGAGGACGTTGAATAATTCTTTTGTAATCCTGGATGAGGCCCAGAACACGACTTCCACTCAAATGAAAATGTTTTTGACCCGTCTGGGCTTCGATTCAAAAGCAGTAATTACGGGAGACATAACCCAAATTGACCTAGAAGGAGATCGCTCCGGGTTAAATCAAGTGCGGGAAGTTTTAAAGGATATCCAGGGGATCGAGTTCATATACCTCGATAAAACTGACGTGGTCCGGCACGATCTAGTCCGGAAGATAATTGATGCCTATGAAAAAGAACAACAGGGAGACCGGTAGGGAAAAGCAGGAACTATTTACGCTTTTCGACCTACCAATTCCTCTCCATCAGCTCGTTTTCTTCCTACTCTTTAACGTTGTTGCCGTTGGTCTATTTACGTTCAAGCTCACGGAAAGCAAACCTTACGTATCCTTTCTCTCCTGGCAGCATGCTATGTCCTACGGCCTGATAATTATTACTATTTTTTCCCTCTCCTTCAGCTATCTGGCCATAAGACAACGCGAAGAATTCAGC
>JBKGZS010000088.1:0-5097 GCA_046543285.1 Candidatus Acetothermia bacterium | reverse complement strand
ACTCCGAGCATTACCACCAGAGCGGTTTGAGAGTTAGTCATAATTTCCCTTGGTCAAAACCTGCACGCCTTCCTTTCCGCCAACGAATACCAGCTCCGGTTTTCGACGAGCAAAAATTCCGTTTTCAATTACCCCGGGCAGTTTGTTTATCCTGGATTCGAGAACCTCGAAATCGTCGGGAAGCCGTCTTCCATCAACGGTGACATCGAGGATTGGGTTACCCTGATCAGTACGGAACAGGTCTCCCCGGCTTTTGCGAACCCGCGCCGGCCCTATCTCTGCCAGCTCTTCTTTCAACTTCTCAATTCTATCCTCCTTTACCTCGACGGGCAAAGGGGTCCGCTGACCGATGTAGTCTACCAGCTTCCTCTCGTCGACAACTATCACGAATTGTTTTGAAGTTTCTGCCACCTTCTTTTCTTGGTAATGACACCCCCCTCCACCTTTCAAAAGCGTTAACTCAGGCGATACTTCGTCTGCCCCGTCGATATCCACGACGATCTCTAATCGTGGGTCGAGATCCCGAACTGGCACACCGTGGGATTGTAGTCCTTTCTTCGTTGCGCTGGAGGTAGGCACCGAAACGATTCCCTCGTAATTACCCAATCTCTCGAATGCATAGGAAATAGTAGTCCCGGAGCCGACTCCCATAACCAGCGGTCTTTGGTTCTCAAATTCCTTTTCAAACCAATCGAGTGCGGCGTCGACGGCCCTCTGCTTCAGTTCTTCTGTAGAATTTTGATCCATAAAATCACCCATGAGCCCGGATTCCAATCAGGGCGGAGTTCAGCAGATTTGAAGTTCAGTCTCGGTCATTAATCCAATCTACCATTTCCGCTTAGGTCTTGCCTTATCTAGCCCATGATAATTAACTGTGGCGGCAAGTTACAAATATCCAGATCTTGCTGACCGATGTTGAGTTGTTTAGGAGGATTTTATTGGCCTTTTCTGCTGTCGGCAGATGGCATATAATTTTGTAAAATTGGAGGC
Source organism: Candidatus Acetothermia bacterium (assembly GCA_046543285.1). GTDB lineage: Bacteria > Bipolaricaulota > Bipolaricaulia > M55B111 > M55B111 > JBKGZS01. The sequence goes on along the minus strand of JBKGZS010000088.1, from coordinate 4,107 downwards.
AAGCGATGATAGATCGAGATGAGGTTCGATACGATCAGGTCTCTTTTGATTTGGATGGAGTACTGTTGGATTCCGAGGATTACAGCCCAGAGGGCTGGATCAAGCGCGCATTTTCACAGTGCCTGCGGGAGTTGGGGCATGGTGTCACAGATGAAAAAATTGAGCTGATCTTGATTGGAAAATTGCAAGGCAGCCTCGATCAAGTTAGCCAAAAATTGGAAGTTTGCCCCGAAACTCTCTGGAAGACCAGAGAGAAGTACCTGTTGGACGAAAAAGAGCGTGCGCTTAGGACCCAGGAAATCGAGGCTTATCCGGACATTGACCTCCTACATGATCTGGCCGATCGATATCAATTAACGATAGTTAGCAATTCTCCTCAGCGGATAGTAGATGTGTTTGTTGAAAAATACGACTTAACGACAATTATCGAATGTGCTATTGGACGTGCCTCGACCCTGAGAGGTTTTCAACGTACCAAGCCCCACCCCTATCTTTTGAAGCAAATGCTCCAGAGAACTGAATCTCAACACAGCCTATATGTAGGTGACAGGGACACTGACAGGGAGGCAGCCGCTCAGTCACAGATGGATTTTATTAGATTAGATCGGGGGGGCGAACACGAGGGAACTGATCATTCGGTGGCCGATCTTCGTCAGTTGAGAGATTTCTTGTTTAACGCCGAGAGGTCCTCGACTCAATCTCAGTTCGCCGAAAGAACGAGGTGAAAACTAGTGGATTTTTTCGAATTGATCGACCGTCGAATTTCCGTCCGTTCGTACAACGAGAGACCCGTTTCAGAGGAAAAAATCGATAAACTTCTCCGAGCTGCAAACTCCGCTCCCTCTGCAGGGAATCTACAAGCTTATAGTATCCACGTGGTTACCAGTCAAGAAAAGCGGAACGAGCTGCTAAACGCCGCTTATAACCAACATTTCATTGCTGAAGCGCCCCTCGTGGTGGTATTTTTGCAGGACGCCGAACGGTCTGCGAGGAAGTATGGTGAGCGAGGAGAGGAGCTTTTCTCTATCCAGGATGCCACTATCGCGGCTGCCTATTTACAACTAGCCGCTACTGAGCTCTCGCTGGATACCTGCTGGGTAGGAGCCTTTAACGAGGAGGCCGTGCAACGGGTATTGGATCTGGAAAAACGACCGATATCAATTATCACCGTGGGTTATTCTACTACTAAGCCACAGGACCGGGGAAGAAGAGATTTAGAAGATCTGGTGACCTTTGAAGAATCCAGCTGACAGAATTTTACTTGGGCCGAGTCCGTAGACCTATTCTCAGACGGGTGTTCATGTCCCAGTTATTTACCTGCCGTTCCTCAGTTGGTCGAGCAAAGTAAGCGTCGCAGTTTTATCCAGCGGTTGATTGTCGTTCCCGCACTGGGGAGAGTAGATACAGGAAGGACAACCTCCTTTGCATTCGCAGTCTTTGACTAGTTCGTAAGTGGTTTGGAATAGACTCCGAGCCACCCCGTAGCATTTTTCTGCGATGCCTATGCCCCCTTCGTACGAATCGTAGAGAAAAACGATCGGGTCGTTGCTAGACCCGTGAGCTATGGACGAAAGCCCACCGATGTCTCTCCTAGCACACATGGCGTGAATTGGGGTCGCCGCGATCAACGCGTGTTCCAGGCCGTGCAACCCTCCCGAAGGATCTAGCGATCGGTTGCGGAGTTTTTGGAGGACTTCAGGAAGGAAAGTAATCCATAAAGCTTCCGTTTTGAAATCGAGGGGAGGCAAGTCGAGTGAGTGAATGTTCACTACCTGACCGTATTCTTTCACTTTGTAGCCCAGGTACTTTTCGGTGACTTTTACCTCTCCAAATTTCAGCTCGGCAGGCCAGGAACCGCTTTTGGAGAGCAGTTTTTCAATCTTCAAAGTGGTCTCCGAGAATGGATCCGTATTGTACTCGATCTCTTTCTTGGTAACAGTGGCTACCTCGTTTTCTAAATCAAGATCTTCTACCAAATACTTTTCCCCCTGATGCAGCAACGCTGAGCCGGGATGAGCTTCTCTATAGGCTTGGGTCCGATCCATGGTTTCCAGTATCTTGCCTTTCATTTTATCAATTACCTCAATACGTTGATCCCCAATGTTGTCCAACTGCACGGCCTCTACGGGGCTTCCGGTCCCGCTGAAAGCGTAACCTAGGGGAGTCTTTGTCAACAAATTCCGCTCCTCAAGAGAATTCAATTCCTCTTGGTACTTGGTGAAAAGTGCTTCGCCGGATCTGATAGGCAGTTCTGCGGCAGCGCATAGCAGTGATCCGAACACGATATGTGGATTCTGAAGGTCGATGATAGAGTTCTCGTGAGGTTTGCCGAAAAATTTCTGAGGGTGCCGCATAAAGTACTGATCCAGCGGGTTTTCAAATCCAACGAGGATCGCGAGGGCTTCCTCTTGTCCTCGTCCGGCCCTTCCCGCTTGCTGCCAGGTCGAAATTACGGTGCCGGGATAACCGGAGATGATGACAGCATCGAGTCCTCCGATGTCTACCCCCAGTTCCAGGGCATTGGTGGAAGCAGCACCCCTTATTTCGCCAGATTTGAGCCCTTTTTCGATTTCTCTCCTCTCCTGGGGCAGGTATCCCGCTCGGTAGGTATAGATCTGGTGAGGCGTCCGTTTATCGCTCGATCTGGCTACCATTTCCGCCATCCTCCGCGATGGCGTAAAACAGAGAGTTTGGGCACCTTTGTTAGTCAAATAGCTCAACAGTCTGCTGGTCTGCTGGAAGGAGGACGTGTCCGGATCCCGGGTGGAATTCCAGAACAAAAAGTATTTTTTACCCGTAGGGGAACCATCTTGGGAAACCAATTTAAAAGTTTGACCGATTAATCGCTGGGAATGTTCCTCTGGATTGGCTACGGTGGCTGAGGAGAGGACAAACTGAGGGTCGCTTCCGTAGAAGTTGCATATCCTTTGAAATCTCCTGATCAAGGTGGCCACATTTGACCCGAATACCCCCCGGTATCTATGAACCTCATCTATGATTGTAAATTGAAGATCCGAGTAAAAGTCGGCCCATTTATCGTGCCAGGGCAGGTAGCGGTGTAAGGCGTAGGGATTTGTCAGAATGATCCTCGAATTGGCCCGTATATGTGGCCTCTTCGCCCGCGGAGTGTCACCATCGTAAGTGCAGGGGTTCAGTGAGGTGTCAAGATCCGAGTCAATTTCTTTCAAGATGTTCAGCTGGTCATTGGCCAGAGCCTTGGTGGGGTAGATGTACAGGGCCCGTGCGTCTGGCTCAGTTAGAAGAGAATCGAGCACGGGTAAGTTGAAGGCAAGAGTCTTGCCTGAGGCCGTGGGGGTGGTAATTACAACGTTTGAGCCTCCCTTGAGCAGCTTGATTGCCCGTGCCTGATGAGAGTAGAGTCTCATGTCCCGATCTTCCAGCCATTCTTCGAGGTCGGGATGTAGGTCGACTTCTGGGGGTTTGTACTGGGCCTTCTGGGCTGGGACAGTTTCAAGGTGTTCTAACTGGTCTCTAAACCAGCTCTGGTCTTTAAGCCCTTCGATCAGATCGGGAATATCAGGCATCTCTGATCATTTCATTCCACAATTCGTTATACAAGACGCACAAACTTAAGAGGTCTTGCTTGTTATGTTCAAGTATCGGTATCAACGGGCCGGGGTTGTCTTTTTCGCGGTAGGTTTTATAGAAATTGGGAACCATGGACGAGGGTAAGTCATGGGATCTGGTAATCTTTAGTTTTTTTCGCTCCACGGTGTTCAGGCCACAGCTCGAAAGCTCTTGGCCCCACAGGTTGAGGACGAAATGGTACAGATCGAAATTAATGGCTTTCAACTCTTTCTTTATGCCGTAGTAGCGGAACCGGCTGTTTACGTAGGGTATGTCAAACCTTTTGCCATTGTAGGTGATTATGGCTTGTTTACCGTCCAGCAGGCGGAAAATTTCCAGCAGGGCGGCGGGCTCCTGATTAATATCCCGTAATACCAGCTGGCGTACCCTGGTACATGATTGGGTGGGAAATGCTACCCCCAGGATGATTACGGGTTGATGGGTGAGACCAAGAGTTTCGATGTCAAAGACTGCGAAGTCTTCCGCTTGGAGCAAGCCGCCGAGGGCTAAAGCCAGAGG
>JBKGZS010000087.1:0-5213 GCA_046543285.1 Candidatus Acetothermia bacterium | reverse complement strand
CCCAGCGTCATCTAATACCTTCCTTAACCCCTGTCTTCCCGCGTGTTTGCCGACTATGAACCGGCGGCGGTGCCCCACCATTTCCGGAGACATTACCCCGGGTTCAAAGGTATCTTTGTCCTCGAGTACCCCAGCCGCGTGTATTCCACTTTCATGGGAAAAGGCATTTTCTCCCACGATCGGTTTCATGGGCGGAACCTGTATTCCGCTCAAACGTTCAACAAACTTACAGATTTCAAAGAGGGACTGGGTATTTATCCCGGTGGTACAATCTTCCAGACATTCCAAGCTCATCACCGTTTCTTCCAGGGAAGCATTACCTGCTCGCTCGCCTATCCCGTTGACAGTTACCTGAACCTGGCGAGCTCCCGCTTCTACGGCGGCGATGGTATTCGCAACTGCCAGGCCAAAGTCGTCGTGACAGTGGACGCTTAGGGGCACGTGAACGCACTCGGAGAGCATGGAGATCAAGCTTCGCATCTTTCGAGGAGTCGCGACCCCGACTGTGTCTGGCACATTGATGATGTCAGCTCCAGCTTTCTCGACGGAATTACACAGCTGTTTAAGCTGCTTTGGCTCCGTTCTCGTGGCATCCATGGGGCTAAACATGCATTCCCGATCATTTTTCACAATCTGGCGCACGGCCCGTTTCGATTTGTCGAGCAACTCCCCTCGCCCCATGTTCATTGACTTTTCGAGCTGGATATCGGAGCTGGAAGCAAATACGTGTATCATTTCCGCTCCGGTGGCTAAAGCTTCTTCTATGTCCCGTTCAGTAATCCTGGCCAGAGCACAAACTTTCGTGTTAACTGCCGACTGTATTTCTTGAACGGCACGTCTTTCGTCCGAGGAGCTTCGGGGAAATCCCGCTTCGATCACGTCGATCCCCAGTTCGTCGAGCCGCCGGGCGACCTGTATTTTTTCATCGAGGGTGAAGCTCAGGCCGGGAGTCTGCTCTCCATCGCGCAAGGTGGTATCGAAAATCTCAATAGTTTTTTCAGTGACTGGCATGCTATCTCCTTCGAATCATTTCCCGAAGTTCTTCCCCTACCTTCTCTATCAAGTGGTCACGATCCCGTTGGGCCAGAAGTTCCATTTTTGGGAGGTCGGTTCTATTTTCCAGTATCCATTCCTTGGCAAAATCGCCGTTCTGAATTTCCTGCAAAATTTCTTCCATCGTTTCCCTAACCTCTTCCGAGATAACCCGGGGGCCCCTGGTCAGGTCTCCGTATTCAGCGGTTGCGCTTACTGATGACCGCATATACTTCAACCCTCCCTCGTAAATCAGGTCTACAATTAGCTTTAATTCATTTAATACTTCAAAATAGGCAATCTCAGGTTGATAGCCCGCATCGACCAGCGTTTCAAACCCCGCCTTTATTAACGAAGTGGCTCCACCGCACAGAACGGCTTGTTCGCCGAAGAGATCCGTTTCAGTTTCTTCCTCGAACGTTGTTTCTATTACTCCGGCTCTCGTTCCCCCAATCGCTTGAGCGTAGGCCAAGCCCAGGTCCTTGGCACTACCGGAATAGTCTTGTTCTACGGCAAGCAGGCAAGGCACTCCGGATCCTTCTACGAACGTTTTTCTAACTAAATTGCCGGGTCCTTTGGGAGCCACCATTAGGACGTCTACGACTTCAGGGGGGCGGATCTGATTGTAGTGGATATTGAATCCATGAGAGAACATCAACACATCCCCTTCTTCCAGATTTGGCTCGATAGCGGTCTGATATACTTCCGGTTGAGCAAAATCCGGAATCAGGATCTGAATAATATCCGCTGTGGCCGCCACTTCCCGTAAGTTTCCGGTGGTAACGCCGTCCGATTCTGCTTTTTCAAATGAAGAACTGCCTTCTCTCAGCCCAACACGAACGTCAATATCGCTGTCAGTTAAATTCAGCGCCTGGGCTTTGCCCTGGCTTCCGTAACCAATGACGCCGACGACTTTATCTTTTAAATAACTTTGATTCGCGTCTGCCTCGTAGTAAATGGTTGTTTTCACTTTCTTTCCTCCTCCTTAAAGAGGTAAATGAAATTAATTTATCGGTGATCTTTCAAGCAAGACCTTTCCGGTTCGAGCCATCTCTTCGATTCCGAAATCTCTCAACAAGTTCTCGAATGCCCTTACTTTCTCGGATCCTCCGGTGATTTCGATGGTCAAGAACTGTTTGCCAACATCGAGAACCTTTCCCTTAAATATGTCAACCAGTTCCACAATTTCGCTCCTCCGCTCCTCCGTGGCTCGCACTTTGAAAATTGCCAGCTCTCTCTCCAGATGTCTTGTTTTAGAGAGATCCTTGACGGAGATGACAGAGATTTGCTTCTCCAGTTGCCTGACTACCTGTTCGACCTGACTTTTTTCTCCTTTGAATACAATCGACATTCTCGAATAGCTGGGGTTGGATGTCTCTCCTACGGCAAGACTGTCGATATTGAATCCTCGTCGGGCAAACAGCCCCGATATTTTGGAGAGGACGCCGCTCTCGTTCTTCACCAGCGCGGTAAGGGGGTGGAGGCGCGGATCAGACATCGGTGTTCTCCATTATAAATTGCTGGTTTGCTTTTCCTGCGGGTACCATGGGAAAAACGTTTTCCTTTTCCTCGACCAGACATTCCACAATCGTGGGTCCGTCTGTCTGTAGGGCTTGTAGTAGTTTCGACTCAAGATTGGCTTCCTTGCTTACTCTAAATCCACTGGCACCGTACACTCGTGCCAGCTCTGCGAAAGAAGGGGCGCCGTCGGAAATATCGGTTTCTACCAGATGATTGTCGAAGAACAGTTCTTGCCACTGCCTGACCATTCCCAGATAACTGTTTCGCAGGATTACAACAGTGATATCGAGATCGTATTTTACTGCAGTGGTCAACTCCTGAACATTCATCTGAAAAGACCCGTCCCCTGTAACGCAGACTACGGGTCGGTCAGGAGCTCCGATTTTTGCCCCCAGGGCGGCGGGGAAGCCGAAACCCATAGTTCCCAACCCGCCGCTAGTAATTATTGTTCTTGGTTTCGAAAAACTGTACAGTAAAGCCACCCACATTTGATGTTGTCCGACCCCGGTGGTGACGATTGTTTCTTGGGGGGTCAATCTATCCAATTCTTCCACGACAGTCTGGGGCTGAAGGGCCGTGGCCTCCTGGTTTTTGGGAACGGGGAATTTATTCTTCCACTTTCTGATTTTTAATAACCAGTCCTCTGTTTCGGGGCCATCTATCTCTCTCATTTCCTCCAATAGATGATTCAGGACTGCTCGCGCGTCGCCCAGAATGCCTAGCCTCGGCTGGACGATCTTTCCAATTTCCGAAGGGTCAATGTCTACGTGCACCAGATCAGCATTTGCTGCAAATTCACTGACCTTTCCGGTCATCCTGTCGTCGAGCCTGGTACCAATTGCCACCAGGAGATCGCACTGAGAAATTGCCATATTGGCCGCTCCAGTACCGTGCATCCCCAGCATTCCCAAAAATAGGGGGTCGTCGGTGGGATAAGTTCCAAGACCCATCAGGGAAGCGGTGACCGGGATGCGGTAGTCTCTGGCGAACTTGGTCAGCTGTTTGCTGGCTCCTGAAATGCCCACCCCGCCTCCGGTTAATAGGAGTGGTTTCTCCGCTTTTTGCAGCATTTGAATTAATTTGCTTGCCTGGTCTCTGTCCACTTCCGAGTTTACTTGGTATCCTTCGGGTGCCGGGTGACTTTCTTCTACCTCGTCGCATTCGAAACTTGACACCTGGACGTCCTTGGGAAGGTCTACCAGAACGGGGCCTGGTCGCCCTGTATTGCAGAGGTGAAAAGCTTCGCGAATCGCTGTTGGGATTTCGCCTGGCCTCTGGACTAGATAATTGTGCTTGGTGATTGCGTCGCTGATTCCTCTGGTATCTGCTTCCTGGAATGCGTCACTACCAATTAAGCCAGTTGGGACTTGGCCCGTGAGGCCTACGACCGGTGACGAATCCATGCTGGCATTCGCGATTCCTGTGACCATGTTTGTGGCCCCGGGTCCGCTGGTAGCACAGCACACGCCAGGTTTACCGGTGACCCTTGCGTAACCGTCTGCTGCGTGAACTGCTGCCTGTTCGTGGACGGTGGTAATTTGCTCGATTTGTTTCGACTTCCCAAGTTCGTCATAAATGGGCATAATTGCGCCACCAATGATCCCGAATATGACTTCTACGTCCTGAAGTTCTAGACTATTAGTGACAGCCCGAGCTCCGGTCATCGGATAATTTTTATTTTCGTTGGTTCTGTCATCTTCTATACGGTTTAACTTAGTTGAGGAAGAACTTTCAGCCATCTTCTACCTCCTCATAATGTGGTCCGGTTTGATGGCTCCAATACCGCGCCCTGATCAGCGCCAGTTACCTGATCGGCATATAAACGCAGCGTCTTGCAGATGGAGCTAATGTTCCTGTTGTCTTGCGTTGAAACCTTACGTAATCTTTTCTCGATCTCTTGTTCAGTCAGGTCTACCTCAAGTGAGCCATTTTCAATGTCTATGGTTATCAAATCTCCGTCTTCTATAGCCGCTATAGGTCCACCGGCAGCTGATTCTGGGGCTATGTGCCCCACAGCAGGCCCTCGTGTTGCTCCACTAAATCGTCCATCGGTTAGCAAAGCCACCGTTCCGTCCAGCTTGCTTCCGCTGACATGGCTGGTGGCCGCAAGCATTTCCCGCATGCCGGGTCCGCCCCGCGGTCCCTCGTTCCGAATGACTATCACCTCGCCTTCTTCTACAGACCCGTGGTTGAGTGCGGTCATGGTATCCTCTTCTGACTCAAATACCCGGGCAGGTCCTTTGTGACGCAACATATCCAAGTCCACCGCAGTTCGCTTGTTGATTGCGCCGCGGGGGGCAAGGTTGCCTTTGAGAACAGCGATGCTGCCTTTCTCGTGAACTGGGTTTGCCGTTCCTCGGACCGGATCCTTGCCTGCTGGTGGATTCTCTACCCGGCGGAGTCGGTCCCTTAGTGGGCCCTGGATTGTGGACAGAGTCGGATCCAAAAATTCCCGGAGTTCCGAGAGAATCCGGGATACGCCTCCCGCATTGTAAAGGTCCTCCATTCGACAGGGTCCGGCGGGACTCATCTCTATCAAATGTGGAGTACGATCGCTAAGTTCCCCAATATCATCTAGTGCAAACTGCGTCTCCGCTTCTTGGGCAATGGCCAGCAGGTGGAGAACCATATTCGTGGAGCCTCCAAGTGCTGTGCCGACC
>JBKGZS010000086.1:0-5311 GCA_046543285.1 Candidatus Acetothermia bacterium | reverse complement strand
GACTCAACCATCGTGGACTATCTCCGAGAAACCTCACCTTTTTACATATACTCTAACCCCATAACCGCTCCTGAAGCATATGCTTCTATAAAATCTCTGGAAATAATCGACAGCAGCGAGGGAAGAGACAAGTTGAAGCACTTGACCGAAATGACAAACTATTTCGAAAAGGGCCTGGAAGATCTCGGTCATGAAGTTATCCGGGGCCCCCATCCCATAGTCCCCCTGATGATCCGTGACACCGAGCGAACCACAGCTCTGGTAAATCACCTCCAGGAAAACAACGTTTTAGCAACGGGCATCAAATATCCAGTCGTCCCCCAGGGTGACGAATGCATTCGATTCCAGATCTCGGCAAACCACACCAAACAGGACCTGGATTACGTGCTGGAGACCATCGGAGACTTTACCAGCTGACGATTAGTTGAGCCAAACCAGCCCACCACCGCCTGATCAGGACGGGGTTACAAGCGGATGTACATCGTCCTGAAAAAGGCGGTGGTCAATTGTCTTGAGGAGTGGTAGGAGTGTCCAATTTAAAATATATCGTCCTGATCAAACAGGTACCGGACATGGAGAAGGTGGAATTTAACTACGAAGAGGGAAGGATCGATCGGTCTTCTGCGCCCTTAGAGCCCAACCCGTTCGATTTAAACGCCCTCGAGGAAGCGGTAAAGTACAAAGAGGAATGCGGAGGGGAAGTGGTGGCCCTGAGCATGGGACCCGAGCAGGCAAAATCGACTTTGAAGGACGCCCTCGCTCGAGGGGCGGACCGGGGGATCCTGCTCCACGGAAAAGAATTTGCCGGTTCCGATACCTGGGCAACCTCCCTTGCTCTAGGTCATGCAATAGAAAAAATCGGGGACTACGATCTAATTTTTGCCGGCGAAAAAACTGTAGACGGAGATACCGGCCAGGTAGGACCCGAAGTGGCAGAATTTCTGGACCTCCCCCACGTGGCTTTCGTATCCTCGGTAAACAAAAGAGAAGAAGACGAGGTTCAAGTTACCGCCGAAAGCTGGGGGGCTAGCTATCGCAAGGCCCTCAAACTGCCTGGTTTGATAACCGTGACCAAAGACGTCAACGAGCCCCGCCTACCCTCGTTCAAGGATAAGCGGAGGGCCAGAAAAGCAGAAGTGACGGTCTGGGGGGTCGAGGAGATATCGATTAACCCCGACCTGCTGGGCCTCGACGGATCACCTACCATGGTCTCTGACATGGAAGTACCCCCGCCGGACACCAGAGAGCCTGAAATTTTCCGAAATGGGACGGAAGATGCGGTCAATAAATTGGTGAACAGGATAGACTGGGGAGCATCCAAATGAACGCAGTAACCGTAATTGCTGAATATTCTGGAGAAGAGATCCATCCCGTTACTTACGAACTGTTGGGAAAGGGACGCGAACTGGCCGAGAAGCTGGAGGGTAAGCTGAGCGCAGCGTTGCTCGCTCCCCCCGCCAGTTCCCCCGAAGAGCTGTTCCGAAGGGGAGCGGACACCGTCTACCAGGTCAAAAACCAAGCCTTGGCAGAGCCTATAGAAACCATCTACAAACGGGCCTTTCTGCAAGTAGTAGAACAGGCAAAACCGGAGATCATACTGATAGGTGCCACCAATTTCGGCCGTTCTCTGGCACCGAGGGTTGCCATGGCGCTTGACACCAGCTTGACCGCCGACTGCACAGGTCTGGATATCGACGATCAGCGTAACTTCATCCAGATTCGCCCGGCTTTCAGCGGCAATATCTTAGCTCATATCAAATCCAGAACCTCTCCCCAAATTGCCACCGTTCGCTACAGAGAATTTGCAGAGGCCCAGCCCAAGGACTCGGCTTCCGGGGAGACGATTGAGGTTCAGTTCGAGATAAGCGAAAAACATATCCCGAAGGTTCGAATCCTGGAAGCACAAAAGGGGACCAGAGTTCGACTTGAGGACGCGGAGGTAGTGGTTGCCGGAGGACGAGGACTGGAAAGTCCCGAGGATTTTCAGCTTTTGGAAAAGCTTGCCGGCGTCCTGGGAGGACACGTGGCTGCAAGTCGCCCCGTAGTAGACGAAGGATGGATAGGTCGAGACCACCAGGTAGGCTACAGTGGTCGGCGGGTAAAACCAAAATTATACTTTGCGTGTGGGATTTCCGGCCAGTCCCAACACCTAGCCGGGATGAAGAGCTCCGAGACTATAATTGCCATAAATTCCGACCCCTCAGCGCCAATTTTTGAGTACGCCGATTACGGCATCGTCGGGGACTTATATGAAGTAATTCCGGAATTGATCAAACAGCTAGAGGAGGAATAACCACCAATGAAAGAGAAAATCGCTGAAGAGCTTATCTCCATTGCCGGAGCAGATTGGGTGGTCACTGATCCTGTAAATCTCCAGGAGTACCTGTACGATGAAACTCCGAAATCAGTCCGTCCCCAAGCCAGTGACGACGTAGTGCTGGTAAAACCGAATTGTGCCGAAGAGATTTCCCGCATCCTGGAGCTGGCCAATGCCGAAGAAATAACCGTGGTTCCCCGCGGAGCGGGGACCGGCCTCTGTGGGGCGGCTATTCCAACCGAACCCAGTATCGTGGTTTCCATGGAAAGGTTCAACGAAATAATCGAGCTGGATGAGGACAACCTGATGATAACCTGTGAGGCCGGAGTGGAGCTGGGCGAACTTTTCGACAGGGTCGACCAGACCGGAAACCTCTTCTTTCCTCCTCACCCCGGGGACGAAGGCGCTCAAGTCGGGGGACTGGTGGTTGAAAACGCCGGAGGGGCTCGGGCAGTCAAATACGGAGTGATGAGAAACTTTATTCAGGGGATAAAAGCAGTTCTGCCAACCGGTGAACAGGTTCAATGGGGAGGAAAAGTACTCAAAAACAACGCTGGCCTGGACCTGATGCATCTGCTAATCGGCAGCGAAGGGATACTGGGTATAGTGACCGAGGTAACTCTGCGGCTGTACCCCAAAGCGAAAGCAGATGCTACGCTATTAATCCCTTTTGGAGACAGGCACCAAGCAATGAATACGGTACCCCAGATACTAAAGAGTTCCCAGATTCCATTGGCTCTTGAGTATGTTGAAAAACAGCTAATCGAAGAGTCTGCGGAACACCTGGGACGCGAGTGGCCTGCCAAGGAGGGAACAGCTTTCCTAATCTTAATTTTGGCCGGGGAGGACGAAGATCGGGTCTTCTCCAAAGCGGAGACGATAACCGATATCTGCTTGGAGAACGGTGCGGAGGAGCCTCTGTTTGCCGAACGAAGAAGCGAACAGGAAAATATTCTGGAAATCCGGAGCAATATTTACACCGCCCTTGAACAGCAAACCGCCGACATTCTAGACGTCACCGTGCCCCCGGCCAGAGTCGGGGATCTAATGGACTCCATAGACGAACTTGCCTCTCAATACGAAACGACGGTACCCATGTACGGACATGCCGCTGATGGTAATGTACACCCTCATATCATGAAAGAAGATGGACAAAGTCCTGCGTATTTAGAGGACTTAAAAGAAGACATTTATCGGGCAGCCAGAGACCTGGGCGGGGTCATTACCGGCGAACACGGAATCGGAGAAACCAGAGTCAAGAACATTCCCTCTATCTTCAATCAATCCGAGATCGACTTGATGAGAAGGGTTAAATCGGCCTTCGACCCCCAGGGCATCCTGAACCCCGGCAAGGCCGTTGGATAGCTAATGATAAGGCACACCGGCTGTGGAACAGGGTCATGTTGATCGGAATACTTCTCAGCCTGGGGGCGGCATTATGCGGCTCTGTAGGCTATGTGGCGATCAAGCAAGGTCTGCAGACAGCAGATTACAAGGTGTTCATCCTCTTGAGTACTCTCATCGGGGTGGTCATCTCGGGGCCTTTGCTGTGGATCTTTGGGTGCGGCCTGGCAGGGCTGAACCTTAAAGCGGTTTTGCCCTTCCTAATCACCGGCGGGCTGGGGGGCGGGCTGCTGGCGAGAATTTCCTTAACTAAAGCAACCCACCAGATTGGAGCTTCTCGAACTCATGCCCTGACTTCGGTCAGTCCTCTGGTAACTGCCATCCTGGGAATAACCCTGCTGGACGAAGTGGTGAATGCACAACTCGCTTTCGGGACCGCGATCGTAATTGTAGGAGCGTGCTTTCTCTCCTATCTAGTCTACAGGGGAAATTCCACCAACACCCCACGGGAAAAAACCACTTCCCCTTTACTGGGCCTTGGACTGGCATCCTACGGGATGATCATGTTCGGATTGCATCCCATCCTCCGGGTAATTGGAGTTGAATTAGGAGCCACTCCGCTCCAGGGGGCCTTTATAAGGTTTTTAACTGCCTTTGTGGGATACCTAATTTACATGCTGATAGCCCGGCCGGGAATTAAAGTGGAGCTGAACCTCCAGGTAAACCCCTACGTCATCGCAGGTATCGCCTGGGCCCTGGCCCCCATCCTATCAATTTTTGCAATTCAGTACGTGTCCCCAACGGTCTACGCTTCGCTAACCCGCGTGGGCCCCCTGTTTACGGTAATCCTCACCTACTTCTTTTTGAAAGGAATCGAAAAGACGAACTGGAAAATTGGAGTGAACGCCTTTCTGATAGTGATCGGAGCCGTACTGGTTTCTACGGCCTAGAGGCGATCCCCGGAGCTGCTCCTAAATTTAAGCCCCCGTTACGTTCAGCCTTTGACAAAGTTCAGCCACCCGGAGACCTAAATCCCGAGATTCCTCAATGGCCCTCTCGTCAGGCTCCCCCACGGCCACTGGCCCGTAATGATCCTTTGAGGAAGTTCCCTGTACTATCATCCCGTGAATCAACATCATCTCCAGGATGGCAATGATGGCGGTCTCGTTCCCTCCACCCCTGTTGGCGGAGGAGGTAAAAGCACCGCCCACTTTGCCCTCTAACTTGCCGTGATGCTTGATGGAGCGATCCAGCAAATCTTTTATTTGGGCTGAAGGGAGACCGTAATAGGTGGGCGAACCGATTATGATACCGTCCCACTCTAGAAAATCGTCAACAGCAGCTTCCTCGACCGATTTCAGGACTCCCTCGAACTCCCCCTGCCCTGCCTCAATGCCCGCCGTAACTTCCTCGGCCATCTTTTTCGTGTTTCCGGTTTTTGAATGATATACGACGCCGACCACGATCATGTTTACCTCCTATACCAATCAATTTTGGGTAAGTTCGGCATAATTCCTAAACACAGCCAACTGCTAGTTAGAATTAAAGCAATATCTTAGAAAATCTGAGCGAAAGAACAAATTAATTGAGGAACCTCTCTCCAGGTCAGGTAGCCCGAAAATTCCTTCCAATAGATACTCTGCACTACAT
>JBKGZS010000001.1:0-59238 GCA_046543285.1 Candidatus Acetothermia bacterium | reverse complement strand
CCAGCAGCGCGGGTCCCTGCGCCCGCGCGGGGTGAATCTCAGGAATCAAAAGACAATTGCTCGGCCAGAGTCACCCGGGCAATGTTACCCCAAAATCAGCAGGCAGGGTCACCGCGCCCTGCCGAGATTACAGGAGCGAGCAGGGTTACCTTAAAAACAGACAGGCTTGGTTACTTAAAAACGGGCAAGCTTGGTTAATCAAGAATCAGCAGGCGGGGTCACCGCGCCCTGCCGGGGCTTGGACTTCTAAGTCCAAAAACAATCCGAGGCCCAAGGTCTACGCTCAACTACAAAACTGGATGAGCGGTTTCCCAAATGCTCCTCCCGGCTGTTCCTAAAGTCGAGGTCAATAAACGCCACCATTTTTCAAGCTTTAGATCGGAATAGCTCCTTCAACTTTCCCCTCAACCGAGGACCTTCTCCAAAATGCTATCGGAGGCCGAGCGGGCATGGTTCCCCCACTCACCCGGCACCACCTACTCTCATAGAGGTGCGTGGAGGTTTAATTCGTGCCAAGTGAGTGGGGGAGAGCGAGGCCGAGATTGAAAGCAGCGATTTCCTCGCCGGGGAAATCGCCTGCGGTTTTGGAGAAGGTCCTCGGTTGAGGGGTCCCCAGGATAGGTCATCGTACTGGAGTAAACCTTTGTCGGTGCAAAAAAACTTCTATAATGCTTGGCCCGGGACTTCAGAGCTGTAAGCAATGGGAAAACAGGTGCAAGGTAGAAGCAAAGCCAACAAGCCCTTATCTTTAACTATATTTGGGGCTTTGAATTGTCGATTTATGGGAGGGTAAAAGGGTTTAGCAGGTCGGGTCCGTTGCGCCCTTATCTTCCGTTTTTTTGCAGTTGATTTTGGGCTCCGGGGCTGGGGCTGTTCGACTATCGCTCGGGCGCGGTGACCCGAGATGTTTTCAACGCTCGAGCGCAGTGACTCGAGCTTCTCTCCTATGTTTAACCAACGCTCGGGCGCGGTGACCCGAGCTTCTTGCTTTTGTACAACCGCCGCCCGGGCACAGTGACCCGGGCGGCTAGATTTGTTCTGGGTTCAGTGACCCGGGCGGCTAGATTTGTTCTGAGCACATTGACTCGAACTGCTTTTCCTAAACCGGCCGGGATTAAAAGACAGACAGCAGGATGACGACGATTCCCGCGATCAGGCAGTAATAGGAAAAGGCACTGAACCGCTGGCTTTTGAGGATTTTGAGCAAGGCCTTGATGGCGAGTGCTCCGGTCAGGGCGGCTGCGATGGTTCCCAGGGTATAGGGAAGTACTTGAACGGTTTCGGTGATAGTTCCACTCAAGAGGTCCCACAGCTTCAACCCCGTGGCTCCCAGAACGGCAGGGATCATCAGCAGGAAAGAGTACTCGGCGGCGAATTGGCCCTCGAACTTTTTGAACAGGCCGGCGGATATGGTCATCCCGCTGCGGGAGACTCCGGGGATCAGGGCTACCATCTGGGCTAGACCTATGGTCAGGGCATCCTTCCAGTCCATCTGTTCGAAATTCCGGCGTTGTTCACCGAGTTTACCAGCGAACCAGAGGACCAGGGCGGTCAATATCAATCCTCCGCCGACCACCAGCGTGGAGCTAAAGGCCTCTTCGATCAGAGTCCTGGCGAAATAGCCGAGAAGGGCGATGGGGGTAGTACCAACTATCAGCAGTCCCAGATAACGGCGGTTTTCACCTTCCCCGGAAAATAGGCCCCTTATCAATTTCCACAACCTTTTTCGATAAACCAGAACGACCGCCAGCAGGGTGCCGAAATGAAGTAGAGCGTCGAAAAGGGTTTTGGGTTCACCGAACCCGAAGGCTTTCTGGAAGATGACCAGGTGGCCGGAACTACTTATGGGTAGAAATTCTGTGACTCCCTGTATGATTCCCAGAGCGACGTATCTGAGCACCTGCGCTATCCTTCACTGCTGCTGTGGCGGAACCTTGCAAAGCTTTCCAGCCTGTAGGTCGTGGCCTCTTTTCCCAGCAGCTCCATGGTCACGAACAGACCCGGAGAGACTTCTCTTCCCGTCAGGGCCACTCTGCAGGCCTGGGCTATTGCACCCAGGCTTTCCCCCTGTTGATCGAGGTAAGTTCTGGTGAACTCCTCGATTCGGTCCTTTTCGAATTGTTCCAGCTCTTCAAGTTTGTGAGCCAGGCCGATCAGTAGTTTGCTGACGTTTTCCGTCAGCTGTTTTTCGGCCAGCTCCGGGGAATATTCCAGCTCTTCGACGAAGACGAATTTGCTGGCCTCTGCGAGGTCGGTCAGGGTCTTGTTGCGTTCTCTCATCAATTCCGCCACTCGCCGGTAGGTTCCGGATTCAAAGGATTGGGTCCGTTCCTCGGGGACCAGTTGCTCCTGGAGCAATCTATCTTTCAATTTTTCTCCAAGCTCCGGAAGTGGTGTTCTTTTCATCCATTCGTGGTTGAGCCACATTAGTTTCTCGTCATCAAATATGGCCGGAGAAGAACCTACGTTCTCCAGCTCAAACAGCTCGATCAATTCCTCGGAGGAGAAGATTTCCTGGTCTCCGTGGGACCAGCCCAGGCGGGCCAGGAAATTCATCAGCGCTTCTGGAAGGTATCCTTGTCTTCGGTAGTTCAAAAGCGAAGTGGCCCCGTGCCTTTTGCTGAGGCGCTTGCCGTCCTCTCCCAAAATCATGGGAAAGTGGGCAAATTCGGGTTCCTCTTCTCCCAGTGCCCGGTAGACGCATATTTGTTTGGGAGTGTTGTTGAGATGGTCGTCCCCCCTCATCACGTGGCTAATATCCATCTCCAGGTCGTCCACCACGCAGGCGAAGTTGTAAGTAAAGGTGCCGTCTGAGCGGCGTATGACGAAGTCCTTGAGCTCTTCGGTCTGGTATTCTACCTCCCCCATTATTCGGTCGTCCACGACGATACAGTCCTCCCGGGGAAGCCTGAACCACAGAGCTCCTTCAGATTCGTAGGCCCTATCCGCCTCCAGCAATTGCTGTGCGTATTGCTGGTGAATAGAGCTTCTTTCCGTTTGTCGGAAGTATTCGTCCCAGTCCAGTCCCAGCCAGCTAAGCCCCTCCTGGATTCCTTTTATGGATTCCTCCGTGGAGCGGCTCTGGTCTGTATCCTCGATCCTTAGCAGAAACGCTCCCCCGTGATGGCGGGCGTAGAGCCAGTTGAACAACGCGGTTCTGGCACCGCCCACGTGGAGGTGACCGGTGGGACTGGGGGCGAAACGAACCCGGGGTTTCATGGATTAATTGCCACTCCCGTTTCCTTCGTTCCCGTTATCTTCTCGAACCTCTCTTTCATTTTGAGGCAGATTTCTCCGGGGTTTCCGTCTCCGATGGCCCTTCCGTCGATCTCCACCACCGGCACTACCTCGGCGGCAGTCCCGCTCAAGAAGACCTCGTCGGCAGTATAAAGCTCGGCGAGTCCTATGTTTTCTTCCCTGACTTGGTGGCCCTCCTCGCGGAGCAGTTCTACCAGGGTATTTCGGGTGATTCCCGGCAGATTGTTCATGGTAGGGGGGGTGTAGATTACTCCTTTGCGGGAGACGAAAATATTGTCAGCACTTCCTTCGGACAGGTTTCCACGCACGTCGAGCATTATGGCCTCGTCGGCCCCCCAGACGTCGGCCTGCATGTGGGCCAGGATGTTGGTCAGGTAGTTGAGGCTTTTAACTGTGGGCGGAAGGCCTTCCACGGGCTGATTTCTGATGGAGGTGGTAAGGGCGTTTAGGCCCGTCTCGTACAGTTCAGAATCGTAGAGTGAGGCCCACTCCTGGGTGATAATTATTACCGAAGGTTGTTCACAGGACTCGGGGTCCAGCCCCAGGGATCCCACCCCTCTGGTTACCAGGGGTCGAATGTAGGCCTCTTCCAGGTCGTTGAAGCGGAGGGCTTCCAGGATCTTTTCCTGCATTTCCTGAATATCCATAGGGATTTCCAGCCGAATGGCGGCGGCGCTGCGATACAAACGGTCCAGGTGTTCTTCCAATTTGAAGACGTAACCGTCATAGGCCCGGATTCCCTCGAAGACCCCGTCGCCGTAGAGGAACCCGTGGTCGAAGACGCTTATCTTGGCCTCTTCTTTGCTGACGTACTCGCCGTCAATGTAAATTTTTGACATTGGGCCTCCTTTTCTGTTGTTGCTTGAGACTGAATTTATTTAATCGGCTCTGTTAACCACGTCTTGGGCGGCGATCAGGCCCGTTATCGCGGCGTAAACGATTCCTCGAGAGTGACCGGAAGCGTCACCCGCGACGTAGAAGCCGTCCATTTTGGTTTCCAAATTCTCGTTGACTTCGTACTTGGTATCGTAAAATTTGATCTCCGGGGCGTAGATCAGGGTGTTGTCGGCGGTCAAACCTTCGATAATGTTGTCCAGTCTCTCCAGGCCTTCGATGAGGTTGACCATAACTCTGTCCGGCAGGGCCATGGAGACGTCTCCCGGGGTGTATTCCGTCAGGGTAGGCTTTATAGGAACTCTGCTGATCCGCTGCTCCGTGGACCGCCGGCCGTTCTGCAGGTCTTTGAACCTCTGAAGTATAGGTTTTCCTCCCCCAATGGTATTGGCCAGGGTGGCGATCGACCTGCCGTACTCCGTGGTATCTTCCACGGGATCGGTCAACTCCACGCGGGAAAGAAGTGCGAAATTTGTGGCGTCCGATTCTTGTTCGTTTTCCGCGTGGCCGTTTATCAGGGCAAAGTCCTCGTAACTTTCTGTTACCACGTATCCGCGGGGATTGGTGCAGAAGGTCCTTACTAGATCGTCGTAAGTGTCCGAGCGGAGGCGAAACTTGGCGTCGTACATTATTTTTTCGATCGGTTCGTAGATTTCGGCGGGAAACTCGACACGTATACCCACGTCAATAGGGCCGTACTTGGATTCGACTCCCAGAGAGCGGGCCTGTTCCCGAAGCCAGTAGGCCCCCGGACGGCCCGGTGCAGCGATCAGATAGGGTGCCTGGTAGCTTTCTCCTTCGGTATGGGCCACGAATGCTCCGTCGGAGTGCTCAATTTCGTTCACCTTGGTCTCCAGAGCGAAGTCAATTCCGTTCTTCGCCAGATGATGGTAGAAGTTCGCAATGACTTTCCGCACGGTTTTAGTTCCCATATGGCGCTGTTTCCCGGGGATGAACTCGATTCCGTACTTCCCCGCCCGTTTTTTGAGGGAGTTCAACCCCTCCTTTGATTCGCCGGAATAGGGGCTTTTGCCGCCGAAGTCGGCGAAGACGTCGTCCACGATATCGATGTAGGGGGTAAGTTCCTGTCCGCTTCGGTGAAAGGTGGAGGGATCGCCGCCTATTTCCGGGGTCAAGTTCAGTTTTCCGTCGGAAAAGGCACCCGCGCCTCCCACTCCGTACGTAATGCTCTCCCGGCTCTCCGGTTCTCGTCCACGCTCCAGGACGGTTACCGACATATTTTTATCCATCAATTCGCTTGCCGCAAACAGACCGGCCGGCCCTGCTCCGATCAATAGGACGTCCCTTTTCTTCATGTTTGCTGCCTCCCTGTTGCACCTTGTTTTGACGAGGAGGTGATTAAGGACAGCAGTTCGCTCAGGTCCCGTATCACCGCGTCTGGTTTGACCTCCGGGAGATCTTCTTCCTCGTGGTCGTTATCTTTCCATACCGCATATATTCCTACTTGCTGAGCTCCCTCGATGTCGTATTTCAAGGAGTTGCCAATGTAAATAGACTCCCTGGTGCTGGTTTTTAGCTTTTCTAGAGCGTGATGAAAGATCTGGGAATGGGGTTTGGAGACCCCGTAATCTCCGGAGACTACAATCTCTTCAAAGTAACTTTTGATATTTAAGGCGTGTATCTTTCCCCACTGAACGTCGGAAGGACCGTTGGTAAGAAGGCCCAGCTTATAACGTTCTCCCAGGGTTCCCAGAACCTCCTGGGCATCGGGAAACAATTTTATTTGATCTTCTCTAATCTGGGTAAAGATCTGGGCGGCGTCCAGAATTTTCTCCTCGCTGAGGTTCCCCTGGTCTCCGGCCAGGTTTAGAAAGATCTTGGCTCGAAAAGGGAGGGATGGGGAGCGGCTCTGGATCTCGCTATCAAATATTCTGGCGTATTCTTCCCGGTACTGGTCGGCCGAAAAGGGGGGATTGCCCACCCCGCTCTCCTCAAAGGCCTTCTCCAATGCTCCTTCTACGCTTTCTTCATAGCTGGCCAGCGTATCGTCCAGGTCGAATATCACAGTACTCAAGTCGATTTCGTTCATCTCTTATTCACCTTTGTGAAGGTTTATCAACCGATATAAGATGGTAGGGTTACCGGGGCCCTCAATCAAGCTTTGCCCGGAATTGGGTCAGTCATACAATTCGACCGCTCAACCCGGGAGGGGAGATCAATTCTCGTCGAAATAGAAGCCGGTTGAAATCGACGGCCAGAATTACCATATTTACAGAGAATCAAGGCAGATTAGCCCTCCCACGAGTGGGGCGGTTAATCCGCTCCTTCGGAGGTCGGGTAGACTTATATGCGCATAATTGCAGGTACCAACAAAGGCGAGAAAATATACGGTCCGGGTCCTGCTGAGATAAGACCCATGCGGGAAGTGGTGAGGAGGGGTTTATTTGATACCCTGAGACAGGTCGTAGAAAACAGCAAGTTTCTAGATCTGTTTGCCGGAACGGGAAGCGTGGGCCTGGAGGCTCTATCCAGAGGGGCCAGTCAGGTGACTTTCGTGGATCAACTGGATTCTTCAGTTAAACTGATCAAGAAAAACCTGGACAGGTTGGGATTCCAGAATCGGGCTCGCGTTTATCAACGAGATGTCTTCTCGGCCCTGGAGTTGTTCCAGCGCCGAGACAGGAGATTTGATCTGGTTTTCCTCGGTCCGCCTTATCAGAGTAACCTGGACCGGGAAGTCCTGAAGCATCTGGGTGACTGTCGAGTAGTTAGATCCAACGGGATTGCAATTGTAGAAGTCTTTTCTAAAACGGACCTACCCGAGCAGTTTGGGGAGCTGGATCTGATCCAGATCAGCGAATACGGCCAAAACAAGCTGGTCTTTTATCGCCAGAAAATGCCTGCCACCTCAGACTCTTCCTAATCCACTTCTGCACCCTGCATGTTAACGTTCCTTTCCACTATATGAATTTCACCTAAACGGCGGACAATTGGTGTAAGCCCCCCGAATTGGGCATGATAGGATCAAGCAGGGTAGGGGTAGGGCTTAGTGGCAGGATCTTGCCCCACAATTATTTAGAGGGGGCGATATGATGTGTGGAATAATTGGACTTATAAGTGATGGGGACGTGCAGCCCACCTTGCTTGCTGGATTAAAAAGGTTGGAGTATCGCGGTTACGATTCCGCTGGAATTGCGGTAATGGGCAAGGGAGAGCTGGGGATCAGAAAGCGGGAGGGTAAGATCGGGGAACTCGGCCAGGAGCTTCACCGAGAACCGGTCGAAGGTGAAGTTGGTATTGGCCACACTCGATGGGCCACTCATGGAGCTCCAAATTCGGATAACGCTCACCCCCATACCAGCTGCGAGGGAAAATTTGCCCTCGTCCATAACGGCATAATTGAAAATTTCCGTTCCCTGAGAAAGGAATTGAGGAATCGAGGCCACCGGTTTTCCTCCGAAACGGATACAGAAGTGCTGGTTCATCTGATCGAAGAATACGAAGGAAGTCTGGAAGAGAGAGTCATCTGCTCTCTACAGCGAGTAGAGGGAACCTTTGCGGTGGCTGCTCTCAGCCTTGAGGAGCCGGACAAAATCGTGGCCGCCCGGAGGCGCAGCCCCCTGGTTGTCGGCACAGAAAAGGGAGAAAGGGTTCTTGCTTCCGATATACCGGCGATACTGAACCATACCAGGGAAGTCTATTTTATGGAAGACGATGAAATTGCCATTTTAACTCCGGAAAGGGTCGAGTTTACTGACATGGAGAGGAGGGAAATCGACAAGGAGGCCAGCACCATCGACTGGGATCCTATCTCGGCTCAGAAAGGAGGTTACAAACATTTCATGCTCAAGGAAATCCACGAACAGGCTCAGACTCTGGGAGATACGGTCAGGGGACGAATGACGACTTTGGGGAAATTGAGCTTGGATGAGGGACAATTAAGCGCTGAGCGGGTAGAAAACATCAGAAGAATTCATATAGTGGCCTGTGGAACTTCCTCCTATGCGGCCCGGGTATCTAAATATATTTGGGAAGATTTCCTGGATCTGCCCATCGAGGTGGAGTTGGGCTCGGAATTTCGTTATCGTAATCCCCCTCTGGATGAAGATTCACTGGTCATCGGAATATCACAATCCGGAGAGACGGCCGATACCTTGGCCGGGCTGGAAAAAGCCCGGGAGAAAGGGGCCTATATTTTGTCCGTTCCCAACGTCCTGGGTTCGACCATTACTCGAAGATCGGATGCGGTGTTCTATACCCATGCTGGTCCCGAAATCGGGGTGGCTTCTACAAAGGCTTTTACCTCCCAGCTGGCGGCCCTGGTCTTACTTGGTCTGGAGCTGGGTCGGATTCGCGGGACAGTTTCCGGCCCGACCAGAGATCAGGTGCTAGATGAACTGTCCCGGGGGCCAAACCTGCTACAGCAAATCCTCGACCAGGAAGCAGAAGTCGAGAGTCTGGCCGGGGAATTTTACCAGAAAGACCACTTTCTGTTTCTCGGACGTGACGTCCTTTATCCTATTGCCCTGGAGGGAGCTCTGAAGCTCAAAGAAATTTCCTATATTCACGCAGAGGGCTACCCGGCCGGGGAGTTAAAGCACGGCCCCATTGCCCTTATCGATGAGGATATGCCCGTCCTGGCCCTGGTGACCAGGAAAAGCGTCTACGACAAGGTTTTTTCCAACATCGAGGAAGTAAAAGCCAGGAAAGGTACCGTAATTGTGGTTACCGACGCAATTACCGAAGAGATCGAGTCCGTTGCGGATCGAACTTTGCTTCTCCCCCAGACGGAAAGATGCCTTTTGCCCCTGCTGTACGTCATCCCTCTGCAGCTTCTGGCATATCATATTGGCGTGCTGCGAGGTACGGATGTCGATCAGCCCCGGAACCTGGCCAAGAGCGTGACCGTGGAGTGAGCCAGGGAAAGCTTTTCCTGGAAAACCGACTCGTCGTTCCGGAGCGTTGTGCACTGGGAGGTTCAGGGTTCAAAGAACAAATGAGTAACCTGTGCTCACTTCCCGCTGTTTCTTAAATTTACACCTCCAACCACAAGCCGCAAGGGCTATGGCTTTTACCTTTCCTCCGCACCTTGCCGTTGTTTTTGACCCAGCACCCCGCACCCATAACCCAGAACACAGAACTCAGAACCCAGAACCCAGAACTCAGAACTCAGAACTGAGAACACAGAACCCAGAACCCAAAACTCTCCCTACAATTTGCTTCCCTAAACTGGTAGAATCTTTCTCGGGAAATTAGCACCGCTGTGCATCGATGAAATCGTCTTCCTTTAACCACGAACATATGAACTATTCGGAAAACGAGGCAAATCTGAACTCCGACGGCCCAGACCCTTCAAAGATCAGAAATTTTGTGCTCCTGTCCCTCACTTTCCTGGGGGTCTCCCTTTCTTTCACCGCTTTCCCCCTCCTGGTACTGCCTCTGGAGAAAAGTCTGGATATTTCCCACGGTTTGGCCGGTCTGCTGTATACCATCATGTTTATTGCCAGCGCGGCGGCCCGGTTCGTGGAAAGTTTTGCCGCCGACCGCTACGGCAAGGAGGGGTTCCTTCTTTATCCCGGGTTCTTGATGGCCGCGGGGTTGCTCGGTTTCGCCTTCTCTCCAACCTACTGGCTAATAGCCATTTGCATTTGCATTGCCGGCCTGGGCAACGGCTTTTTCATACCCGCAGGGTTTGCGGCAGTTTCGGAGCTGTTCCCCAAGCGGCGAGGCAAATTTATCGGTATTTACGACTCGATATTTCCCCTTTCGGCGCTGGCGGCCTACGGTATCGTTACCCTAAGCGATCCTCTGGGGGGCTGGCGATATGCCGTGGGATTGATCGGCGTTTATTTGTTTTTGGTCTCGACTGCCCTCTATTTTGGTTACAGCTCTCCCGAACGAGTTGTCCAGTCAGCCGAAAGCAGATTTTCTTCACCACTGGACTACCTTCGACTGGTCTTCGAAAGGGCTAAAAATTCTCCCGTGTTCTGGAAGATCGTGGTCCTGTCCATTCCGGTAAGCATATTTGCCAAAGGCGCCGTAAATTTCATCCCTGCTTATCTGGTTCAGGGCCGGGGTTTATCTGAGGGGCTGGCAAGTGTAATGTACATGGTTTTTATGGGACTGATTATAGCGGGCAAATTGCTCTCCGGCGGGATGCTGGACCGCAAGGGTGCCCGTTGGACTTTTTTAGTTGACATGGGCCTGGTTCTGTTGGGACTATTCCTCTTTTCTCAGGTTCCCGGACTTCTGGCACTGACTCTGGGAGTCCTGATATTGGCCCCTGCACGGGGCGGGGTTTACACCGTGATGCACACCCATCTGCTGGATAGCCTGCCGCCTGAATCTGTAAACTTGCTTTACGGCCTGTTTATGGTCAGCCTGAGCGTGTTTGGCTCCATCGGACCGGGACTGGTCGGAGCTCTAATAGACACCCTCGGGTTCAGATGGACTTTTGTGGTTCTGTTATTCGTGGTCCTTTCTACTCTACCTCTAATACTGAACTTGAAGAGTTCAGATACTGAAAGCGGTCCAATGGTCACATAAAAAGGCTTTCCAGCATTTTCGCCGAACATTGCGGTAAATCTTTTCTCAGATCTTTCACCTCTACCGAGGTAATTTGATTACCTGCTCCCTTTCAGCTGTCCCGCCCTGCCTTCCGTTCCTGGGCTCCATCAAATTTCTTGACGCTTTCTTTATTTCCCACTATAATGCGGGTACTGAAGGTTTCAATCTCTCTTAAGATCTCACGAATCGGGGCAGTAAGTTGGTGGCGGGTTCTTTGTACGGGAATTCGCTAAGACTCGAACTAATCTCTACTTGTTAGTTTATTTTCTAGAACTGGATACTACTACACATAATGAAGCCGCTGATCCTTGCGTTGGCGAAAGCGCAGGGTGGCGAAGTGTGAGGTACGGACTTCTCAATTCTTTTCTAGTGGGAATTTATTAGGACTAACTACGAATCCGTAGTGTCTTCTGAAGTTGAGCTTCAATTTAATTTCATCTAACTAAACCTTAAGGAGGTATATTGTGATGAAATGGGGAGGAAACTCTGAAGAGGCAGCAAACAAGTTGACCGAAGCCCTTGGCAACGTGATCGGTACCAAAGGTCTTTACATTTTGATTACCCTGGCAGCTTTTGCGCTCCTGACCGGTGCTCCAATTAAATGGAGATTTTAGCCATATCTAGCTTTTAGAAACGGTTTTTGCGCCTGGAAATTGAGGAAAAGCGAGAGTGTGAGCCGGGCAGCGGCCTACTTATACGACAGATAACCCTGTCTGGCGAGGTCATATATTGAGACTAAATTACAGGGCTAAAGGGTTTTTCTGGCTTGTGTTGCTGAGCGGCATTTCGCTGAGCATTATGTCCTTGTCGCGGTTCACACTCTCCGCGACCTCGCTGATTGCACTTACCCTTTTTGCTCCGCTGGCCTTTCTGGCCGAAGTTTACGAAGTGGAGGTTATTTACAGACAGTCAGTGTCCGTTGCCACCCCCATCTATCTGGGGGCCGTTTTCATCGGCGGCGCTCCACTGGCCATGGCCGTGGCCCTACCGGCCGTTTTGCTCTCGGAAGCTATCATTCGCTGGGAATCAAGGCCGGAAGACTCTCCCCTTTCCGCCCTGTTTCAGAAACTGGCTTTCAATCTCAGCCAGATCTTGATCTCAATCTACGTAGCCACTGCTGTATTTAACTTGACGGGAGGAACTTCTCCTCCTTTTTCTTCCGTTCAGCACTATATTCCTCCGCTGCTGGCCTTTATGGCCTTTACCCTTACCAATGCCTCCCTGGTGACCGGGATCATTTCCCTGACGGAGAAGGTCAACTTCTTGCGGCAGATAAAATTCCATCTGGAAAAGTTGCTCGTGCAGACCTTGTCCATGGGAGTGCTGTCCATTCTCATCGCGGTTCTCTACGGGAGCTCTCCCTGGAATGCGTTGTTGATAGCGGTGCTGTTGACTCTGGTCAATATTTCGCTCCGCAACTACATGCATCTCCGGAGGGATGCAAAAAATACCTTTGAGAAAATGACCGAACTGCTGAGCAAGCGGGATCCCTATACTGCCGAACATTCTGAAGCCGTGGCTGATCTATCGGAGGCCATAGCCGTTCAGCTAGGTATGCGGGAGAAGGAAGTGGAGAGGATAGTCTCCGCCGCCCGAGTTCACGATATCGGAAAGATTGCCATCCCCGACGAGGTACTACTCAAACCGGGAGAACTCACTTCAGAAGAATGGAAAGTAATGGAAGAGCACCCGGAGATCGGAGCTGATATACTGGGAGGACTGGAGATTTACGAAGGCGCGGTAGAAATTGTGAGGCACGAACACGAAAGATGGGATGGGACCGGATACCCCGACGGCCTGGAAGGGGAGGATATTCCGATGGGAGCCCGAGTGGTGGCTGCCGCCGATATCTGGAACGCTCTGACCACCGAGCGACCCTACAGGGGCCCCTTGCCCCACGAAGAGGCAGTAGAGATGATGCAGGACATAAAAGGAGAGGAGCTGGATCCGGAAGTGACCGAGGCGCTGCTAAAAGTTGTGTCAAATTAACGATTTAACTTATCATTAGTAGATCATGATATTGTTCTGGGCCATCTTTTTCGGTTTGATAGCTGGTTACCTTCGAGGTGGAAGTATTTCCAATCTGGCTCGCCTGGAAATCCGAGGGGCCTGGTTGGTGGGATTGGCCCTGCTGATACAGATATTAATTTTCCCTCTGTTTGGCGCGGAGGCTTTACTGCAGTCCGCTAATTCAATTTTGCACCTTACGTCTTACTTTCTGTTATTTATCTTTGGTTTGCTGAACTGGAGGGTCTGGCAGATACTGATGATGGGGTTGGGCATGTCCTTGAACGTAATGGCGATAGCCGGTAACGGAGGATATATGCCCGCCTCGGTAACCGCTTTGCGCAACGCGGGCAATCATCTGGCCGCACAGGGCCTGCTCGATTCGGGACAATTGGGAAACGTAACGGAAATGAATTCTCAGACTGCTCTGAATTTTCTCGGGGATAGGTTTTACTTGCCAGCCTGGATACCTCTTTCAACTGCTTTTAGCCTGGGAGATGGTATAATCGGCGCGGGGATTTTTCTCTTGCTGGCCCTTAAAATGAAAGGATCGTGACACGAAAATAAGCGGATAAGGGAAGGCTTAGGTTTCCCTTGCCCTTGCTGAATCGAACAGCAGCCTTGAACGGACCGGGGAAAATTCACGCTGCCAAGGAGGCTGAGCAGTCGCTAAAACCCTAATCCGTCGGGCTACGAACCCTATACCGGCTGACACCTAGCCACGGACTTTCCGGCACCGCATCCGGGCTTCACCTTCCCTGCTTTGGCGGTGAGTGGTATTATCGGAACCACAAAATAAAAGGAAGATCAAAAACAAAATATCCAAGCTAAAAATCTCTTTCCTATGCTACGCTATATATTTGATATAAGTATTTGTAATCCCCTGTTGTAGAGGGGTTCCACATGGTGAAACTCGGATTTACCGGCAGATTATAACTGAAGGGTATGAGGAGATCAAGGGCCGGATTTATGATCTTCGCCGTTTCCAGTTCCTCTACAGATGGCCTGAAGGTGAGGATCAGTTGAGCTCGAAGACGGTTACACCTTGTCCGCCTTCAGCTCGAGGAGGGCTATAGCAGCGATCGACGAGCGGTTGATTTTGAAGGTGTGTTCTGACCGCTTTTCGGAGAGTTCCGGTGCCTTTCCCGTGTAATATCCTCCCTTTTTTTCTATCTGCCCTTATAAGTCTGTCAAGGTAGCGGTCTACTTCCCTGAGAGCCTCCCGAACGCGCATGCCTCTGAGGTTGAGTTCCATTTTCAGATCCTGATCGCCGGGGGTTGAGGAGTGGTAAGTTGCAGACCCCTGACGGGAGCCAGAAGGGGCGGAGTTTTTGGGGGGTTCCAGGTCCCCCAGGCTGGTTTCGATCTTCTTGTTTTTAATCTGAACCACGATCTGCTTTCCGTCGTTGATCTTCGCGATCTTTCCATGATTCTGGGCGCTTTTCACCCAGACTCGCTGATCGATTTCCAGGTTTCCCTTCTCCAGGGAGGTAGAAGGTCGCTGTTCTTCTTCGATGGAGCTTCTGTAGCCATCGGCGGTCTCTTCCAGCTCCGAGATCGCTTGCCGATTTTCTCGAGCTTTTTCCAGATCGCCTTCCTTGGCATCGGCAATTTCCTGCTCGATCTCTTTTTTGGCCTGTTTTATAAACTTTTCTAGCTCCACCAGTTCTTCGTTCAAGGCGGCCTGCTTGCTGCCGCGAATCTCAGACAATTTCTGTTCGTATTCCTCTCTGAGCTGCTTTGCTTCCTGTAGCTCGCTCTTCATCTTTTGGCTTCGCTGTTCAACTTTTCGCTTCTCGTTTGCCAGCTGTTCAATTATGTCTTCGGCCTGAATCTCGCCTTCTTCCAGAAAGTTTGTGGCTTCCTCTATTACCTCGTCGGGAACTCCCAATCGTCGGGCGATGATAAAGGCGTTACTTCTACCAGGAACCCCTTCCAGGATGTGGTAGGTGGGCACCAGTTCTTCGGGGTCGAAGTCCACGGAGAGGGTTTTGAGCTGGGGGTGGTTGAAGGAAAAGTGTTTGAGTGCCGTGAAGTGGGTAGTTACGGCAAATTGAGCTCCCCGTTTTAATAGGTACTCGACCAGACCCAGCCCCAGTGCGGCCCCCTCCTGGGGATCGGTACCAGCCCCCAGTTCGTCCAGCAATACCAGGCTGTCGCTGTCTATCGAGGCCAGGATGTCGACGATGTTGTTCATGTGGGAGGAGAAAGTGGACAGGCTCTGCTCGATGCTCTGTTCGTCGCCGATGTCACTGTATATCCCGTCGAAGACCGAGAATTTACTGTCGATGGAAGCTGGAATGGGTATCCCGGACTGGATCATCAGACCGAACAGGCCGATGGTCTTTAGAGTTACAGTTTTACCTCCCGTATTCGGTCCCGTGATCACGGCGCCCTGGTTGGAGGACCCGAAGCTCAAGCTGATGGGAACGACCTCCTCCTGATCCAGCAGGGGATGGCGAGCGTCGAATAGTTCGATCTCCCCCTCTTCCATGATCTTCGGGTTGTGGCATTTATAGTCCAGTGCGTACCTGGCCCGTGCGTAGGCGGAATCTAGTTTCTTGAGCGCGGCCTGGGTTCTTTTAATTCGTTTTTCCTCGGCCTGGAAGGAAGCGGTCAGCTCGCGAAGAATCTTGTTTTTCTCGTCCCGGATCTCCGAGGCCAGATCCCGGATCTCGTTGTTAAGCTCCACCGCGGAAGACGGTTCGGCAAAGAGTGTTTTACCGGAGTTTGAGCTTTCATGTACTACGCACTGAATCTGGTTTCGGGCCGAACTCTTGATGGGTATTACCAGCCGGTTGGAGCGCCTGGCGATCACCGAGTCCTGGACCACGTTGCGGTTTCTGGACAAGAAATCGTTCAAAATCTCTTTTACTTTTTCTTCGGACTCCCTTTTTTTGGAAAGCAGGCGATATAACTCAGGGGTCGCTCGGTCCCTGATCTCCCCCCGGCGGTCAATTTGGCTCCGGATTTTTTGCCTGAGCTCGGACTGCGGGCTGATTTCCGTGATTATCCTGCGCAGTCGAGGAAAGTCCTCCTCTAGTTCCAGAATATATTCTTTGGCCCCGGCTCCGCTTTCCAGAGTGCTCGCGATGCTAAGCAGTTCCTCGGGGGTTAACGGAGGGTGTTCCCGTGCCTTTTCGAAAAGAGGATGCAGATCCTCCATTTCGCCCAAGGAAAGGGGGTTTTTTCTCCGGAGCAAAGTTTTGCATTCTTTAACCACCTGTAGAGAGGACTCGATGCGGGATACGTCCTGGGATGGCTGCAGTTCCTCCACTCCCGCTCTTCCCAATGGCGAAGCCGCTCGATCCTTGAGGATGGATTTAAGCTTGTCAAACTCCAGATCCCCGAGGGTTCGCTGGTTTGTAATATCGGACTGAGACATCAGTTCAACACCAGTTGGTGAAATTCAAATTAAAATTAAAATCAGTGCCTTTGAGGCTATTTTTCCCCCATCTCCACTATTTTGAGACCCACCTTGGTGGTACCTCGTCCGATTATTCCCAATTCTTCTGCAGCTCTTCGAGAGAGATCGATGATCCTGCCTTCTATGAAAGGCCCTCTGTCATTTATCTTGACCTCCACCTCTCTGCCGGTTTCCAGATCGACTACTTTGACACGAGTATCGAAGGGCAAGGACTTATGAGCGGCAGTCATTGCCTCCATGTCGAAGACTTCTCCACTGGCCGTGGGTTGACCGTCGAAATTCGGTCCGTACCAGCTGGCCACTCCCACCTGATAATATCTTTCTTGGACCCCGTGATCCCACTGAAGACCCAAGATGAGACCCCCAACAACCAGCGAAACCCCGAGGAGCACCAGTGCTTTTTCCATTTTTCCTCCTCACAGGCTAACGTGGAACCCTTGATCGGTCGAAGTTCAGGACTGAACGAGATTCTCCAGGTACTCCTCTATCTCGGGGAGCCCGTAGATGGTTTGACCCGTTTCGTAATCTTCCAGCCAGGCTTGCCGGACGGTCTCGTCTCTCCTTATTTCCACGTCTTCGACTCCCAGGCTTTCCACCATCTTGTTTGCTTCCGCCTCCACTTGTCTGTCTTTTACTCGGAACAGGAATCTCTGTAGAGCCATTTTCCCACCTCGGTTGAATTATCATGTTCCCCTAACGGGGTCCGGAACAGGGGATAAAGTGACATCTGTCTCTATTGTAATGCTTGGCGAGACTGCCTTCCAGAGCAACTGTCCTCATGCTGGTAATATGCGGGTTGATTGCTCCGGGGGTTTGGGTGTTTAAGTAAATAAGCGAGGTTCAATCTCCCTCCAGTTCCTTCCAGGCTTCGTTCATCAGCTCCAACAATCCACCGTAATCTTCGACGGGCATGCTGATGCTGACGTAGCCGTACTGAAATATTATCTCCTCGGATTCCGTATCTCTCCAGATGGCAACTGGAGCTTCCGTTTCCGTAGTTCCCTCTGCCAGGTCTTCAATGCTCATGTTTACCTCCCTCAAATAAAGCGAAGAATGTAATGGAAGTAAAAATAAAATGTAGGCAAGGCTAACAACAGGCCGTCAATTCGATCCAGCACTCCCCCGTGGCCGGGTAACAGTTCGCCGGAGTCTTTCACTCCCGCTAGTCTCTTGAAGCTTGATTCTACCAGATCACCGAGCTGCGTGGAGAGGCCGACCAGAAAAGCAATCAGCAAAATATGAGGTATCCAGGCCATATACGGAACCCAGACTGGGGAAAGAGATGCTCCTAGAAAGGCCACTACCAATCCCCCGCCCAGTCCTTCGATTGTTTTGTTGGGACTGATGTGGGGGGCGATCTGATGTTTTCCCAGCCAGCGGCCTGCGAAATATGCTCCAGTGTCGTAACCCCAGACTATCAGCAGCACGTTGATGGCATGAACTATTCCATCTTGGGCGGCGTAGATGACGTAAAAGTAATGCAGCAGCCAGGGAATGTAGATCAGGGCCAGGATCGCCGCCGCGGCATTTTTGAGATTTTTGGACAAGCTTAAATTTCGAATGTTGATGAGTGTACCTGCGAGAAGAGTAGATCCCCCGATGAGCAGGGTTTGTTGGGGGTCAAACCAGATCAGAGCAAAGAAGCTCAGAGAAGCTATCAGGGCCAGGGAAAGGGGTCTGAGTTGCAGTCCCGCCTTAGCCATGAGCTGGGAGAATTCAAAAACTGCGATTCCCGAACTGAGAGCTAAGAAGATCCCCACCGCCCAGGGAAAGTGATTTCTTTTGGCAAAGAACAGCAGGGCAAAAACCCCCGGGACCATAATTACTGCTGTAAGGATCCTCTTTGCCGTTGTATTCACCTATCTATCCTCTCTTAAACTGTGCCAAATCTTCTGTCTCTCCCCTGGTAGTCTTTTAGGGCGTCCAGTAACTTTTCAGGGGTAAAGTCCGGCCAGAGGGTTTCCGTGGTCCAGAATTCCGCGTAAGCTAGTTGCCACAAGAGAAAGTTGCTGATCCTAATTTCGCCGCTAGTTCTAATCAGCAGATCCGGATCGGGAATAGCGGCCGTGTACAGGTGGCTGGAGAAGGTCTCCTCGGTTAGGTCTTCCTTCCGAAGCGCCCCTTTTTCCGCCTCTTCTATGAGTGATCGAGTGCAGTGCAGTATCTCCTGTCGCCCCCCGTAGTTTAAGGCCATAACCAGGTGCAACCCATCGTTGCCCGCGGTGCTTTTCGTTACTTTTTGCACCATCTGAGCGGTTTTGGGGGGAATTGGTTCCAGGTCGCCGATAAAACTGAACTTGATGTTCTGGTCGTTCAACTTGCTCTCCTTGGCCTGGAGGAACTGCTTCAGCAGGTTCATTAGAAACTTCACTTCGGGGTCCGGGCGGGCCCAGTTTTCCGTGGAAAAGGTGTAAAAAGTCAGAACTTCCACCGGCAGGTTGGCGGAGACAAATTCGATCAATTGCTCCGAGACTTCCGCCCCCTTCTCGTGCCCTTCCGTCCTGCTCATTCCCCGACTGGTGCCCCACCTGCCGTTGCCGTCAGGGATAATTGCTACGTGCTCGGGAATAGTAGACTGTTTCAGCTCCTGAACCCTACTCTGTAAATCCATTACTTACGGCCTCCCTTATCAGGTAGAGTGAACCGGTGATGCAAATTAAGTCTTTGGCGGCAACTCGGGCTAGAGCCTGCTCAAAAGCCTGCCCTGGTTGCGATGTTATAGTATATGGAATACCAACCTCTTCTGCAGCGTCTGCCAACTGTTTCGCGGGCAGAGCCCTGTAATGATCCAGCTGAGTAAGGATGATTTGTTGGAAAGAAGGTGCGAGCGTCCCCATCATCCCCTGGTAGTCTTTGTCCTTCAGAGCGCTGAAGACAAGCACTGCTGCGTCGAACCCCTGACCGACATCCTTATAGCGATCGAGTTCTCGCTTCAAGGTCCGGGCTGCAGGGAGATTGTGAGCTCCATCGAGGACCACGCGGGGGCTCCGCCTTACCAGCTGGAACCTGCCTGGCCAACTTGCCTTCTCTAGGCCACGCTGGACTTCCTCCGGCTTCAGTGCCAACCCTTGATCTCCCAGGGCCAGGAGGGCGGTCAGGGCCACAGCAAGGTTTTCTCGTTGAAAACCTCCCAGCAGAGGAAGCTTAACCTCTGGATCTGCGAGATTCCGAGCTGATTCCCCGCTGACCTTAAAGGTGGACCTGGACCAATCGAGATCTCTCAACTGTACCTGGACAGTCTGCTCTGTCGTAATTATTTGAGAGTTCTTTTTGTCGCATTCTTCCTGAACGATTTCCCGCTTGGAGTTTTCCAGTGGACCGTGAACAAGTGGGCGGGCCTCGCGTACCACGCCGGAAATTTCCCGGGCTATCTCTTGGATACCGGGTCCCAGGATGTCGGCGTGTTCGTATTCTATGTTGGTGATGATGGAAAGGAGCGGATCTCCTACTGCGACCGTGGCGTCGAACCGACCTCCGAGCCCCACCTCCCATAGCGCTAGATCAACCTTCTGGGCGGCGAAGTAAATCGCCCCCACGGCCGTCGCCGCTTCAAACAGGGTTGGGGGGTTGCCGGAACTTTTCAGCTCCGCTATCGGTTCTTCCAGTTCGGAGATGATTCTCGTCAAAGCCCTCTCCGGAATCGGCCGGTCATTGACAGTTATTCTATCACGAAATCCGTGGAGGGGCGGAGAAATGAAACTGCCCACTTTATAAGTACTCTTTAACGCCGCCTTCAGTAGAGCGAGAACAGAACCCTTGCCGTTTGATCCGGCGATATGAACCGACTTGATATCGTCGCTTTGTGGAATCTCCGAATGCTCGAGTAAGTGGCGGATACGATCCAGGCCCGGTTTAACGTCTCGAAAGGGGAGGTCTTCCAGGAATCTCAAGGCCTCCCCGTATTGCTTAATCACTAATCCTCCAGAGCCTCTAAGTTGAGAACGAGACGTTCTTTTTTTGCTGCAAACTCTTCTCGCTTCTTTTTCTCTTTCTCCACCACCTCTTCAGGGGCTTTGGTCAAAAAGTCCTCATCGTTCAGTTTTTTCAATGTACGCTCCAGATTTCCCTGAACTTGGGATAACTCTTCGCGAATTCTCCTGCGTTCTGCCGGTATATCTATGACCCCCTCCAGCGGGACCAGGACTTCTGCGTTTTCCAGG
Organism: Candidatus Acetothermia bacterium; assembly: GCA_046543285.1. Taxonomy (GTDB): domain Bacteria; phylum Bipolaricaulota; class Bipolaricaulia; order M55B111; family M55B111; genus JBKGZS01. Next base: position 38,964 of record JBKGZS010000001.1, on the reverse strand, counting down.
ATTCGCCGGGCACTCTGTGGTGGTCTGCTGATTTCATCTCCGGCCGTTACCTTGCCGACCTTGACTAATTCCCGGAGAAAAATCTCTTTTTCTTCGATTAGATCGGACAGCTGGGAATTTCCGGTGTGAATGAGAACGTCGATTGTCTCGTTCTCCGGGACGTTCATTTCAGATCTGATGCTTCGCGCCGCGTTGATCACGTCCTGAAGGTTTTTCATTTTGACTTCGACTTCCTCGTTTATCAGGTGTTGCTCGACCCCGGGAAAGCTGGCACACATTATGGAGTCTTTTTCAGTGCTGACTTTGTTCCATATCTCCTCGGTTATAAAGGGGATAAAGGGATGTAGGGCCCTTAAAACTCCATTTAATAGATGGTATAGGATCTTTTCGGCCACGGGATCGGCGGATTCCGAATAAAGTCGCGGCTTGACCAGTTCCAGATACCAGTCGCAGAAATCCTTCCAGAAGAAATCGTAAAGTTCCGAGCTGCAGCGTTTGAAATCATAGTTTTCCAGGGACTTTATAACCGCGTCGATGGTTTTGTTGTAGCGGCTGAGAATCCAGCGATCCTCGAGTTTTAGCCTCGATTTCTCCGGAAAGTCGGGGATTGAGTCTCCTTCCAGTTGGCTCAGAATCAACCGGGAAGCGTTCCAGAGTTTGTTTAAGAAGTTTCGTTTGTCTTCGATTTCGCGTTCGCTGAGCTTCATCCCCCGCCCCTTTGTGGTCGAGGAGGCCATGGTAAATCGCAAAGCGTCAGCTCCATATTCCTCCTTTATCTCCAGCGGGTCCAGGATATTACCCTTGGAGGAACTCATCTTCTCCCCGTTTTCATCCAGCACTAGCGGGGTGAGAAGGACTTCGCGAAATGGAATCTCGTTTTTGAAGTGAAGGCTCATCATGATCATCCGTGCTACCCAGAAGAAAATTATGTCGAAGCCGGTTATCAGAAGGTCAGTGGGAAAGTAATAATCGAGCTCTTCTGTATCCTCGGGCCAGCCCATGACGGAGAACGGCCACAGTGCGGAGCTGAACCAGGTGTCTAGGACGTCCTTGTCCTGGTAAAGGTTTTTGCTTTCACAGTTGGGGCAGATCTCCGGTTTGGAACGGGAGACGATTACCTCATCGCAGTCCTCGCAGTACCAGGCGGGGATTCTATGGCCCCACCAGAGCTGACGGGAGATACACCAGTCCTGAATGTTTTCCATCCACTCGAAGTAAACTTTCTTCCACCTTTCGGGAATCAGTTTGACTTCATCTTCCCGCACCGCTTCGATAGCCGGTTTGGCCAGTCCTTCCATTTCTATGAACCACTGAGTGGAAACGGTGGGCTCGACCACCGTGTCACAGCGCTGACAGTGACCGACGGAATGCCGGTAATCCTCCTTCTTTCGCAGGTAATCCTCCGTTTCCAGGTCGGTTACGATCTGTTTCCGGGCCTCATAGCGATCCAGATCCTTGTACTTGCTTTTGAATTCTATCTTTCCCTCGCGGTCAATCACTTTGAGAGCTTCCAGCCCGTGACGATTGCCAATCTCAAAGTCCGTGGGATCGTGGGCCGGAGTCACCTTTAAAATTCCGGTCCCGAATTCCGGATCGATGGCCTCGTCCCTCACGATGGGAAGTCGTCGTCCGACCAGCGGCAACAGAGCTGTCTTGCCTACCAGTTCCTCTGCCCTTTCATCTTGAGGGTGAATGGCCAGGGCGGTGTCGCCCAGCATAGTCTCCGGCCGGGTGGTGGCGATGGTAACGGTTTCGTCGGATCCTTCGAGGGGATAGTCGATCCAGTAGAGCTGCCCTCCTTCTTCCTGATGCTCTACTTCGATGTCAGAAAGGGCGGTGTTGCAGCGAGGACACCAGTTGATGATGTATTTATCGCGGTAGATTAAATCTTTCTCGTAAAGCTGGATAAATGCCTCTTCGACGGCCCGCGACAGCCCTTCGTCGAGGGTGAATCTTTCCCTGCTCCAATCCGGGGAGCACCCCAGTGCTTTTAGCTGACTGCGGATCTTGCCCCCATATTTATCCTTCCACTCCCAGACCCTTTGTTCAAATTCTTTCCGGCCCAGGTCGTGGCGAGTCAAGCCTTCTTCTCTGAGGTTTTTCTCCACCACGTTCTGGGTAGCTATGCCTGCATGATCCATTCCCGGGAACCAGCAGGCTGACTTGCCGAGCATTCTTTGATAACGGATAACGATGTCGTGAAGGGTGAATTGTAGAGCGTGACCGACGTGAAGTTCACTGGTCACGTTGGGGGGTGGAATGACCATGGAAAAAGGCTTTTTGTCCGAATTTATTTTGGTGCGGAAATAGTGGTTTTCTTCCCATTCCCTGTAGCGTTTCTCCTCGACTTGACGCGGGTCATATCTCTTCGACAGTTCCATGAAATTGTCTCACCTTCCTTGCTGCAGGTTATAATATCAACTTCCCCACCCTCCATCAACGGTTTTTATTCCTCGTACAGTTCCGGGCGGCGATGGGATAAGACCGGCAGTTCGCGACGGATTTCCCTTACCTGCTGTAGGTCAATTTCCACGGAGAACGTAGTTTCCGAATGCCCTCCTTCTTTCAATATCTTCCCCCAGGGATTGATGGACATGGAATGGCCGTAGGCTCGGTAAGAGCTTTCCGGGTTCCGGGCCGGGGAGACGGCGAAAACAAACACCTGGTTGTCTATAGCCCGGGCCCGCAGCAGGGTCTTCCAGTGTGCCGGGCCGGTCGTGGTATTAAAAGCCGCTGGGAAGACGATTATTTTAGCATTGGCCAGGGTCATGGTCCGGATGAGTTCGGGAAACCGGAGGTCGTAACATATGGCCAGCCCCAGGGTTCCCAGCTCGGTGTCGATTACCGTGGGGCAATCCCCGGCAGCCAGGGAGTCGGACTCGCGAAAGGTGATTCCGTCGGGGATGTTTACGTCGAACAAGTGAATCTTGCGGTGTTTTCCGATGAGGTTCCCCTCTGGATCGAAAACCGGAGAAGTATTGAAAATCTGATCATCCGACCGTTCGGGGATCGAGCCTCCGATCAGATATATCCCCATATCACGGGCGACCAGCGCCAGTCGTTCTGTGCTGGGTCCGGGAATTGGTTCGGCAAATTCCGAAAAATGATCGACTTCGTAAGGACAATTGAACATCTCGGGGAGAATCAGCAGATCCGTACCCCGCCCTTGGAAGTCACGACAGAGTTTTTCCGCTTTCCTCAGGTTTTCTTCCTTGCTGGAACTAACTTTCATTTGAATTGAGCCGACTTTCATAGAACCTCCTTATTTATTTTGTCGTCAGAGAGGTACGGTTTCCTTTACCTTCTTGGCCCTCTTTCCAATTTTGGTGATGGTCTTCTCCTTCCATGAGCCAGTGCTTAACCACAGGAGGGCCAGCAACCCCCCGAGTAGATTGCTCAACGAAAGCCCGTACCAGATACCGTCGGTGCCCAGCCCGATCCCTACGATTCCGAAAGCCAGAAGATAAGAAATTCCAACCCGAAATCCCAGCAACCGGATCAGGGCCAGCATCATCGGGGGACGCGTATGGCCAGAGCCACGGAACACGGAGCTCACCAGAGCAAAGATCCCGAAGAAGGGTACGGACCAGACGAACAATTTCAAAAACCGAGTTCCTTCTTTAACCACCTCAGGTTCGTCGATGAACAGTCTAAAAACGGGCTCTCGCAGGAAAAACAGCCCCGTTCCGGTCATCAGTAGCATCCCGAACAGGGCGACGAAGGCCCTTTTAGCAATCGAGGTTGCCCTTTTCACCTGCTCCGCTCCGATGTTCTGCCCGATCATGGTGGTGAGCGGAGAAGCTAGCCCCCAGATGAGGACGTTCATCAGCATGATGATTCTCTGACCAATTCCGTAAGCCGATACTGCCACCACCCCAAGCTGAGAAATGAGGCTCATCAGGACGATGGCCCCCACGGCCGTCCCGGCCTGTCCAACAGAGGAAGGGCCGCCGATAGTTACTATCTGCTTCATCCACCGCAGCTTAAGTTTTAGGTACCCCCATTCCAGCTCGATGCCCAGCGCCCGGGAAAACAAGAGATAGAGGGCGATCACCGAGGCGAGTCCGCGGCTGACCACGGTGGCGATCGCGGCTCCTGCTACCCCCAGTTCAGGTAGGCCTCCCCAGCCAAATATCAGAATGGGGTCGAGGACGACGTTGAGCAACACCGAAGCGCCGGTGACTATCATAGGGGTTACCATGTCCCCGATGCCTCTGGTCAAAGCTCGAAATGCGAAGAAGACGAACATGAACGGAAGACCTGCGAATATAATCTTGATGTATGTTGTTGCCAGCGGCAATACGGAAGGTGGCGCCTGCATCACCTGTCCTAGAAGCGGTTTGCTGGTCAGGTAACCTATTGCCGCTATGAATATAGAGACCGTGAACATGAAAGAAATGACCTGTCCTGCCGCTTTATCGGCATCTTTAGAATGTCCGGCCCCGGTGTGTTGAGAAACCAGCGAAACCCCGGCTATGGAGAAGCCGAAACCCACGGAAATCAACAGGAACACGATCGGAAACCCCATTGTGGGTGCGGCGACCGCCTCTTTCCCGATTTTCCCGAGCCAGTAGGTGTCGACCAGGTTGTAGAAAATCTGGAAGGCGTTGGACAACATCACTGGCCAGCCGAGTATAAACAGGGTCTTAATTATGGGGCCGTCCAAAATATCCTGCTTGAGTTGCTCTACTCTGCCGTTACCTGATGCCATCGTTCACCTGCTTTCTTTAATTTTGTCTCAAAAACTGAGATTCCTATGCGAAGAGAGGAAAATGGGCAAATTTTCAAACCTACGAGGGAAGTCTAACACTCTGAAGCCGGTGATGAAACCCCAAGAGGTAGAAGCTTTATTGGGTGGAAGGTACCCTCTGCTAATTTGAACGGCAATCCAACCTACTGCATGTACAGCCCAGTCCCTCGGTTGAGGGGGGTAATTCTACCACCAAACTAAGAACAGATGTCAGTTTAGCGCGGCGACCCTCCCTGCTAAATTCGCTTCTGCCCTGCCTCTGATTTGTATAAACGACCGAGTAATTCTTTTGTCGACTTGTCCCTCTCCCTGTTGTAGCAAGAAGAGAGATGTCTTATCTTCTATCGAGTTTTGTTACCGCAAACAGCGGCTAATTAACATGTAGTCCATCACCCCCTGTGAAGGAGGGACCTACGTATGACACTGTGGATTGGTCTTGCAGTTTCTGTTGCAATGCTTCTTGTTGTCGCCCAGAGAAGCCTTTATGTCGCCATGTTCGCAGCGGCGATTTCGCTGGGGTTAATTACTTTGTCGCCCGGAGAATTTTTGCACCAGGTCTACCTCACCTTTACCGATCCTTCAATTCTTTCCCTGGGATTGGTAGTGGCCACCATTGCCATGATTGGAGGAACTTTGGAGGAAAGCGGGGGTATGAAGAGATTGGTGGAAAACCTCCGGATTGGAAAACGACCCTTTCTGGCTTTTTCCCCAGCCCTGTTGGGAATGTTGCCTATGCCGGGAGGAGCGTTGCTCTCGGCGCCCATGGTTGAACAAGGCGGATCGGAACTGGAAAGTAGCACAAAGGCCGTGTTGAATGTTTGGTTTCGTCATATTCTATTCTTCATCTATCCTCTAGCCACTTCTCTGATTGCTTCTGCGAAGATTGCCGGGTTGGAGGTATATGACGTGGTGCCTTATTTATTTCCCTTTTTCGTGCTCAGTTTTGTGGTTGGTTATTACTTTTTTCTCCGCAGTACCAGCGAGAAACTGACATACGAGCGCGAGTTTTCGTTGCGGGGGTTACTGGTTCCTTTGGCCGTGATATTGGTGGCCCCAGCCCTCGATTTTTTGATCAAAACCTTCATCAATCCTGAAGTTAGTGAGTACGCAACCCTGGTGGGAGTGGCCACCAGTTTTGCTGCGGCCTGGGCTGTAAGCAAGTACACTCTTGATGATTTTAAAATGGTCGCCAGAAAGATGGAGCCCTGGAATTTTGCCCTGATCATCTTTGGGATGTTCACGTTTTTGAACGTATTTATCGCGTCCGGAGCACCCGAACTGTTGGCGAAAATCAACATGCCTCTCTGGGGTTTGTTGGTGGGAATAGGATTTGTCCTGGGATTAATCACCGGGCGTATTCAGGCTCCGGCTTCCATCGTTATTCCCATTTTTTTGGCCCGAACCAGCTACTCCGTGATGCCGGCTGCCAGCTTTGCCGTCGCATATTTCAGCATATTTTTGGGGTACGTCATTTCTCCTATTCATCCCTGCGTTTCGGTGTCAATGGAGTATTTCGATACTTCTTTAAGACAATACGTTCGAAAGTTGGCCTTACCTACCATCCTTTGTTTGATCGTTGCCGTTTTAGCTGCCATATTTTGGATCAGGTAGCTTGAGTTCGGAAAAAGGGAAGTGAGTTTGTGGAGGAGTCCAGAATTCGGCGGGAATTCTTCCGCAGAGACAGTTGTCTGGTGGCCAGGGATCTACTGGGCAAAGTTCTTTGTCGCAGCAGAGGAGAAACTACCTCAAAAGGAAAAATAGTGGAAACCGAGGCCTATTACGGTCCCGGGGATCCGGCCTCTCATGCCTCTTCGGGTAAAACTTCCCGTTCTGCGATAATGTGGGGGCAGCCGGGTATTGCCTACGTTTACTTCGTTTACGGGAATCATTTTTTGTTCAACGTGGTGACCGAAGAGCGAGGTGAGGCCGGGGCGGTTCTCCTCCGCGCTCTGGAGCCCGTGGAAGGAGTGGAGGAAATGCGCCAATTGAGAGGTTTTAGAAACCTTCAGTCTCTGACTGACGGTCCAGGTAAGCTGTGTGAGGCGCTTGGTATTACTAAGCAACAGAACGGCCTGGATCTGGTTAATTCTGACACCGTCTGGGTTCAAAAACCTCCGGAATCACCAACCGCTTCTATTCGCGCTTCCCCTAGAATTGGCGTAAGTTTGGGCCAAGAGTTAGAATACCGCTTCTACCTGGCGGGCAACCCCTATTTATCTCGATGAGGGTTAAAGATCTTTCAAGTCTGCGCTGCTTTTCGGCGAGGTTTCTCAAATTCCCGACGGTCCTCAAATTCCTGCCGTTTTCCCTTGTTCCAGTGCTTTACAGGACGTATATATCCCACGATTCGGGAGTATACCTCCGTCCCTTTGCCGCATCTGGGGCATTGAGGCTGCTCTCCGTTTAAGTACCCGTGATCGGGGCAGACGCTGAAGGTAGGCGTCAGGGTGTAGTAAGGTAGAGAATAGTTTTCGGCCACTTTCTTGACCAGACGTCTCGTGGCATCGGGATTGGGCATCGCCTCTCCCAAGAAACCGTGGAATACCGTTCCACCGGTATACTGCGATTGGAGCTGATCCTGCAGCTCCAGAGCTTCGAAGATATCGTCCGTGTAACCCACTGGCAGCTGAGTGGAGTTAGTGTAATAGGGAGCATCTCCGCCGTAAGTGTCTTCGTTGTAAACTTGGATATGGGGATGTCTCTCCTTGTCAATTTTTGCCAGCCGATAGCTGGTTCCCTCCGCCGGAGTGGCTTCCAGATTGAACATGTCTCCTGTGTCTTCCTGGTAGCTCCGTAGCTTCTCTCGCATAAACTGGAGCACTTTTTCAGCAAACTGACGGCCTCTGCGGGTTCCGATGTCCGTGTCCATGAAATTGAGAAGGGCATCGTTCATCCCCACTAATCCGATGGTCGAGAAGTGGTTTTTCCAGAACCCGTCGGCACTTTCCTTGATGGTCCGAAGATAGAATCTCGAGTAAGGGTACAGGCCGTTCTCTGTAAATCGTTCCAGGGCCTTTCTTTTGATGACCAGGCTTTCCTTGGCCAGATCCATCAATTCCCCTACTTTCTCCAGAAAAGTCTCTTCGGTGGATGATTTCAAGCCGATCCGGGGCAAATTAAGGGTCACCACGCCGATGGAACCTGTCAGAGGGTTGGAGCCGAACAGTCCTCCTCCTCGTTTGCGGAGCTCCCGGTTATCCAGCCTCAACCTGCAACACATGCTCCGCGAATCTTCGGGGTTCATATCAGAGGTGACGAAGTTGGAAAAATAAGGGATTCCGTATTTGGCAGTCATTTTCCAGATCGGGTCCAGCACTTCTCTGCCCCATTCGAAATCCTTAGTTATGTTGTACGTTGGAATAGGAAAGGTAAATGGCCTATCCTGGCTGTCCCCTTCCAGCATCACCTCGGCAAAGGCGCGATTGAAGGTCTCCATTTCTTCTTGGTAATCCCCGTATTTGCCGTCGCGAATCTCGCCGCCCATGATAACGTTTTGATCTTCAAGGTGATTGGGAATCGTCAAGTCCAGGGTAATATTGGTGAAGGGAGTCTGAAATCCGGTGCGGGTGGGAACGTTCATGTTGAAGATGAATTCCTGCATAGCCTGTTTCACTTGATCGTAATTTAGCCCATCGTGGCGGATGAAAGGTGCCAGGTAAGTATCCAGGTGAGAAAAGGCCTGGGCCCCTGCTGCTTCGCCCTGGAGGGTATACATGAAATTAACCACGTGCATTAAAGCCACTCGGAAGTGGCGGGCCGGGGCGGATTCGATCTTGCCCCTCACCCCTTTGAAGCCGTTCATCAGCAGGTCCTGGAGGTCCCAACCCACGCAGTAAGGCCCCAGGGTGCCCAAATCGTGAATATGGAAATCCCCTTCCTTGTGGGCGTCCCTGATTGAAGGGGGATAGATTTTTTCCAGCCAGTAACTGCTGACTACGCGTTCTGTGATGTGGATGTTTAGTCCCTGAAGGGAGTAGGACATGTTGCTGTTTTCTTTGACACGCCAGCTCTCTTCGTCCAGGTACCCCTCGACCATCGAAAGATCGCTCATTAAGTCCCGAACCTGGCGTATTTCCTGATGCTGCCGGCGATAGAGGATATAGGCTTTTGCCGTTTCAGTCAGGTCGTTTTCGATCAAGACCCTCTCCACCAGATCCTGGACTTCCTCGACGGACGGGATCCAGGAGTCCTCTTCTTCTGCTTTATTGGACAGGTATTTCTGGACCTCTTGCGTAAGAGTTTCCGGCAGGTCCGGATCTTCTATCTCAGTTGCCCGCAGGGCTTTTTCTATAGCCGATTCTATTTTGGATCGGTCGTAAGAAACTACGCTGCCATCTCTTTTCCTGATCTGTTTCAAGGATTGTTGATCTTTGGACATATTTCCCTTCCTTTAAATTATTTTTTCCTAACTCAGATCTTTCACCACTACCAACATAATCTGATTACTGACCAACCTGGTCGCAGTCTAAGTCTAGATTAACCATGGTGAAAGAATTGAACCTAAAAATAAACCCAGTGTTCTGGGTACGAAAGTCATCTGGATCAGCAGGAAATCAAGCTGTCACTATTTAAACCAGAACTGGACCGAAACTAAATCTCCGAAGGAGCTCGACTCTTAAATTGACTAAATCACAGGCGCTTCACTGCCTGGCCTCCCGCTACCATTTGTGACAACCGCCGAATCATTCTCGACCGACGGGCGGAAATTCTCCACTACCTGTACCGTGACCATGACGAGCGAGATTGAGTCAATCTGCTGTCTATATTAATAAGTAGAAATGACTAAAGCGCTCCTGAACCTTTTGATACAATTCTGTGACGATCTATCTTAGGACATGCAAAACTTGTTTTTCAAGCAGACCACTAACGGGTGGAAAAGCTATCCTTCCAGGAATGTTTTGTTGAAGGTGTTGATGACTGTCCAAAGGTCAACCTTCCACCTCCAAGGTCAAACAACCTAGAAGCCCGGGTTCTAAGCAGGCAGGATTATTTTTTGCTCTGTAAAGCAGCTCGAGCCCAGTGATTCGAGCTGCTGATTATAAGTCCGAGGTGGTCTGGTTAATAGGTTTTGAACTTTGAACTGTCCCCTCCCTTAACTAGTTATCAAAATAACTGAACAGAGACCAGATTAAGCCGAGAATTGTTTTGAGAACCAGGCTATTCCACGTTCAATTCATGTTCCATTTCGACGCCCGCTTGTTCAAACAGCTGTCCCACAGGGCAGGTTTTTAAGGTCTGGTCCAGGCATTTTTCCAGCTTGCTCCGCCTTTCCTCCGAATGTACGTTGATCGTCACGTGAGCGCTGGTTATAGTGGGGGCATCTTCTCCCTTCGTTGCTTCGACTTTGACTTCGAGATCCGAGATCTCCAGCCGCATTTTATTGGCGATTACCATATAGATGGTCGATAGACAGCCCGCTAGAGACATGTTGGTCAGTTCCAGCGCGCTGGGCCCAAAGTCATCTCCTTCTTCCGCCGGGGGCAGGTCGACCACGCAGGCGTGTTTGCGGCCGTTATCCAGGACAGATGTGTAATTGTCAATCCATTTCGCAGTTGATTGCATATTTTCCCTCCAGGGATTATGTGCACAAGATAAGAAACCGTACTTCATTCCCGTCAGAGGTGCAAATGGTGAGGTCAAAGCCGGAGGTTTTTCGGTATCGAGGTCGTTCCCCGCCCGAGCTATTTTTGTTTTCCCCAGGTTGCTGGAGGAAGTTACTACATTCTTTTCAGGCACCTATACTCCAGCAGGAACGAATCTTTTTCTAGTGGTAAAGGGGGAAAGACGGAGCTGGACCTGGGAGTGCAACTAGGCAGTACCGAGTTAAGTTCCCTCTCCGAATTTAGAGACCACTGGCCCGCGGGGGATACAGAGTTTGACGGCGGCTTTTATCGGCAGAGCTTTTTCAGTGACACTGAAATCCAGGGCTGGATTCTGGATTCGGAGACCGTCTTCTTTCCTCGCTCCTCCAGGTTGGACTACACCTTAGTGGGGTTGGAAGGAAGCTCGGGTGCCCTGACTGTGGACGCCGCATTTCTGATGGAGTACGTGGAAGAGATGAACGAGTACGGGGCAGGATGGGAATTGACCCTTCGCGGTTCGACCTCCGGCGGTATCGGCGCCTATTTGACCTCCCGTTTTGGAATGGACGAATACTTGAGGGAGTCAAGACATCCTTCCGAGGAAGGAAGTGGCTATTACATCGTTACCGGAGGGGACCATGAAAATATCGACCCTTCTTCGTTTCCCTATTCGTCGACCTTGTTGGTGGTCGAGGGTGCTGGATTCGATTGCTGTGATTTCTCAAATCGAACCAGATTTACCCGGAACGAAGGTTTGCTGTATTCCGGTTTTAACTGTAAACTTCAGGCCGAATCTTTTCCCCTGACGCTCAACTCTTATCTTTATTTTTCGGAACAGTCGGCTTTTTTGAGCATCGTCCCTCAGATTTCCCTCGAATCAGGGCGCTGGAGTTTTTCCGTGGACCTGGGTGGAGTCCTCGAGTCCGAAACCGGTGCTGGGCCCAGGCCCCTGCGTTTCAATGGTTTTAGAATAGAGGGTAGCGGGGACGGGGGCCTGAGATTTAATAGTCTGACCGCTCTGGGAGGCCACATATGGAAGGAGAGGGGAAGCGAGGATCTGGAGGATCATGCGGAGGACTACATTATCTCGGAACCTGTGGGAGAAATTGCTCGAGATTATCTCTACGAGCGAACAGAGTATGAGGAAATCGTGACCTTCGAAGTCACCCATCCCCGCCTTGCCGAAGCTGGAGTTGAGTTGTTCCTGGATTCCTACTTCGATTTTGATCAAAGAGGTCATTTCTTCAACTTCACTAAATTTACCGGAGAGCTGATCTGGCGGTTGGAAGATAGGTTCAAGCTCAGGTTTGCAGTGGAAAGTGAAGCCAACCGGGGAGTTAAAGAATTGAGATCCGAGATGAGGTACAGTTTTTAAGGCTACACCCGGGGCTTGAAGCGTCAGACCGATCTGGCAAGGGGGTATCGACTGTGCTTGCCGAGGAGGATATAGAAAAGCTACTTGATGAGCTGGATTTGAGGCAAATTTTCGGGTTGGCTGTAAAGTCGGAGATGGAGGCTCAACAGAGGTATTCCCTGCTTGCCGAGATGGTGGAGGACGATCAATTAAAAGACCATATTCGAAAGTTCGTCGAAGAAGAAAAGAAGCACGAACGTCAGTTTCGAGAAATCTTTTCCGATTTCTTCCCGGATAGGACGATGGAAATACCTGATGATTCCGTAAAGCCCGCCCCCGATCTTCAACTCGAGGCTCGACAGGGGACGGTCGGTTTGTTGAAAAAGGCCCTGGAATCGGAGCAGGAGTCCGAAAGCTTTTATCATCTTCTCGCCGAGCGTCTTGAACAACAAGAGAGCCGACGAATAGTTGCCTACTTTGCTTCTGTGGAGCGCGATCATTACGAGTTCATTAGAGCCCAGCTAGAGGAGCTGGGGTCCGAAGAGGACGGGCACAAGTAAGGGCTTCTCCCGCTACTAAATGCGTTCTCAGGAACTGGGATTTCTGATATGGAGGTTTGAACTTGCTGTACTGGTTGCAGCACCAGCAGTCCCAGTTGGTTCCCTTTGTAATTCCGGCTGTCATTGCGCTAGGGGCTCTTTTGGGTGTTCTGATTTTCGCTTATCTGGTATCTGTCTGGTACCACGTGCGGAAAAGAAACAGCAAAGCGGAAAAGCTAACGGAATGGAGAGAACAAGCGGGATTGACCCCCGATAAGGAGAACATTTGTCCCCCAAGTGAATTCCAGGCAGAAGATAGTCGGGAGCACCGAAACTTTCTGGTCCAGTCCGCTCGAGCCCATCCAGCAAAAGCCGATAAACTGGCCTCGCTCTACGATGATTGCGGCTATTTAGATCGGGATTTATCCTACCTCAAATCGCGACGCTGGAGCAGGAGGGCCGGGGCTATAAACCGGTTAAAGGCCCTCCAGGCTGACCAGCTGGAAAGCTTTTTGCCCGCCCTGCTGGAAGACTCCCGCCTGGAGGTTAGGTTGACGGCCGTGGACGCGTGGGGGGAGCTGGGGGCTTTAGTCCTGGAAGATAAACTGATCCCGCTCTTCGAGGACCATAGCCAAGATGTCCACCAGTTCCTCTGTATTAAACTTTTTCCTGTGGGCCTTTCTGTAGAAGCTTTGGGGAAACTGGCTCGGAAGGAGCAGGCCCATTTAAGGAAAGATGCAGCCATTCTCCTCGGACGTTCAGGAAACCTGGAGGGAATCGAGCTGTTCAGGAACCTCTTGGAGGATTCCGTTCCGGAAGTCCGCAGGCATGCCGCGCTGGCCCTGGGCAGAGTGGGAACGGGTGCCGTTATTGAATTACTGGAGCTGGCGGCCAGGGATTCGAGTGCAGAAGTCCGAGCTGCGGCAGCCCGTAGCCTGGGGGCAATTGAGAACCCGGAAGCCGTGGAATCCCTTGGTGAGATGGTAACCGACTCCTTCTGGCGGGTTCGTCTCGGAGCTTTTATATCCCTGAGCAAATACGGAGACGTGGGCCGGAGGGTGATAAACGATCACCGAAGCCAGTTTCCCAGATTGGCTCGAGAGGCTACACTTCGGTCCTATATGGGAGGGGGCTCCCCGTGAATGATGTGTTGATGGCGATTGTACTGGTCTACAATTCTTTTGTACTCCTTTATTTCTTTGCCATCAACTCCGCCTACCTCTTGCTGTTGATACTTTCTGCCTTCGAGGTTGGCTATCACATCAGCAAACCTGATCTGACGGGTTGCAGCGGGCAGGCCTGTGAGCTCGTTCCCACTATAAGCGTCCTGGTCCCCGCCTACAACGAGTCTCAAACTATTACCTCAAGCATCGAGGCCCTCCAGGCCCTGGAGTATCCTCAACTAGAAATTATCGTAATCAACGACGGATCGACGGATGAAAGCATGAGGGTCTTAAGGCGAGATTTTAAGCTGGTTTCGGTAGACCGGGATGTGGACGAAAAACTGGAAACCGAAGCGGTGAATAGTATCTATAAATCAATCACAGAAGAAAATCTGTTGGTTCTGGACAAGGAAAACGGAGGAAAGGCTGATGCCTTGAACGCCGGAATCAATTACACTCGATCCGATCTCTTCGTGGCCGTCGACGCCGATACCCTGATAGAAAAGGACAGTTTGTGGCATCTGGTTGCTCCATATCTGGAGAACCCCACAAGGGTAGTAGGGGTAGGTGGGATAGTGAGGATTGCCAACAACTGTAAAATCGAGAATTCTGAGATCCTCGAAGCGAGGTTACCCCGGCGGTTCCTTCCTGCCGTTCAGGTGATGGAATATATACGCGCTTTTCTCTTCGGGCGGGCCGGCTGGAGTCGCATCCAGGGCCTGCCCATTATTTCCGGTGCTTTTGGCCTCTTCGAACGGGATGCGGCTGTAGAAATCGGAGGTTACCGCACCGACACGGTGGGCGAGGACATGGATCTGGTCCTTCGGCTGCACCGGCAAATGCGGGATGAGGGCCAGAACTATCAAATCTCTTTTGTTCCGGTTCCCGTTTGTTGGACTCAGGCCCCCAGCTCGCTCCGGGTCCTCTCCCGTCAGAGAAACAGGTGGCAACGGGGCCTGGCGGAGTCCTTAACCTACAACTGGAGAATGATTTGCAACCCCCGTTATGGACCGGTGGGGTTGGCAGGGTTGCCCTTTTTCTTTTTTTTCGAGTTGCTGGGGCCGGTGGTTGAAGTTAGCGGTTACTTGGTTTTCCTCGTCTCTTTTGCTTTGGGCTGGATTAATTTGCCCTTCGCTCTAACTTTTATCACGGTGGCTGTACTCTACGGGGTCTTTTTATCGCTGTCAGCCCTGACTCTGGAAGAATTTACCTTAAAGCGATATGATAATCCGTGGGACAGGGTCAAGCTGCTGGGCTTGGCGGTACTGGAGAACCTTGGCTACCGTCAGCTCCACGCGTTTTGGAGAGTTAAAGGTCTCTTCGATTTCCTGCGAAAGAGCAAGAGCTGGGGTGAAATGACCCGCCAGAGCTTCGATTCGCCGTCTGATGAATGAAGGCTGTGCCTGTGGCGGTGAAACTGTGCTTACGATTCAGTTGAAGTTTGCAAATTTTTCTGTCGGGGTCTGTTCTGTACTGCTTTTTATCCTGTGTCTGCCCTTGTGTAGCGAAACCAGCGCGGAGTCGGAAAGAACAGTGGATTTTGCCGGATACCAGTGGCAAACGAAGCATTCCCCCCGATATCCCGTCGGGCCGGGACCAAACTACTGGTCTGAAAGTCGCAGAAATGTCTGGGTGGACGAAGCCGGGAGCCTTCATTTGCGTATTGTAAAGAGAAGAGATACGTGGCATTGCGCTGAAGTTTTCCTGGAAAACCCTCTAGGTTTCGGCGAGTACGTATTTGAAATGGAATGCCCCACGGGGGAACTGAGGGGGCCGGTCGTTGTGGGACTCTTCAATTATTTGTCTGACCGGGAGGAAATCGATATTGAAATCATGGAAAATCAGGACCGGTCCGAACCTGCCGTTTATTTTGTAGTTCAACCGCACCAGAAGTCCGGTCACGTTCACCGTACTCCCCTGAACTGTGCCGGGGAGTGGATTCGGCTGTCTTTTGATTGGAATCAGAATCGGGTTTCGTTCAGAGGCGAGCGCTTCACCGAAGACGATTCCGGTCTAAACCCGGAACAGTTTGCTGAATGGAGTTTTTCCGGCCCCGACCTACCAACTGAAGACCTGACCACTCATATAAATCTTTGGCTCCGAGAGGGCTCTTCCCCAGAAGCCGGCAGGGAGCCGGAAATAGTTCTTCGCGATTTCTCATTTACCCCCGAGAGTGAGAATTAGAACGAATTCATTGCGTGATGCCCTTCAGGTTTGCTACCATCATTGAACATCACTAATATTGACGAGAAGATATTCAATTCTAAGGGGGTAAGCGATGAAGTCATGTCATCTGGTTACAATTGCAGACCTTTCTGCCGAGGAGATCTGGGAGGTCCTCGACCTGGCCCGCGAGCTGAAATCCGATCTGAAGTCTGGAAAAACCCATGCAGTTCTCTCGGAAAAAACCCTGGCCATGATATTTCTCAAACCCTCGCTCCGGACCAGGGTTTCCTTTGAAGTGGGGATGACCCAACTTGGTGGCCACGCCATTTATTTAGGTCCAAACGACATCAAACTGGGCGAACGGGAAACTACGGAAGATATTGCACTGGTTCTTTCCCGGTACGTTGATGGAATTATGGCTCGAGTTTTCGGTCATCAGACCATTGAGGATCTGGCTGAGTACTCTCGGGTGCCTGTAATCAACGGTCTCTCTGACCTGTTGCACCCCTGTCAGGCACTGGGCGATCTGCTTACTGTGCTGGAAAAGAAGCGCGAGTTTGCCGGTCTAAATTTCTGTTTTATTGGCGACGGGAACAACGTAGCTCATTCACTCATAAATGCCTGTGCCGGAGTGGGAATGAACTTTTCCCTCGCCTGCCCCGAAGGGCTTGAGCCAGAGGAAGAGATAGTACAGGCGGCCAGGGGGACCGGAATAGACGTTTTGGTGACCAATGAACCTGAAGAAGCTGCGAAGGGTGCTGACATCCTGTATACAGATGTCTGGGCGAGCATGGGCGAAGAAGACATCGCCGAACAGAAAAAGAAACATTTTCAGGGGTTTACGATCGATGAAAGGCTCCTTGCCCGGGCAGCGACCGGGGCTTTGGTTATGCACTGCCTGCCTGCCCACTACGGAGAGGAGATCACCCAGGAAGTTGCTCACGGCCCACAGTCGGCCATTTTCGATCAAGCCGAGAACCGAATGCACGCCCAGAAAGCCCTATTAGCCTTATTGATGAGCTGATCAAATAGTGTTAAAGGAACTGTTTTATCGCCTTACAGGAAGAAAGCACTTGCTGCAGTTCTACACCAATGTTACCTATTCAACGCCTGAGCGCTGCCTGGAGCTTCACGGAGAGATTGTCTCCAGTCGGGATCAGCTGAGCCCCGAAGGGCTGGATTGCCCCTATCATTTTTTGGAGTTTCACGTCTCTGATCTGGCCCACTACCAGGAAAAAGCTGCCAGAATGAAGGAGCTGGCGTCCGACGAAATGCACCGGCGCGAGACTTTCAACCGGGCCCTTGATAATCTGGGAGAAGGAGATTGGGAGGAAGCACTGGAGCTATTTGAGGAGTCGGCGAAGATCGATGTCTTTATTCCTGAGCTGGAGGACGCTTTCGCCGAAGAGGCTTCCCGGCTGAGCGACGAGGCACGCCTGGAGATCGGAAAGACTTTCGTCCATTACTATAAGGAAAAGTACGCCAAGCGCAGGTACGAAAGACAGCCGGAGAGGATGCGAAGCCAGCGCGAAGAAGCAGGAGTGAAGGTTATCAAGGACCTGTTTTCCCTGCCTTCGGACTGATTGTCTCTTATGCTTCTGTGGTTTCGGGATTCCGATCGGGCCGTGATTTTCACCCTGGTGCTCTTATTGGTCCTTGGTTTACTGTTCCCCTATCTTAAGTCGGCCGTCCGCAATTATATATTGTTCTCCGGCGGTGGCTACCCAAAAGGGAACGGGAAGGAAATCTGCCTAAATGAGTGTTCGGTCGTCATTCCCGAGATGAAGCTGGAGTCGGAAACCGACCTTGATTTAAATCAGGCTACGAAGCGCGAACTGATGAAGCTCACAGGAATCGGGGAAGTACTGGCCCAGGCGATAGTGGACTACCGGACCAGTCGAGGCCCGTTCTCCAGCGTGGAGGAGCTTGTCCAGGTGGAGGGAATTGGCGATCATCTGCTGTCCGAGTTGCGATCTGAATTAGAAGTGTCCGGGAGTTAAGGGTTGTCTAATCTCAAATCCCGAAGCAGCTCGAGTTTCGCCGCTCGAGCGCGGTGACTCGAGCTGCTATGCTTTTTGCCATGGGGCATTGGGCTGTTCCGACGGCACCCTGCAGCCTTTGCAAGGAAGCGGGGCTCACGCTATCCTTTATGAGAATAGCAGGAGGGAAATTTATGAATATTTTTACCTCAGGTCTCTGGGGCAAAGAAAGCGATATTGAAAACAGGATAATGAACCACCTGCAATTGGTGGAACATACCCTACAGAAGTTTCAGGAGGGTATGTTTTATTGGCTGGAAGAGGAAAACCTCGCCCAGGCCAATGAGCTTGCTTTTGAAACTCATCAGAGCGAAGGCAGGGCTGACGATCTTCGCCGAGAGATTGAAAAAGAGCTGCTGGGTGGAGCTCTCTTAGCCCGCTCCAGAAGCGAAATGCTTAACTTAATTGAGAGAACGGATAAATTAGCCAACGCCGGAGAGGCGGCAATGGACTTCACCCTTCTGCAACAAATCAAAGTCCCGGAAGAGTTGAAACCGCTCAGCAGGGAAATTATTGAGAAATCGGTAGGCATAATGGATCCGGTGGAAAAAAGCATCCGGGCACTCTTCAAGGGAGATGAAGACCCCTTGAAATACACCGTTTCCATCGAAAATACGGAGGGAGAGATCGACGAGCTGGAAAGAGACTTCATCCAGAAACTATTCGGCCTGGAGCTTGAACTGGCAGAAAAGATTTTAATCCGCCAATTTGTGGAAGAGCTGGTGGAAATATCTGACAGGGCCGAGGACTTGTCCGATCAAATCGAAATTCTGGTGGCCACGAGAAAGACTTGAGACCCTCCACAGGACAACTGCCGAACACTTGACAGAAACCAAGTTCCCAAGTAAGATTCTTTCAGAAGGGGAGCTCGTAAACACGGGCTGAGAGGAGGTCGAAACCTCGACCCTTGAACCTGATCCGGATAATTCCGGCGTAGGAAACCTCTCAGTACCTCCTCCCCTCCACGTTCTATTAACCCCACAAACTGGAGGAGGTTTCCTTGCGTTCTAGTCTGAGCATTCAATGTCTTCCTTTGTCCGGGGCGGACAAGAAAGAAGTTTATCGGCTCGTGGACCAGGCCATCGAAGTAATAGATCAGTCGGGCTTGGATTATACGGTCAGTCCTTTCGAAACCACTATTGAAGGAGATCTCGAAGAGGTCTGGAAAGTTGCCTTACGCGCCCACAAGGCAGTGCTGGAAGCCATGGGGCCTCGGCCCCGGGTGATGAGCATGGTGAAGGTGTTGTCCGGGGAAGAGGTAGGGTCTGCCGAAGAAAAAATGGCCCGGCACGGGGAATGCTCTGAAGGGGAGTAGGTGTGTTCACCCTTCTGAGTTACAAGCTGAAACGACACCTGCCCGCCTTCGTAACCGGACTCCTGGTGTTGCTCGCCTGGGAGGCGGTAGTTCGGGGCTTTTCCATTTCCAAGTGGTTGCTTCCCAGCCCCAGCAGGGTTTTTTTGTCAATGTTTAGTGATAGAGCCCTACTGGTCGGACATTCGGTTCGTACACTCCAAGAGGCGATTGTCGGGTTGACTCTAGCGACCGTGGCGGGGTTGGTTCTGGGGGGCTTGGTCTTTTCCTTTCGGGCCTTGAGAAGGACTCTATATCCATTTCTGGTGATATCCCAGACCATTCCCATAATCGTTTTGATACCCCTGCTGATCATGTGGCTGGGTTTTGGCATGACCCCCAAACTGGTAATCGTGGCTCTGGCCTGTTTCTTTCCCGTGGCCGTCAACACTGTTGATGGACTTTCTGCTGCTGATCGAGAAAAGGTCGACCTTCTCAGGTCCATGGGAGCGAATTCCTGGCAGACGTTCAGGCTAGTCCAGGTCCCATCAGCCCTTCCCCAGATTCTAAGCGGTATTCGAATCGGGGCAACTTACGCCATCATGGCCGCAGTGGTGGCAGAATGGATGGGAAGTGACAAGGGTCTGGGAGTCTTCATTGTACGTGCTTCGAATTCCTTCAGAACTGACCGGGTTTTTGCGGGAATAGTTCTGGTTTCTTTTTTTTCCATACTCTTGTTTCAAAGCGTTAATTTGCTCCAGCGGTGGTTAACCCCCTGGGCAATAGAAGAATCGTAATTACGAGGAGGTTTTCTGATGCGTTACCTTAAGATCTGGATCGTGTTTTCTCTTGCTTTGGTGATTCTTGCGGTATCTGTCAGCTCGGAGCCGGCCAGTACGCGGAAGGTTGAATTATTGATGGATTGGGTGCCAAACACCAACCACACTGGCATTTACGTGGCAATGGATAAGGGGTGGTACGAAGAGGCCGGTGTTCAGCTGGAGCTTATAGAGCCGGCGGGCGAAGTCTCGGTGGAAAAGGTTGTGGGCGCCGGCAAGGCCGATTTTGGCATCAGTTTTCAGGAATGGGCAACCTCTGCTATGGCTGAGGGTGTTCCTATTGTATCCCTGGCGGCAGTAATTCAGGAAAATACATCCGGCTTTGCTTCTCTCAAGGAAAAAGGACTGGAAAGACCGCGGGATTTTGCCGGAGCCACCTACGGCGGCTGGGGACTGCCCATAGAAAAGGAAATTCTCAAAGCGCTTGTGGAAGGGGACGGCGGCGATTTCCCCGAACTGAATTTCGTCAATATCGGAAAGGGAGACCTGCTGACCATGCTTGCTCAGGAGAAATTTGACATAGCCTGGATATATTACGGCTGGGACGGTATACAGGCGGAATTAAGGGGACTTGAACTTAACCTGGTGATGCTAAAAGACTATCAGGAACTAGTTCCCAACTATTACACCCCCATCATAATTTCATCCCGGGAATACGTTGAGCAAAACACCGAGATTGTTGAGGATTTCATGGCTGCCACGTCCCGAGGTTACAGTTTCGCCATCGAGAATCCGGATGAGGCAGCGGAAATCCTTTTGGAATATACCCCCGAAGCCGATCCCCAGCTGGTTAAGAACAGTCAGGAATGGCTCAGTCCCCGCTACCAGGAAGACGCACCTTACTGGGGCAGACAGGAGCTTTCAGTATGGAAAGAGTTTGGAAATTGGATGTCAGATCGGGGCTTGATCGAGGGAGAGTTTGATCCTGAGCGAGCGTTTACCAACGAGTTTTTACCAGAAACCAAAGCGGAAAATGAAGAGCAATAACGAATATTTGAGGGTCAGGAAGCTAGCTCACCATTTTGGGGAGGATGGAGATAGGCTGCCCGTTTTGCGGAAGATTGAGCTGTCCGTAAAGAGGGGAAGATTTGTTTCCTTGATCGGTCCCAGTGGATGTGGAAAAAGCACTTTCTTCGATCTGTTGGCGGGATTGATCTCGCCCACCTCGGGACACATCTTGCTCGAGGGTCGCGAAATTACCGGCCAGCGGGGACATATAGCTTACATGCCCCAGCGGGATCTGCTGTTTCCCTGGCGGACCATGCTGGAAAACGTGGTCCTGGGAGCGGAGGTGGAGGGAAGGTCGATAACCGAGGCCAAAAGACGAGCCAGGGAACTTCTTCCTTTATTCGGCCTGGAGGGGTTTGAAAATGCAAGACCAGGGGAGCTTTCCGGAGGGATGAGGCAGCGGGCCGCTCTGCTTCGTACGGTACTCATCGGGAAAGATTTGATGGCCCTGGACGAACCCTTCGGATCTCTGGACGCGCTTACCCGCGGTCGGATGCAGGAGTGGTTGATAGATGTCTGGCGAGAGCTGCAACCTACCATCCTCTTTGTGACCCATGACATCGAAGAAGCCCTGCTGCTCAGCGATCGAGTCCACGTGATGAGCGTCCGGCCGGGAACCATTATCGACGAGGTCGAAGTCTCCAAATCCCGACCCCGGAGCCGGGCCGATCCCGAGCTCGTGGAGCTCAAGAATCAGCTGGTGGAGAATCTAATGCAGAGGGAGGGCGATTTGTCAACTGTTTGAGCTTCTGTTTTGAGTTTGGGGTTTCAGGCTCTGAATACAAAGTTGACTACTTGTCCAGAGTCCAATGTCCAATGTCAGAAAGGCAGCAACCCGGTTCACCGTGCCCGGACGGCGTCACTTGACCTTCTGTGCCTGATCGTTCATCTGGGGGCTGTCGAGTTTTCGACCTTGGATAAACAGTAAACATCTAACTTCTAACCAAGCCGTTTGTCCTCGTTTTTTGTTTTTCAGCTTTGAACTATGAACTTCGAACTGTAAACACTCGCTGGCTCTAAACCTAATTTCCCAGCTCTTCCAGCTTGTCCCAGAACGGATCGCCTACTGGGCGGGTCAGCTTGACCGTCTTTTTCCTGCCTCGGATTTCAATCTCCTCCCTGGTCGTTATTTCTCCGATGACTTCGGGTTGTAACCCCGCCTCTCGGGCCCCTCTTCTGACTTTATCTGCTTCTGCAGGTCGGCACAGGGCAATTGCCGCTCCGAGGCTGGTGATCTTGAGAGGGTCCAGGTTGAGATGTCGGCAAAGCTTTTCCACTCCAGGATCCAGACGGACTCTTTCTTCAGCTATCCTCGCTCCGAGGGCAAAGGGGGCCAGGACTTCCTGCAGGCCTCCCAAAAGACCGCCTTCTCCCAGATCGTGGATTCTCAGTATTCCCGGTACGGCGGCCAGTCTTTTCATGTCTCCGATGGGTTGAAGAGCGTCGAACTTCCTCACCAGTTGCCTTTTCATGTGGTTTTCGAAATGCCGCTTTAAGTAGGAAGGATAATACAGGGCCAGGACCGCCGCGGCTTCCAGTCCAGGTTCGTTGACCAGCAGGATTTTATCTCCCCCCTGCAGTTTGCCGGCGGGGAGCAGGTCCTCTTTCTTTCCCACTCCGAAAGCGGTTGCGGCTCCTACCATTGGGAATTCACAGCCTTGATAACGACCGGTATGACCACCGGCGATGGTAATTCCTTCCCTTTCTGCCTCGGCAACGAACTCCTCCCAGGTGCTCAGGAATTGTTGGTCCTCCAGAGAAGGGGGAAGATTCCAGTTTACCGAAATGTAGCGGGGATGAATCCCGCTTATGGCTACGTCGACACCGATTACCTGAAGCGCCAGCCGACCCGAGCGTTTCCATCCTAATTGAGGACTGATGGACAGGGGATCGGAGGAAAGCACCAGTGTTAGATCGGGGCCGATCTCTACGGCAGTAAAATCGTTGCCGTAGGTAGGGGGGCGCAGGAGCCCTTTGCTGGAGCCCAGGTGGGGAGCAATAATCCTCTCGAAGGTCTTCCGGTCTAATTTTCCCAGATGGGGCTTCTCAGTGGACATAACCACGATCCTCCAGTTCACTGACCTGGTTGCCAAACTGGAGCAGTACCTCGCCTTTGGTGACTTCTCCGATCACGGTCCCTCCGCCTCGAGCTATCTGGAACTTTGCTTCTGCAGGTGCTGTAAAAAGCAGTTCAAAGTCCTCGCCGGTATAGAGCCCCAGTTTTCTTTTCTCCTCGGCCGTATCCGCGACCTGATCCAGTTCGTCGAGCAGGGGAATTCTCTCGTACTCGATCTGGAACCCCACGTCGTTAATTTCCGCCAGTTGATGCAAGGATCGAGCCAGACCATCGCTGACGTCGATCATGGAGGTGGCAAACTCTGCCAGTCGCTGCCCTTCTTCTATCCGTGGCTCAAACCGGAAGAGACGATCTCCGTCCTTATTGTTTCCTTGGTTGAAGTAGGCCAGAGCTGCTCCAGTTCGCCCCAGTTTGCCCGTCACTCCCACCAGCTCGCCAGGATTGGCTCCGCTCCTTCTGACGGGAGTCGTCGCTTCGCCCACTGCCGCCGTAACCACTGTCAATTCCGAGTGGTGGTCCAGGTCGCCCCCGTTTAAATCGATGTTAAAGGATTGACAGAGATCTCGGCTGCCGCTTAAAAAACTTTCCAGCTTTTCTTTATCAAACCTGGGGGCCCCATAAGCCATCAGCAGCGACAGGGGTTTTCCTCCCATGGCCGCGATATCGGATAGACTTACCGCTACAGATCGCCACCCCGCGGCATAATCGCTCAACCCGGAAGGGAAATCGGTCTCCTGATGGAGCATGTCGATGGTCAGGAGTAGGTTGCGATTGTCGACGGGCAGGATGAAACAATCGTCTCCCACGGGAAATCTGTCATATAACCAATTGAGGGCTTCTTTTTCGTCCACGAGGCTTTTCACCCTGATGCGTGAGCTCTGAAAACCTGGTTGGGTTGAGGTTTCTTAGAAATCAACTAGACTATACTTTCCCTGGAGAGTTCCTGCAACCTGGTCGTTTGAAAAAGAGTTCGGACCATGCTGAAAACCATCGTGATACGGTGCGGGTGCCCTTGAATTTCTTTTGGCCCTTTATTTTCCTATAATTTTAGAGTTAATCTACCTTGAGATAGTCGACGATTGACTGGAGCTCTTTCACACCCGACCTTGACCTATGAATAGATACAAGACACTTGCCGGCGAGTCCCGGAGCGAAATTCGAAAGAAGGGGTCCAAGTTCGTCGGGGTCGGATTTTCGGCCTCTGACCTCCGCGCTGTTCAGGTTAGATTGGAAGAGATCGGGGATGAATTCTCGGATGCCACCCACTTACCTTTCGCCTGGCACATTATCGTCGACGGGGCGGGGCGAGCCAACTACGATAACGACGGCGAGCCTTCGGGGACCGCCGGAGAACCAATCTTGAACGTAATAGAGGGCCGGAACTTATACAACGTGGCAGTCTGCGTGGCACGGTATTTTGGGGGCACAGAGTTGGGAACTGGTGGTCTGGTCAGAGCTTACGGGGATGCGACCAGAGAAGTCTTGGAAAGGGGGAGGATTATCTGGCGACACCGAACGGAATCCCTTCAGATCTCCTACCCCTACCACGCAACGGGCTCGGTCATGGCGCTGTTGGACTCCTTCAATATCCGGCTGGAGGAAATACATTACGGAGAAGGTCCAGTGGCCCACATCACCGTCCCTCGCTCCCAGACTGACAAACTGAAAAGACAGCTGGCGGAGGCGACGTCTGGAGAGGCCACGGTGCGAAAGTTGGATCACGACCAAGGTTAGTCTCGGTTCGTAACGCAGTCTTTTTCCAAAAACACCGTCTCTCCCCGGCCGAGCGCGCGGGTTGCTCTCGACTGCTCACCGCCTTATAACATATTAGATTCCACCGATCCCGCCCATGGGAAAATTAAGAGCAGTTCCCTAATAGGGGACCCCCTGTCAGGCTGGAACGGATACTCCGCTCCGCAGAGGTGTATTTCCATTATGTACGATTATATCTCGGGCCGGCTGGTTACCGTAGATCAGGATCGAGTGGTAATTGAAAACGAAGGGATAGGTTTTTCCATTCGTCCCTCTCAGGCAGCCGTTAGCAGCCTGCCCGACGTGGAAGGAGAGGCCAGATTATTCGTTCATCTGGAGGTCAAGGAGGACGACCTGAGTCTCTACGGCTTCGCCCATCCCCAGGAGAGAGAGCTGTTCAGATTGATCCTCGGTGTTTCCAGAATCGGACCCAAGACGGCACTTCGAATTCTCTCCTCGATGAGGGAAGAGGAATTTAGGGAAGCGGTGGTGAATGAAGAGGTTCAGATTTTGACCTCCATAAAGGGAGTGGGGAAGAAGACTGCCCGCAGGTTGATCCTGGAACTTAAAGATAAGATTCCGGAAATTGAGGTGGCGGACGGGGCCGGAGTCGAAGGCAAGAGCCGAGTAGGGCTGGCTCTGCAGGCTTTGACCTCTGACTCGCTGGGATTCAGCAGAATGGAAGCCAGGGAAGCGCTTTCCAGCGTACAGGGTGAGGATCGGGATCTGGAAGTGCAGGAATTAATCCAGCGGGCCTTAAAGGAACTATCTTAGGGTTGATTCCCGCTCCCGACCCCTATCTTTCGCTTTTTAACAGTTCGCGAAACTTGCGCAGATTTTCCTGCAGCTTAGGGTGTTTCAGTTTTTCGATTGCTTTTATTTCTATTTGCCGAACCCTTTCCCTGGTTATGTTGAATACCTGAGCGACCTCCTTTAATGTTCTCGGGTGGCTATCTTTCAAGCCGTAGCGCAACTCGACTATTTTCTTTTCCCTTTCTGTCAAGTTGCTCAGAGCTTCGTCCAGTTCTTCCTGCAGAAATTCCCGATAAGACTCCTCTGCCGGTGAGGGAGCCCCCTCGTCTTCGATAAAATCGGCCAGGGTGTCGTTATCGTCGTCTCCGATGGGTCGTTCCAGGGAGGTAGTGTACTGGGAAATGTTTTCGAAGCGGCGGATTCTCTCCTCGGAAGTTCCCATCAGCTCGGCCAGCTTTTCTCGAGAGGGAGGTTCTCCGTGCTCCTGTTCGTACTCGCTTCGTTTTTCCTTTAATTCACGGAGGGTTTTGATCATGTGAACCGGTATCCTGACCGTTCTGGATTGGTCGGCTATTGCTCTGGTAATGGACTGTCTAATCCACCAGGTGGCGTAAGTGCTGAATTTGAACCCCTTGCGGTAATCGAACTTGTCGATGGTCTTCATCAAACCGATGTTCCCCTCCTGGATCAAGTCCAGGAAGGACAGGCCCCGTCCCACGTATTTTTTTGCTATGCTCACCACCAGTCTCAGATTCGCTTCGATCAATTTCTGCCGGGCCTCTTCGTCTCCCTGCTCGACCCTTTTGGCCAGTTCCACCTCCTCCTCGCGGCTCAGCAGGGGAACTTTACCAATTTCCTGCAGATAAATTTGTACCGGGTCTTCGGAAGATTTGGATTTTGCGGTTACCTCTTCTCGTCCCTCAGGCAGTTCTGGGTTTGAATCCACTTCTTTTGAACCAGGAAAGTCGTATAAGTCACCTCTTCCGTTGTCATTTCCCATCAATCCACCTCCTCTTGTAATTTTTTTGTCTGCTTGAGAATTTCGGACTGCACGCGCTCAAGCTTTTCTCTGCTCGCCCCTTCTTCGAGCAGGTTTTGCAGCTTTGCTTTCAGGGTCGCCTTTTTCTTCTTTCTTTTCCGGATTTTGAGCTTCTTTACCACATCGGAAAAGATTTTTTCCACAAGTTTTGGATCGCGGGAAATATCGGCCATCGATATCCTGGCCAACCTGTTGCTTTTGGCTTCATCCAGCTCTCGGAGTAACTTTTGGAGTTCGAGGGAATCTCCTTCCGACCGATCAAGTTTCTGGACGATTTGTCTATATCCTTCTTCTAGCTCATCAATAATTCCCGCCTGGTGGACTTGTTCAAGGGGGATGCGGTCTTCGATGAGGAGGTGGATTAGCCACTCATCAGGTGATAGATCTTGCTGGGTGTGTTGGATCTCTGGTCTATCGGGTGGAGAAAGTTCGGCTGAGGGTTGACTCCTCCGCTCCAGCTCTTCCTCAGGAACCTGCAGCATATCTTTAAGCTCCCCGATCAGTTCTGATCTGAGGGGCGGGCTTTCCAGATTGCGAAGAAAGTCGACGCTCTGGTTCAGAGCCCTTTCCCTACCCTCGACTGTGTTCAGGTCGTGGCGATTCTCCAGTACTTCTAGGTAAAATTTGTAAAAAGGGATGGCTTCCTCTATAGCAGTTTTCAAAGGCTGGATGCCGCCTTCCTCTATCAAATCGGCGGGATCCTTGTCTGGAGGAAGGTTTGCTATCTTGACCCGGAGGCCCTGATTTCTGAGTAGACGCATGCCTTTCAAAGTAGCCGCTTCTCCGGCCTGGTCTCTATCGTAAGCGATGACGATCTCTTCAGCGAATCTCTGCAGGAGCCGGGCCTGATCTTCGGTCAGGGATGTTCCCAGACTCGCTACAGTATTGGCGATTCCTTTGCTTTGCGGGGCAATGGTATCCGTATAGCCTTCGACCAGAATTGCTTGGCCGGATTTGGTGATTTCTGGTCTGGCAATGTCCAGTCCGTAAAGAGTACTCCCTTTGTGAAAGAGAGGTGTATTGGGAGAGTTCAGGTACTTCGGTCCTTTCTGTGAAGGTTCCAATTTCCGTCCCCCGAAAGCGATGGTCTTTCCCGTCGGGGTCTTTATGGGGAACATCAGCCGGCCTCTAAATCTGTCGTAGATCCGCCCTCCCTTGGATTCCTTTATGAGTCCTCCTTTTTTCAGAAGTTCTTTGCTGTACTTCGCTCCAAACTTGTTGGTCAGGGATTGCCATTCGGGCAAAGAGAAGCCGAGCTGAAATCTTCGGATTACTTCTTCTCCGTAACCTCTTCGGTCCAGGTAGTTTCTGGCTTTTCTGCCCACGCCCTTTCGAAGGAGGTTTTTGTGGAAGTATTCTGCCACTTCCTCGTTTAACTTTTCCAGTCTGGATCCGGCCTTGGATCCGGACTTGTCCTGGGGCTCTATCCCCACCTCGCGGCCCAGCTCGGCCGCGGCTTCGGGAAAGGAGAGGTTTTCTATTTCCATCAAAAACTTGAATACGTCCCCTCCTTCGCCGCATCCGAAGCAATACCAGAGCTGTTTGTCCGGATCTACGGTCAGGGAAGGATCGGTGTCTTCGTGAAAGGGGCATATCCCCTTGTAGCTGCTTCCGGTTTGCTTGAGCCCCACGTAACGGGAAATGACGTCGACGAGGTTCACACGAGTTCTTATTTCATCTATCTGCTCTCGCTTCATTTTTTTCCGGCTAGTTTCTGCAAATACGGCGAGCGGTTTACTTCCTTTTCCAGGGTGGTTTCCGGACCGTGTCCTGGATATATTTTCCACTTCTGGCGGACATCGAGATCGATTATCCGACGTATAGATGTCTCCAGCTTGTCCGCTGAACCGCCGGGCAGATCAGTTCTCCCGAAACCTCCCGCAAATATGAGATCGCCGACGTACAGGTTGTGATTCTGGTCATCAAGGAGGGTAATGCTTCCCGGGGAATGGCCCGGAGTAGACCACACTGATAGGGATTGGGAACCGAGGGGAATGTGATCTCCTTCGGAAAGCCATTTTGTGGGTTTCGATTGTACGTGTCCAGACTCTTTGAGAAGGCTTTCTTGACTCTCGCCGGCCAGGTACTCGCACTGGAAACGCTCCAGGATTTCATCCACGGCCCCTACGTGATCCCAGTGACCATGGGTCGAAACCACGTACTTGACTTCCCTATCGGAACCTTCACCTTTTGCTATTTGAGAGATCTTTTTGGCGATTCGCTCCGGTTCGCCTCCGGGGTCGATTACCAGTATTTCAGAGGACGAAGACAGTATGTAGCAATTTGTATCGAGCGAGCCTACTTGGACTCTTGTCGTCATCATGGGTTCAATGGTCATTATACGATTATGGAAAAATAAATAAACACCGATGCAGCTTTTTCTCCAGAAACACCAGACAGAGCTACTGTGCTCTCCCAAGTTTCAAGAACTACATAGATCGAATAACTGTGCCTGAGGGAAATTATCTTAATCTCTCCCCATTGTGTCCCGTAAACCGCGAGCCTTCTCCAAAACCTCTGCGATCCCCCCTCCGGCGGTGATCGGTCCGAGAACGGTGGCTCGAACTTCAGCTATTGGATAGATTTCTACCCCGAGCTGCTAGAGCCGTAACGCTGCAGTTGATTTGCTATCGGGGCCATGTCAGCTATAATTAAATGTAAATGTTTACGTAGATCTTCTTTGCAGACAGACCTAATCTCAATCATAACCCTTGAAAAAAACCACCAGGTGGCAATTGAGCTCCCGGGTGGTTCTTTATTGTCGACCCCCTAGGGGATAGATTAGATTATCATTATTTTAACGAGGAGGTAAACCTATGGTAACAGTTGCCATAAACGGATTCGGTCGGATAGGACGGTCTTTTTTTAGAATTGCGTTGAAGCAAGACGATATGGATGTACTGGCGATCAATGATATTCAACAAAGCCCTCAGCAGGCTGCGTATCTGCTCAACTACGATTCGGTTTACGGAGGATGTGAGGGAGAAGTGAGCTTCGATTCCGATGGCCTAATCGTGGACGGGGAAAGCTTCCCGCTGCTCGACGCTGAGAATCCCGCGAATCTGCCGTGGGCTGATATGGGTGTGGAGGTCGTCCTGGAATCGACCGGAGTGTTCCGTAAGTACGAGGACGCTAGTCGGCATCTGGAAGCCGGGGCAAACAAGGTCCTCCTTTCCGCCCCCCCTAAAGGTGAGCGCAAGGATCAGATCCCCCAGATTGTATGGAGGGTAAACGAGGATGTCTATAATCCCTCTGAACACCAGATAGTTTCTGCTGCCTCCTGTACTACAAACAGTCTGGCTCCTCTGGCGAAACTACTCAACGAGGAATACGTGGTGGAGAAGGCTTTTCTGACAACCATTCACTCCTATACCAGCAGCCAGTTAATCGTGGACGGTCCTTACCAGTGGAAGAAAGCCAGCAGAGGTCGAGCGGCAGCGGAGAACATCGTTCCCACTACCACCGGAGCTGCTACCGCCACTACGGAAGTGGTACCGGAACTGAAGGGGAAAATGGACGGAATGGCCATGCGAGTTCCGACCCCTTCCGGTTCGGTCACTGATTTCGTAGCCAAGCTGGGGACTGAAACCACTCTGGATCAATTGAAAGATAAAATAGTCGAATACGCTGAAGGGCCGATGGAAGGAGCTTTAGGATACGTCAACGACCCTATCGTATCCCGGGATTGCCTCAAGAATCCTCACTCTTCTCTGGTTGATATGACCTCTACCGATCTCATTCAGGGCGATCTGGCCAAGTTGATCGCCTTCTACGACAACGAATGGGGTTATGCCAGCCGCCTGGCCGATCTGGCAGTATTTCTGTAGTCCCTGATCCCAGGCCTCTATTGAAGAGGACAGCCCGACTGTGAGCTGGTGGAAGAGGGCACGCCATAAACTGAGGAGGATAGGGTTTGCCTTCTTGGATTTGCTCTATCCTCCTCATTGTTACCTGTGCGGCAAGCCACTGGACAATCACTCCTATATTTGTAGTACTTGCCTGGACTCTATTCCCTTGCTGGAAGAGCCGTATTGTCAGCGCTGCGGCGAACCGCTTGTCAGAAACGGCCTCTGTGAACTCTGTTCCCGGGAATCGCGGGGTTTCTTTCTGGCTCGTTCTGCGAGCAGTTATCTTCAGAATAGCAGGCTTGCTCGGGCCATTCGAGGGTTCAAATATCAGGGGGAGAGAGCCCTGGCTCGGGATTTGATTCGGCTTTTTCTCCGGGGCAAAACTTGTAAGTTGCTGAAAGAGGCTGCCGCCCTTACCTACGTTCCCCAGACCAGATCGAAGAGGGCCAGCCGCGGTTTCAATCAAGGGAGACTGCTGGCCGAACAATTGGGAGACCAGTTAGGCCTCCCGGTTATCCAGGGCTTGGAAAAGATCCGGGAAACACCTCCGCAGGTGGACCTGGATCGTGAAACGCGGATGAACAATCTGAATGGTGCTTTTCGGCCGCAGAGTTCCATTAATTTCGACCCACTGGTTCTTGTGGACGACGTCTTCACCACCGGAGCCACTGCCTCCGAGTGCGCAAAAACGCTCAACGAAGCTGGCCCTTCTCAAGTAAACGTGGTGACTCTGGCCCGCAGCCTGCCTGTTGACAGGGCTCAATCCAGCACTTAGAATTTTTTAGATTTGCTAATCTGGTGGTGCTTTCATGTTTGATTCCTTGACTGACAAACTGACCGGCGTTTTTGACCGGCTGAAAGGAAAGGGCAAGCTGACCGAAGAGGACGTTCAGCAGGCTATGAAAGAAGTAAAGCTTGCTCTCCTGGAAGCAGACGTCAATTACAAGGTGGTCAAACGGTTCATTTCGTCGGTCGAGGAGCAGGCCGTGGGGGAAGAAGTAATGGAGAGCTTGACCCCCGGCCAGCAGGTAATCAAGATAGTAAAGGACCAACTGGCAGAAATTCTCGGTCACGAGCGGGCGGTCTTAAACCTGGACGGTTCCCCGTCCAAAATTTTGGTGGTGGGGCTGCAAGGGAGCGGTAAGACCACCACCTGCGGAAAACTGGCTCGCTGGTTGAGCAAAGAAGGCCATCATCCCCTGCTGGTAGCGGCCGATACCTACCGGCCGGCGGCAGCCGAGCAGCTTGCCAAACTGGGCCAAGACCTCGAACTCCCGGTCTATCATGAGGGCGGGAAAACACCGGAACAACTTGCTTCCCGGGCCGTCTCTAGGTCTCAAGAAGTCGGTTCGGACGTCATTCTCCTCGATACGGCGGGGCGGATGCAGATTGATGAAGAGATGATGGAAGAACTGGAGAGGCTGGAATCAGATCTGGATCCCGAGGAAATTCTGTTGGTTGCCGATGCTCTGACTGGACAGGAAGCGACTTCAATTGCCCAGGAATTCGATCAGAGGCTCGGGCTGACTGGCATCGTGCTGACCAAGATGGACGGCGACGCCCGCGGGGGTGCTGCCTTGTCCATGGTCGAGGTAACGGGCGAACCCATCAAATTCATTGGAACAGGTGAAAAGCTAGAAGCTCTGGAAGCTTTTTATCCCGACCGGATAGCTCAACGAATTCTGGGAATGGGCGACGTGCTATCGCTGGTTGAAAAGGCCGAACGGGAGATGGATCGGGAGAAGGCCGAAAAATTGGAAGAGCGGATAAGGAAGAAACAGTTTACCCTGCAGGACTTTTTGGAACAGATAGACGAAGTGCGCAATATGGGACCCATCGGCGAACTTTTGGAAAAGATTCCCGGGATAGGTTCCAAGGCCGCCGAACTGGACCTGGATGGCAGCGAAATGGATAGGATTGAAGCCATAATTAACTCCATGACCCAAGAAGAGCGGACGAACCCAGGAATTATCGACGGAAGCAGAAAGAGGAGAATTGCCCGGGGTAGCGGCCGAGAGGTAAGCGAAGTGAACGATTTGTTGAAGCGCTTCAATCAGGTAAAAAAGATGATGGATAAAATGGGGGATCTGGAAGGCAAGGTGGGAAAGTTCCCCCCGGGAATGGACTTTTAAAGCACACGAAACGAGGTGTAATAGATGCCAGCGAAAATTAGGCTCAAACAGACGGGAAGGAAGAAGCAACCATACTTCAGGGTAGTGGTGGTAGAGAAATCCAAGCCTCGGGATACTGAGGTTATCGAAGAGCTCGGTTTCTACAACCCGCGTCCGGAGCCCCGAGACATCCGGATCGAAGAAGAGAAAGCTCTCGACTGGTTGCGCAAGGGCGCTCAACCCTCCAAAACTGTTCGGGACATGTTCTCCGATCTGGGGCTTATGGAGCGGTTACACGAGGAAAAATACGGCT
This sequence comes from Candidatus Acetothermia bacterium, assembly GCA_046543285.1. Classification (GTDB taxonomy): domain Bacteria; phylum Bipolaricaulota; class Bipolaricaulia; order M55B111; family M55B111; genus JBKGZS01. The sequence continues at coordinate 6,340 of JBKGZS010000001.1, read as the reverse complement.
AACCTCTTTATATGCTCCATCGACTTCTGGCACATCTTCTCAAACCTCTGGTTGATCATCCGGACCGAATTGAAATCGATCACATCGATACGGAAGATGTGGATATCTTTTTAGTTTCGGTTCCGGAAAGCGACCGAGGTCACGTCCTGGGAAGGGACGGTCAAACTGCCGAGATCTTACGGGAGATAATGGGCTCGGCAGCTAAGAGCCAGGACCGGGACGTAGTAATCGATATCCTGGACTGAAGAAGATGCTTTTTGACGTGTTAAGTGCTTTTCCTGAAATGCTGGAAGGATTTATCGGCAGTGGTTTGATCGCCCAGGCCAGGGAGAAGGGTTTGCTCCGCGTCGGTCTGTGGAACCTCCGAGATTACGCCGAACCTCCTCACTACGACATTGACGATCGTCCCTACGGTGGCGGTCCAGGCATGGTTTTGAAGCCGGAGCCTTTCTTTGCTGGAACTCGGGCCATCAAAGCCGGAAGGGGAGGAGGCCACGTAATTTTGATGTCTTCTCGTGGCGAGCTGCTCACCCAGAGCAAACTGCAGGAGCTTGCGCGGATGAAAAACCTGATTCTGTTGTGCGGGCGATACGAAGGAGTTGACGAAAGGGTTACTGCCATATGTGACGAACAACTGTCCCTTGGGGATTACGTACTGCTGGGTGGCGAGGTTCCCGCCGCGGCAGTCATAGAAGGCGTTGCACGGATGGTAGAAGGTGTAGTCGGCAACCAGCGTTCAGTTGAAACCGACTCCTTTTACGACGACAACCCTCTGGGCCCGCCTCAGTATACCAGACCGCCATGTTTTGAAGGGATGAGCGTTCCGGAGGTTCTGTTGAGCGGTGATCATGAAAAGATCCGGGCCTTTCGTCACAAAAAAGCTCTGGAGACTACCCGGCGCCGAAGACCGGACTTGCTAGGAGAAAAGGAGGACTAATGGGTAACCTTTACGTGGGACTGCTCCACCATCCGATGCGCAATCGCCAGGGAGAGATAGTTACCACGTCCATGACCAGCATGGACGTTCACGACATTGCCCGAACGGCCCGGACTTACGACGTGCTCCAGTATTACATCATTACCCCCCATCAATCCCAGAGGGAAATTGCCCGGAGGATAAAGGGCTACTGGACCGAAGCCGAAGGAAGGGCCGAGAATACCAATAGGGGGGAGGCCTTGGAATTGGTTCTAGTTTTAGATAAACTTGAGAGCAGTATTGAGGACATTATGGACAGGGAAGATCGGGAGCCTCTGGTCGTCGGCACTTCAGCTCGCGACCTATCGGTGGATACTGTCTCTTATTCTTCTCTCCGCCGAAGCTTACAGAATTCCTCCCGTCCTGTCTATCTACTGTTCGGCACCGGATGGGGAATTGCCGATGAACTGCTGGATCGTTTTGACTGCATTCTAGAGCCCGTCCGCGGCATTGGGGATTTTAATCACCTTTCCGTTAGGGCGGCGGTAGCCATCATCCTGGACAGAGTTCGCGGAGCTTCGCCCGCAGTGTCTTCGGAAGAATCTTAAGGAAGTATTTCAACGTCCGCGCCTGATAAGGTAGTCCGAGTTTGGTTTTGCCACGGCTTGAAATTTGCGTCCAGTTCAGTCTGAATAACAGGAGTTGAGCATTATGGAAGATTTGATTAGGTCCGTCGAAGAAGAGTTTCTCAGCGACGACCTTCCCGACATCACCACAGGGGATCTGGTCCGGGTTCACGAGAAGCTTGGTACAGATTCCGGCGGTCGGGTACAGGTTTTTGAGGGAACCGTGCTGAAAAAGAGCGGGAGCGGAGCAAAGAAAATGATTACCGTGAGAAAGATCTCCTCCGGGATAGGCGTGGAGAAGACCTTTCCTCTCCACTCTCCCAAGATAGAGAAAGTGGAGCTTGTCCGTCAGAATAACGTCAGGCAGGCCCGTCCCTACTATCTTCGGAAAAAGAACAAGTAGCCTCGGCTTACTACCTCCTGTACGAGGTCGATAAATGAGCGCCACTCCAAGGAACTCACGAGACAAATCGCAGAAGAAGAGAGCTTATTCTGCCCGATTGCTGAACCGTTTGGGGGTCGGTACTAATCAGACCGTCGACTATATTTTAGAATGGGTCGACGTCCTGATCGTGGCCGGGATTCTGGCCTGGCTGATTATGACCTTCGTTACCGTTAGGATGACCGTGCCCACCGGTTCTATGGAACCTACCATTCGGCCTGGAGACAGCTTCTTCGTAGACAAGATCTCCTACCATTTTCGGACTCCGGAACGGGGAGACGTAATCGTTTTCTGGCATAGCGAAGATAACGGGAAACGAACTCGCTACGTCAAGAGGTTAGTGGCCAAAGGTGGCGATACGGTTGCCATCGTGGACGGCAACCTGATTGTAAACGGAGAGGAGCTTACGGACCCGCCGTTCGATCGTCAGTATCAAGCGGAAGGCCCCTACGGTCGACGCGAGCTGACTGTTCCCGAGGGAAAATATTACGTACTGGGAGACAATAGCGACGACAGCCTCGATTCACGCTACTGGGGGTTTGCGGACATTTCCTCGTTTATCGGCGAGCCTTTCCTGCGAGTCTGGCCTTTGACTCGCTTCGGATTGATTAACTGATTTCTTGACCTCTCCTTTTTCGGATTCTCGCATAACACAACGAGCTCCCCCATTTCCACTCCGTTCAGGCGGAATAATGCGGGTGAATCCCTTAATGGTTTTATAGAAGCATTTCTGCCCCTCATCAATGAATATAAGCAAAGAACCGCGGGCCTTCTCCAAAACCGCAGAAGATTTCCCCAGCGCGGAAATCGCTGTCTTGTATCTTGGCCTCGCTCTCCCCCACTCACCTGTCACTAATCCAGACTGTACAAGCCTTCTAGAGAATAGGCAGTTCAAGGTGCGTGGGGGAGCCGTGCCCGCTCGGCCTGCGAAGGCATTTTGAGAAGGCCCGCGGTTGAAGGGGGTTGTTCCATTTTCAGTGGCGGTCATACTTTAGGGGCGCGTGACAAACTCGTCTATCGAGTTGTTTCCAGGCCACTCCACCCACGCTTCGGTTTTGTACATGACGTATTTCTCCCCCTGCTCCACTACATGTCTCCAGTTTGACGCGCGCCTGGGATTGATTTATAAAGGAACTGGACCTAACCTAAGTTGCTCAGATGCTCATACAGACGAGTTAAGTAATTGAAAATCAGGGTCTGGAGCTGAAAGAATAGTGACTGCCAACAGTACGTTACTGAATCATGATCGGGAGATGATGGAAAGATACGGTGCGTTAGGGGGCATGGACGAAGTAGGTCGAGGAGCGCTCGCCGGGCCCGTGGCCGTGGGCTGTGTGCATATCCACAGGGAAAGCATGGCTAAGGAATTCATGCGAGGAGTAGACGACTCCAAGCGGCTCAGCCCGGCCCGCCGCGAACGACTTTGCGAGAAATTTCGAACCGAAGAGGGCCTGGAAATCGGTATCGGCGAGGCCAGTAACGAGGAAATCGATAAACTGGGCATAGTAGAGGCCACCGACCGGGCGGCGCAGAGGGCTTATCGGGGGCTGGAGTCGGACCTGGATCTGTTATTGGTGGACGGCGGGCTTGACCCTTCGGTGGAAGGACAAGTCCAAACAATTGAAGGGGGGGACGGGAAGTCTCTACATATTGCTGTCGCTTCGGTACTGGCCAAGGTCTACCGGGACCGTCTGATGTACCGGCTGGCGGAGCAGTACCCCGGTTATCACTGGCAGTCGAACGTCGGTTATGGCACCGCACAGCACCGGGACGCCCTCAAGCGAGTAGGGCCTAGTCCACTACACAGAAGGAGTTTTAAGCTATGTTGACTTTTAATCTCTGCCCGGCAGTGATATAATGAGCTCGTCGGTCGGCTGGCTTCTGGCTTCTCCAGCAGGTTATGTTGAAACGTGGGCAGCACAAGTGAGCTTCGTCCCCGCGATATATGATGAAGGTGAGCTGCAAGATGGTACTTTTACTTGACAACTAAATCTGGTCATACTATAATCGCTAACCAAGGAGGCGCATATGTCTAGTCTCAACAAACTTGCTTACTTTGGGTTAGTTCTGTCCCTGAGCCTTCTCCTAGTTTCTTTTGGTTTCCTCGCTTTAGCGGAGGAAGATGAGGAAAATCCACTTTCCGACGTATCCGAGGACCACTGGGCCTACGAGGATATCAAATACCTAGCTGAAAGGGACATCATCAAGGGCCTTCCCGACGATGGATACCAGGGCGAAGAGTCCATTACCCGCTACGCGGTAGCTTCCCTGGTGGCCCGAGCGCTTCGCTACGCGGAAAGCAGTGAAGAGGGAATCTCCAACGAAGATCTCAGTACTCTGGAAGACCTGGTCTTCGAGCTCTCCGATCGGGTAGATTCAATGAGTTCTTCCAACGAGGAGCTTCAGGATCGGGTAAGTGATCTGGAATCTCGCGTTGAGGACCTTCAGACGGGTCCTCCAGCTGAGGAATACGAGGAGCTGGTCCAGCGGTCTCAGAACAACTTCGTCCTGGGAATCGCCGGAGTGGCCATTGGAGCCATCTCTCTGGCCTGGAACCTGCTCATGTGACGGAACCTTTTTAACCCTTCTTCCTATGGATACCAGCAGTCAGAAGAATTTGATTGAGTTTACGAACATGGCTTAAAATAGAGTCCAAATTCCCGATGCAAAACCGGAGGTGGTTTCTGCAAATATTCCGCAAACCTGTAAAAGCTGGTAACCAGCTTTTGTCCTTTGCAACTTTGCAACAAGCTAGATCTAGCTAATCTCAATGCAAAAGGGGGTTTAAATAAATGGCTAAAAAACTTCTAGCTTTAACGATGGTTTTGGTTCTGGTTGCTGGAGTAGCAGCAGCTGCTCAATCCGATGATGCTACTTTTTCCGGCAGCTGGGAGAATTACATTAGTTTTTCGCCGAACATAGTGGCACCTCTGAACAGTTTCAGCTCCGATCTCACTCTTGAATATTCAGTGGGTGGCGTGGACTTCGAGAGCGTATCAGGGTTTTCCACTGGATTGGATACCTTCCTCGGGGAGGTTGAGGTGGACGATTTTGGCAAAGAGTGGGATGGCGAGCCTCTCTACAAGTACACTGGAGGCTTCGACAGTCAAAGCTTTTCCATGGACTACAGTGTGGGGATGCTCGATCTGAGTTCCACCTTGTCCTTCAACCCAGGGAGTACCTACGCAGTCCTAGACGTCACTGAAACTGCCGATCTTGCTGACGAAGATAGTTCTGACCCATGGTGGCTCACCGATGACGATCTCGTTACCGATACCCCGGATTCTGCTGACACTTACATTCCCGTCAAACGGGAAAAGGACGTAAACAGCGCCCTGGAATACTGGAACGCTGAAGGATCCCTGACCCTGGGTGGCGTGGCCCTGACCGGCATCATGCAGCTGGAGCTGGACTCGGAATCGGAGGAACAAACCGAGACTGCAGTTCCTTACCAGGATGACGACGCCGAATTCAGCACAGGCGGCCCTGACACTTTTGATTACCAGAGCGGAAGCTACAGCTTCGGCATGGCCTTCATCGGCTCCGGCGAAACTCCGGGCGGCATTTCCATCAAGTCCACCAACCTGTTTGGAATGAAGAAAGTGTGGGACTCCTGGGCAGAGGGAAGCAGCTCGCCGAGCGACAACGTTTATTACGATGGCTCGGCAGGAGGCAGGGATTACATCGTCGTCGATCCTGCTGATGATGAAAATGGCAGCAACGCACCCTATCAGGGCTCGATCTTCGAGCTGGAAGGCGGCGTGTTCGGCTGCTGCGAATTCGACAACACCACGATAATCAGCGAAGACGGCGGCTTCGAATTTACCAGGTTCGACTTCGGCTTTGACTCCGAGACCTGGCCGCTCAGCGTGGACGCCAGCATCAAATTCGAGGAACAGACCAAGTCGGTATCCTTCACCCCCAGCCTGGACCTGGACTGGAGCTGCTTCACGGTCTACACTGCCTACACTCGCATAGATGACTCCAACGCTTACGGCCTGAACTTCGGTGCCATGGAAATCTCCACCGAATTCAACGGAGTGAGCTTCAGCTCGGTCACCGCCCTTGGCGGAAATACCTTTGGGTACTTCGAACCGGGTAGCGAATTCGGTACTGGCCCGTTCAGCTATACGGACGTCGAGACCTATTCCGATGCCATGGAAAGGATCTCCGTGGCCTACGAGGGCGACGTTTGCGACAGCTGTTCCGCCGTCGACTTCTACAGCGACGTCTACTTTGCCGATAACTCCGATGACGGCGGCTTCTTCGGCTTCTACGGATTGCACGGTGGGGTAGATTACAACGTAAGCGACTTCTTCACCATTGGTACTGACGCCAGCTGGACGAACTCAGGCG
>JBKGZS010000020.1:0-24088 GCA_046543285.1 Candidatus Acetothermia bacterium | reverse complement strand
ATAGGCACCAATTAGGTAAAACATCCCTATTCCCCAATTCATAAACCCGGTCAAACCCCACTGAAGATTTACCGCCAGTGCAAGTATTCCGTAGGTACAAGCCAGTACGGCAAGAGATTCCAAATAGGCGATCATCTGTCACTTCGCCCCCAGAATACTGTTCGAAGGCCTTCTGGCCGAGTCAAGAGGACCAATATAACTACCGTGAAGACAATTGCCAGTTTATAACTGTACATTTGAACTCGAATACCCATGCTGAAAAACAGGTTTTGGAGAAACCCAGCGCCAACCTCCTGAACAAAACCAACAATTATAGCCCCCGCAATTGCACCTCGTAGGCTACCCACACCACCAATGACAATTGCAGCGAAAAGAGCCAGCAAAAAATCCCAGCCCATGAGAGGTTTCACGTGAACAGTAATTCCGTATAGGGTTCCTGCAGCTGCACTAAGAACCCCTGCCAGAATCCAGGTCAAGGAAACCATGTTCCTGAACTTTATCCCCGATACACTAGCCAGAGTTTTAGCTTCGGTCGTCGCTCGTAAACGTTTTCCCAGGCCCGTACGTCTGAGAAAAATCTGTACTCCGATCAAAAGTACAATCGCGAAAGCGATGATAAACAGGTCGTCGGAAAGTAATCCGAGGCCAAAAGGAAGAGGTATCCGCGTCGGAACATTCCAGGAGTAATACCGAACTCGTGAACCCCAGCTTAAATAAACAACCGACCTCAAAATAAACATCAAGCCCAGCGAAGACAAAGTGAGAAATGGTGGCGTCAAACCTCTATTTAAGAGGGGTTTGTAGTAAAGCACATAGGAGATTAAAGCTACAGCACCAGTCGCTAACATGGAGAGGAACATAGCTAAGATCAGGGCCGGGCCAAAGGAAAAAGTTGGAAAAGTACCCCAATCCGGTAGCAGGTTTAAAAACCGCAGACTCAGGTAGGCGCCCAAAGTGAATAGTATTCCGTGAGCGACGTTGAAAAAGCCGTGGATACGAGCGAGTAGCGTAAGCCCAACGGCACTCATGGAAATTAAACAACCCAAGAGCAACCCGCTTATTGCGAGATCAAACACAACGGACACACCTCGAGGTTGGTTTCAGGGTTAACTACCAGGCCAGATCAGGTTCAACTGGATAACCTTTTCCAGATCTCCTGTTTGAGCCACAAGGTGAATCTTCGAGACGGAACGACAGCATCCGGAAATTCTACTTTTTTCAAGGCGAGCTAGTAAAAAATGCTGCCACTAGGCAGATTGGTCAATTCAGTTTCTGGCCTCTCGGTTTAGGGTTTTCTCGTAGACCAACTCGCCGTTTTCTACTTTATACACTTGCATTTTCGAGATAACTTCACCTCGATTGTCAAAATCGAGGGGCCCCGACGCACCGAAGTAATCAATTTCTTCACCCTCGTCTAACAACCGGAAGGCTTTGTTTATCTCGGACACCCCAGTGTAAATCTGCTTACCGGGAGGATTTGCTACCTCTCTTAAACTATCGCGAATTCGCTCGGGGTCGGGTTTGCCAGCTCTATGTAGGGCCAGACCGAGCACTACCGCAGCGTCGTAGCTATTCGCAATAATTGATCCCTTAGGTTCTTGATCATATTCTTCTCTGTAAGCTTCCATGAAGGTGGATAAAGCAGGATTGTCGTATGCACCTGTAGCCATCAATCCATAGGTACCGTCCAATCTGGATCCCCCCGCTTGATCGATAATATCTTGTCCGTACATAGGGTCTCCGAACAGAAAGTTATCAATAAGCTCGGCCTTCAAGCTCTGACGGACTATGGCAACTACGTTTTCGGCAAACCCAATAACCAGCACTGCATCGGGATCATCCTGGATCACGGCTTTGAGTTCCCCTCTGTATACTGAACGGTTACCCGCAAAAGAGACCTCGTTTAGTACTTCGCCACCTCGTTCTTCAAAAGCTTCTCTGGAAACCTCGGCCAATCCTTCACCGTACTGGTTTTTAACGTATAAAACGCCCAGTGTCTCGTATCCAACATTCCAAGCAAGCTCACCCAACAGTTCTCCCTGAACGCGATCCGAAACCCTGGTTCGGAAAGCGTAATCGTCGTCGTCCAACTCAGAATAAGGAATGCCAGAACAGATGGAGATCTGTACTACTTGGTGGGGTATGGTTACCCCCTCAGCAATCGCCACTGCCGTATTGGTTGCCAGAGGCCCGAGAACAGCCGGGACTCCGTGAGCGTCCACCAGGCTCCGAGCAGCAATGGCCGCTGCGTTGGGGTCAGTCTTGGTATCCTTTATCAGCAGATTTACATCTCTTCCCAGAGGGGCTCCCGCCCGGTTCAGATGCTTGATTCCCAGTTCAAAGCCGTTGGTTACCAGTTCACCCCAGGTACCAAAGGGGCCCGTCAAAGGCGATAGGGCTCCTATCTCTATGGTATCTGGACCCCGATCCCGATCCGCAAGGAGTTCAGCAGAGCCAACGATCAAGAATAAAGCTAATAAGACAACCACGACAATCAATCCACTTGTTCTGTGCATATGACCTCCCCTGCCAGAACCACAATCCATTTGCACAATTGACAAGGTAACAAAACCCTGATGGTTAAACAAATAAATAGAAACCGAGAAGATACCCCACCGCGCTCACAAGTCCGGACAACACACCTCCCCAGATCAAATCCACGACGGTTACGACAATTGGCCAGTCCTCCAGGGTAGCTAGGTTGGTTAGATCGTAGGTGGCATATGCAACGATGCCGAAAAATGCGCCCCTTAGAATTGCTGAGAACAGAGAGCCACGATCGAGGGCCGGCTCAATTACGAAGACCAACAACCCGCCCACAAATAACAGGTAAAAGAAAAATGCAGCAGGCCAATTAATCTGTCTGGACATCAGTTCGTCCAAATGCCTGGCATAAAAGTCTTTAGCTACCCAACCCAACCAGGTAAAATCTATAATAAGAAAAGCGCCTAATGAAATGAGATATAACAATACTCGCTGGCCTAAAGTCATTCTATCACCCCTTTCACAGCTTGCCTAAACGCGAAACCGGTTATCGCTCACGGTGCCGGCCAAATAGCAAACCGCCGCTTTCGTTTACTGCTGAGAGCAAAGCTCAAAGATTTTCCTTACCCTTATATTATAACTTATCGTTCACACCTTTGTCATTAGGCAGTTGAAACTACGAAATATCGACCAGCGAGTACGCGCCTTAATACCTGTCGTTCCTTCAGCCGGCGAGTAAATCAGGTGAGAGCGGACCGTGAGATGGTGAGTGCCGGCCTGTGCTTATGCCCTACTAGTGGTCCATACCATCTTCGGATTCTCTCCAAACTGTTGACTGTCCCCTTAGCATATGATACAAACACGTGGATGGTCAGGAGTTTAGTAAACTCCGTAATTCCACCAATTAAACAAACTTGAAGAGGGGGACACAAATGGTTGATCTGACTCTTTCCGTAATAAAGGCGGACATTGGAAGTATTGGAGGGCACATCACTCCTTCGGACAGGGTGCTAGAGAAGGTCGGGAATTACGTGGAGGAACAGGGGAGCTATCTACTGGACAGTTACGTCACTCACACGGGAGATGACGTAACAGTGCTTCTCTCGCACCAGGAAGGACAGGATAGCGACAAGGTTCACGGTCTGGCATGGGAAGCGTTCCAGGCGGGGACGGAGGTCGCAAGACAACAGGGGCTTTACGGAGCTGGGCAGGATTTACTCAAGGACGCTTTTTCAGGCAACGTCAAGGGTCTTGGACCGGCCGTCGCCGAATTAGAAATTGAAGAAAGGCCCAGTGAGCCGTTTTTGCTTTTCATGGCCGATAAAACTGAACCGGGCGCATATAATTTGCCCCTTTTCCTCGCCTTTGCCGACCCCATGTACTCTCCCGGCCTGATGCTTTCACCGGACATCGGGGAAGGATTCACGTTTACTATTATGGACGTGACCCATACCGGACAGGACAAAGTGATCCGCCTCAGTACCCCGGAAGACATCTATGATATTGCCTGCCTGTTGCGAGATAATGGACGTTTCGTCGTGGAATCAATTCACGCAAACTCCACCGGAGACCAGGCAGCATCCTGCAGCACTACCAGGCTCAACGAAATAGCTGGCGAATACGTGGGTAAAGATGATCCGGTGGCGCTGGTCCGAGTCCAGAAAACTTTTCCTGCAACCGGGGAGGTACTATCACCGTATAAGATCGGCCACTACGTCGCTGGGTTCATGAGAGGAAGTCATAACGGGCCGCTTATGCCCGTCTCTGAGGGAGGTTCGATATCTTACTTCGACGGTCCCCCTATCGTTTCCTGTCTCGCATTCTCTGTTAGCGATGGTCAGTTTACAGAACCCGTCGACGTATTCGACAACCCATTCTGGGATGAAATCAGAACGAAAGTTTCCCGAAAGGCCCTTGACATTAGAGAACAGGGCTTCTCGGGACCAGCTATGTTAGACTACGACGAACTAGAATACGGGGGAATTACCGATCGAATGGAAAAACTTGAGGGGAGATTTGAACTGAGAGGATCTTAAAGTGAAACCGAGCAGGGACCAGCTGCTCCCTGCTCAGTTTCCTTAATTACGAATTACGATTCTTCAGGGCTCAAAAAAGCTTGAACAACTGATTAGAAACCTCCGCAACAAAAGTTTGAGCCACGAGCTACCCTTAAAGCTTATTTATAATCTTCGTAAACCATCTTCGCGGTGGCCACGTCCTGGATGGCCAGACCGGTAGAATCAAAGATAGTAATCTCTCGGTCGTTTTCCCGACCGGGCTGCTTACCGCCCACCACATCAGGCAGAGTACCGTAAATATCATCTTTGTCAATGAATCCTTTGTTGTAGGGAACATTGATCTCCCCGCTATGGGTGGTCTGCTCATAATCGTCGACCACGACCTTGGTATTCTCTCCACAAAGCAGTTCCGGATCCAATTCTTCCTTTCCTTCGGCGTCGGCACCAATGGCGTTGATGTGTGCCCCGGGTTTTACCCACTCTTTCTTTATTATCGGATCACGGACCGGAGTAGTAGTTGCCAGGATGTCAGCTCCAGCAGTTTCTTCGAGCGAAGCTCCGCGAACATTGTAGTCGGAGAAATCCTGTTTGAAGTTTCTAACGGCGGATTCGTCGATATCATAAGCCCTGATTTCGGTCAGCTCGAAATTTTCGGCGACTGCCAATAATTGTGTCTTTGCTTGCTCGCCCAAGCCAACTAATCCCAGGATCTCGGAATCGGCCCGCGCCAAATATTTCGCCGCAATTCCGCCCGCCGCTCCGGTTCGAAAGTCCGTCAAATTCGTCCCGTCAATGCAGGCCAGATTTTCGCCGGTCTCGGGGCGGCTCAGGATGACTTTTGCCATTACGGTGGGAAGACCTTTCTCCTTGTTATCCGGATGAACATTAACCCATTTAAGGCCTGCATACCCAGAAACATAGGCCGGCATGGCTCGGAAGTCACCGTTGAACTGAGGAAGATCTAGATAGATTTTTGGGGGCATTTTTGCTTCCCCTGCCGAGTACTCCTTAAATGCCTCCTCGACTGCCGACATAACTTTCTCCATATTGAGCACCTGATCGACTTGAGATTGGTTAATTTCTAAAAACTCCGAATTCATGCTGAATACCCCCTCGCGGTTGTTGTTGACCAAATGTTAAACTCCAAACAATCAAATGACACCGTTAAGCTTCAAATCTACTCAGAAAACAAGTCCATCTGTTGTATCAAGTTTTAAGGCAATGAAGTTGAATAAGAGCTAGCTGGAAAGAATTCAAATTCCCAATAAATGAGCTCCGTTTAACGATCTTCAGCAGAGGCTGCAGAAATTCCAGGTAAAACCGCCACCATATTCTAATTCTGCAATAAATTCTCCTTCCTGATAATCTCCCCATCGCGGAGGTAAAGCCGAGATACTCGTGGCAAAAGTCCAGTCACCACCTCGTAATTAAGCGTCTCGGCCCACTGCCCCACTTCCTCTGCAGAAATTTCTTCCTCTCCCTGTTGACCAATTAACACTGCCTCATCGCCCTTCTGAACTCTTGAAACATCATCGATATTTACCACGATCTGATCCATGGAAACAGCACCCACCACCGGGACTCTATGACCGTGGATTAGTATTTCGCTGCGGTTGGACAAGAGCCTAGGATAGCCATCGCCATATCCCACGGGAATCAACGCAACCTGGGTCGACTTTGGAGTCACATAAGTCCTTCCATAGCCGATGCTCGAACCTTCAGGCAGTGTAGCCACCCGAATAACACGACTTTTTAAGGATAACACTGGCTCCAGATCCTTGGAGTGGTCTGGCTCATTGGACGGATCCATCCCATAAAGCAAAATGCCACATCGAACCATATCCAGGTGCAGGTCCGGAAAGTCGACGGTAGCTGCACTGTTGCAAACGTGTCTGAGCGGAATTGAAAAGCCGTTTTCCTCCAAGCGATGTACCACCCGGCGGTAAAGCCTGTATTGATAATATGTGTAGGATTTGTCGACCTCGTCCGCGGTCGCAAAATGGGTATAGAGACCCGTGAAACGCAGATGATCGGATTCATCGATGCTGCCGAGTACCTCCAAGATATGGTCAGGCAGGACGCCAAATCTACCCATTCCCGTGTCCACGGAAACGTGAACGTCAACAATCTGATCCTGGGAACTTGCCTCGCTTTCCAGAGCCTGAGCCTGATCACAATCAATTACGGTGGGTGAGAGATCATGTTTGACCACTCTCTTAGCCTGAGTCGGCGAGGTGTAGCCCAGTATCAGGATGGGGGCATCGATGTTAGCAGTGCGCAGCTGTATCCCTTCGATAATTCGGTGAACAGCCAGGCTAGTCGCACCCTCTTGTAGAACAGTCTGGGCGACGGGTACTGCCCCATGCCCGTAGGCATTGGCCTTAATCACAGCCATTAACTCAGCGTCTCCAGACAAGGACCTTTGAATAAACTTTAAGTTGTGTTCGAGTGCGTCCAGATCAATTTCTGCCCAGGACGAGAGGCCCAATTCCTCCCCTAAACTGGACTTTGGAGTTTCTATTCTGAACACCTCTCATGGTGTCAAGAATTAAAACAGCTCGGCCTGACCCAGCTTGGCCAAAACCATAAAGGCGCGGAAACCTTCAACTACGTCTTCTCCGGTAACTCGTATAGTCCGGCTATTAACACGTTCTGAAAAAGGATACATTTCTGCTTGATCGGCCATTTGACCGGTGAAGAATTTTACCTCAAAGGAAATCGGCAAATCGGGCTTAACTGGCTCGGCGACCGTCAGATTTTCAAATGCCTGTTTGGCCCTTTGCTTGATCAGCTCTCGCGCACGCTGAGGATGAAGACACTTTGCCGCAGTGCGACTGAGATCCTCTTTTACCGGAGCGACAGTAATCCATTTGCCTATCGATTCTTGGACAAGGTCACAAACTCGCTGTCCGCCGCTGGTAAAAACAACTGGAACATCGTAATGACCGGCAATTGCGGCGTTTATTTCTGGCTCACCTGCTTCGACGCCGTTCATTTCTACTCCATTGATATTGCCGCCAAAATAAGAGTGAGACAAGACACCTTTTAAAGTTCCAATCCTGGCGTGGTATCCCACAAACATTGCTACATCGACATCCTGCACCCCTTCCATCATGACTAAAGGCTTCCCGTAGCCGGAAATGAGCCGGGCCTCAGGGTGCAGTTTTTCGGGCAGCAAGTTGACCATCCCGTCGTGGGAGTCGTTAACTACTATTTCATCCGCGCCAGCGTCCAAAGCTCCTTCAATTGCCGCATTGGTGTCTTTGATCATCATTTCCCTGGCCGTCTTGTACTCTTCTTCACCTGGGGTGACCTGATTACCGTTGACAACTCCACTGATCCCTTCCATATCTGCAGAAATGAGAACTTTCATATTATCTCCTTTATTCTATAATTCAGAAGGCTGCTTCCAACTTTCGTATCGATTCTCCGGAAAAAATGTTATTTACACAATCCTTTCTGGAGATTCCCTCTCGCGGTGGGATCACAATGGTAGGCAGCCGCAGGAAGATCAAGGACAGTTTTCAAACCCGGGGAAGCTTTGTTGACCGAAGGAACCGAGTTGACAACAACGGCCGGAGTGGCTATATCACCGTGCAACCCGCCTTCTACTTCCATCTCGAAGCTGGGATTACCCTCCACTTTAACCAAATCCCGAGGATTTTCGGCCCCCAAATACATACGGAGGTCCAAATCGATGACCTTCTCTCCGTCTTTCACTCCCCAACCTGTATGCTTGATTCCCAAAGCTTCTCCCCGCTCAACGGTAAAGTAAGAGCTTTGAGTTTTGTTCTCTGCAACCATGGGTTCGATCTTCTGATCGATTTCTTCCAGTCTCCAGCCCAAACCGTTTCCTATTAAAGCAATAGATTCTATCAGACCAATATGTCCGCCTCCGCCGGCCACTTGCTCGTCAAATTCATCTAAGCTTAGACCGGCACCTATCTTGGCCTGGAGAGGTTCTCGTCGTTTGGTTGCGTCCTGGACTCTGAGCACTGAGATACTGTCCACCTTGCGTGAAACTCCAGTTGCCACTACGGGTAAGAGATCCATCACGTAGCCCGGATTGACGCCAGTTCCCAGAACTGTAGAGTCATGTTCCACCGCTAGACTATCTAGATGTTCCGCGATGTCCGGACTTTGAAGGAAAGGATATGAAAGCTCCTCCGTGGTTGAAATAACGTCAGCTCCGATTTCCACGCATTCTTCAAACTGTGCCTGAACGTTCCGCATATGGGAGCCCGTGGAGTGCAAGATGATATCCGGTTCCCGCGAGAGAATCCGCTGGGAATCGTCGGATACTTCAACGCCTACTTTTTCCTGATCGAGAAGTTCTCCGATATCTCTGCCCACTTTTGACGGATCGAGATCTATCGCACCAATTAGCTCGTAATTATCTCTATTTACTGCCAATCGGGCTATTTCTAACCCGATCTCGCCTACACCATATTGGACAACTTGTAAGGACATAAGACTCATTACCTCCGGAGTGGATAGTTTTGCTGTTAGTGTAACTGGTAGCGTCCAGAAAATCCAGATTTGAGAGTCGTTCTACCGGTTCTGGAAACTGGGAAAATGATCATCTGCCAACTCGTAACTTTCTATCTTGATCGAGAGCAGACCAGGATTTTCGCACCTGAGACACTTGACCTCATAGAGGAACTATGGAATAATCAGCCCTGTAAATATCGTGCCAGTAGAAATAGTTTCGGAACGTGTCCAAAATCCTCGCCCAGCAGCGGTGCAACCAGGCTGGTGTATGCAATGCTCACTGCCGAGATTGACCTTTTGCAGCTTGCCAAGAACGTTCGTGTAATCAGGCAACGACTGGACGGAAATGCTAAAATCATCTTCGTGGTTAAGGTCGACGGGTACGGTCATGGCATTAAAGATGTAGCCAGAGTCGGAGTGAACAACGGCATTGAGTACCTTGGAGTTGCCAATCCCCAGGAGGGTAAAGAGCTAAGAGAGGCAGGCCTCGAGGTCCCCATACTGGTATTTGGCCCTCTGGTGAAGGATCAGCTCTCGATGATCGTTAATTTTGATCTTTCACCAACGATAACAAGCGCCGACACCGATTTCATCAGCGCACTGCATCAAGAAAGCCGCTCTCAACACACCGAAACGAGAGTGCATGTAAATGTGGACACAGGGATGGGTAGAACGGGGCTGGTTCCTGAGGAAGTGCCTACTTTTTTAAAGCAGTGTAGACGGTTTTCCTCCGTGGAGGTAGAAGGTATTTACAGCCACCTGAGCGTCGCTGATTCCCTGGCCAAAGAGGATAAAGTCTACACAAAGGACCAGATCAGCGAATTTCGGGAGCTTCTTCAGAAATTGAACGACCAGAATCTGCTACCCCAATTACGCCACCTGGCAAACTCGGCCGGTTTTATCCAGTATCAAAATGAGCTCACAGCAGACCCTTTAAATGTGATAAGAATGGGGACACTCATCTACGGGTACCCGGAAGTAGAAGCGTCCTGGACGAAGGCCCTAAAACCCATCTTCGCTCTCTATTCCGAGGTAGCCGAAGTCCGCACTCTCCCTGCTGGCAGTTACGTAAGTTATGACCGAGCCTATCGGATTGAATCCAGCAGTCGGATCGCGGTGCTGCCGGTCGGTTACGGAGACGGCCTGGATCGGCGCCTGTCCAATAGGGGGGAGGTCGTCATCCGAGGCCAGCGGACGCCCGTGGTAGGTAAAATATGCGCCAATCACACCTTGGTCGACGTTTCCGAAATTGAACGCGTTGCCCCAGGTGATCGGGTGGAATTAATCGGGGAAACCATTACTCTCAAAGAAGTAACCCGTATTACCGGCGCGGGAATTCTTGAAATTCTGAGTTCTTTCAGTGACAGAAAAATCAAACGAATTTATACAGGCGGAGGATGACATGCAAATAGATGGATTTCACTATCAAGATGGGCAGTTATTCTGCGAAAACGTGGACGTTGGAGAAATTGCGGCTGAGATTGGAACCCCCTTTTATCTTTACAGCCATGAAATCCTTGAGAATCGAGCGCAGGCCTTTCAATCAGCATTTACGAAATCTTCAGCATTAATCTGCTACGCCCTCAAAGCCAATAGCAACCGGGCAATTTTGACCACTCTAGCCCGCGCGGGATTGGGAGCCGACGTGGTGTCGGGAGGAGAACTAACCCAGGCAATCCGGGCCGGGATCAACGCCAGAGACATTGTCTTTGCAGGCGTGGGAAAAACCACCGACGAAATTCAATTGGGGTTAAAAAATGGCATCCGGGCCTTTAATGTAGAGTCGCTTCCGGAACTGGAAAATATAGCCAAAGAAGCTGCAAGAATGGGACATGAGGCACCGGTATCTTTCCGCGTAAATCCTAACATCGACCCCAAGACCCATCCTTACATTTCGACAGGTTTAAAGGAACACAAGTTCGGAGTTAGCTTTGAAGTAGGCCGGAAAGGATACCACTTGGTCCAGCAACACAAATATCTTAACCCTGTAGGAATTCACGCCCACCTGGGTTCTCAAATAAGCGGAGTTCAGCCGTTTGAGGAAATGATGGCAAAGTTGTCCGAATTTGTCGGAGAGCTGGCGGGACAGGGAATCGAGCTTGGCTTTATCGACGTTGGTGGAGGGGTAGGAATTCCCTACAGAGAGCACGAGGAGTGCATTGCCATACAGGAATACGCAAAGGCAGTGGAAAAAGGAATGGACAATCTGGATCTTGAACCACTACCAACGATAATAGCTGAACCCGGAAGAGCAATCAGCGGCCCGGCCGGTATCCTGGTCTCAGAGATTACTTACGTAAAGGAAAAAAAAGACAAGAAATTTTTGATACTGGACGCCGGGATGAATGATTTCATTCGACCCAGTTTATACGAAGCCTGGCATGAGATCCTACCCCTAAAAGAGAGGTGTTGTGGCGATGTAGGTCTCGTAGACGTGGTCGGGCCGGTCTGCGAATCCGCTGACTTTTTCGCCCAGGATCGGAAGATCCCCGACTTATCCGCTGGTGAAAGGCTGGCCATAAAGGACGCCGGCGCCTATGGCTATTCCATGAGCTCAAATTACAACTCGCGCCCGAGGCCCGCAGAGGTAATGGTTAAAGGCTCGGAATTCGACGAGATAAGAAAGCGGGAAACCATGGAAGATCTGCTTCAAGATGAAACACTGCCGGGCTTTCTGAAAGAGTAATATCGGCCCAGCAACAATCATCAGAGGAAACTATAACGAATCTCTTCCGGTGGATCGGCCGGGATCAGGGGCCGGCTGCTGTAGTGTGAGGCAGTGAATATTTCCTCCACCGAGCAAGAGCTCTTTTGATTGGACGGGAAGAATATCCCTAGTCGGAAAGATGCTCGAGATTTTCTCAATTGCTTGCTCGTCCCGAGGATCATCAAATACTGGAAGTACGATTGCACCATTACATATCAGAAAGTTGATATAGGATCCGGCCAACCTCTGGCCGGCTCTCCGAGGCGGACTTCTCCTTGAGCTATCGAGTCCCTGGACTTCCCCATCCTTTCTGAAGAGCGGTCCGGGTAAGCCAATTTTGTGGATTGTTAACTTCCGCCCCCGAGCATCCCGGGTGCTTTCCAGAATTTGAAGGTTCTCTCGAGATATTTGATGCTGCGGATCGTCCTTATCAGCCGTCCAAGCCAGCAGTACTTCTCCCGGTCTCGCAAAACAGCAAAGGTTATCTACGTGCCCGTCCGTCTCATCGCCATATAGGCCTTCTTTCAACCATATAATTTTCTCGATGCCCAGATAATTCTTGAGAGTTGTCGCTATGTCCGACCTGGTCATGTCCGGATTTCGGTTTGAATTGAGAAGGCATTGCTCAGTAGTGATAAGCGTACCTTGGCCATCCACATGAATGGATCCTCCTTCCAGAACAAAGTCGGTCAGAGCATATCTTTTGAGATTTTCCATTTCCAGTATCTTCTGGGCTACCATTTCATCCCTGTCCCAGGGGAAATATAGCCCGCCTTCCAAACCGCCCCAAGCATTGAAACCCCAATCGATTCCCCGAACCTCCCTCTGGTCATTCACCACAAAGCTTGGGCCACAATCTCTGACCCAGCAATCGTCCGAAGACATCTCTACCAGCCTCACTCTCTGAGGCAACTGTGAACGGGCATTGGCAAATTGTCGGTGCGAAACGCCTACGGTCAAAGATTCGTAGCGTGAGATTAACGTTGCCACTTCCGCAAAAACAGTTTGAGCCGGCTTGGCTCCGAGACGCCAATTGTCACCTCTTTCAGGCCACAGCATCCAGCAACCAAAATGGCTTTCAAACTCTCCGGGCATCCGGAAACCGTCTTCTCCAGGGTTGCTGTTTAACGTTTGGGCCATGGTTATACGTTCCGTACAAATTGGGATTATCTGCTACTTTTTCAGTCTCCTGCAAGTGAAGGTGAGAACTTATCGAACAGGAGACTCGAGTATTTCCAGATCCTTTCGGTTTGTGTCAAGTTTCGCTAGGACTCCTTCAGGCAAAGTCGCCTTATCTTCTCCGTGACCGCAGGCCAAATTGTAAAGTATGGGTATATCAAACCCGTCGAAAAAACTGTAAACCAGTTCCTCAAGCCCGGGACTCCCCCCGCTCTTTGGTTCACACTCCACTGACTCTCCAATTATCAACCCCACAATTCCCTCGAAAAGATTGGCCAGCCTCAGCTGTGTTAAATACCTATCGACGGCATAGATTGGTTCGTCCACTTCCTCCAAGAACAATATTTTTCCTTGAAGGTCGGGTTCATAAGGGGTGCCCATTAGCGTAGAAATCAAGGAGAGGTTGCCCCCCATCAAGGTACCTTCACTCTGTCCTTCGTTTAGGACTTTCAACAAAGGCCCCTTATCGGGGTTATCGACGGTCCAGGGTTTAGCCCGAGATACGGCATTTTGGAACATTTTCTGGGTGTAAGTACTGGGCTCCTGGCCAAAATCTGTACCCACCATGGGCCCGTGAAAAGTAACTAATCCTGTTTTTGACTGAAGAGCCAGGTGCAAAGAAGTGATATCACTGTAACCTACAAAAACTTTCGGATTTTCACGGATTAGCTCGTAATCAAGCTTGTCACAAATTTGGGGAGAGCCATAGCCTCCCCGGACACAGAAAATAGCATCTACCTCGGGATTGCGGAAGCCGCGGTTGATCTCGTCAGCTCGTTGCTGTTCAGTCCCGGAAAAGCTCCAGTACCGAGTGAGGTGCTTAAGAGTATCTCCGAGCTTTAGATCAAAGCCCTGTTCCTGGAGGTAATTCATGCCAGATTTGAGATTTCGGAGATCAGGGCAGGAGGCAGGGGCAACGAGCTTGATCGTATCACCTTGTTTCAACCTCTTGGGTTTCATGGACACCCCTCGCTAATATGGTTAAAGATGAAAAACCTCCAGCGCTACACTTAAAACTTCAAAACATCGCCGGCCTGGTGATCAACCAATTGGCCGTTCTTTGCAGCAATTCTCCCGTTGACCAAAACGTAGTTAATCCCGACGGGGTACTGATGAGGATCCTGGAAAGTGGCCTTATCCTCAATTTGATCGGGCGAGAAAACGACCAAGTCGGCATCCATTCCCTCTTTCACCTGTCCTTTGTTCCTCAGGCCAATTTTCTGGGCGGGGAAGGAGGTCATTTTTCTGATGGCATCCTCCAGAGACAGAGTTTCCTTCTCCCTAACGTATTTGCCCAACACCCGAGGAAAGGTTCCGTAACTTCTGGGATGGGGTTTTCCAGAGCTGAGCGGGCCCTCCACACGCAGGCTTGATCCGTCACTTCCCGTCATGACAAAGGGTTTACTCATGACCGTTTCGATATCATCCTTGGAGATGGCAAAGTGGATCTTTCGGGCCTGCCCTTCGCTCTCCAGCAAAAGATCCACGGCAGTTTGAGTTGCTTCAGTTTCCCGATCTTCGGCAATCTCCGCTACGTTTTTCCCAATTATATCCTCACCCTCGTCTCCCGGAAATTCGACTATGTAAACGGCGGACCAATCGATTCTATTTTCGTTAGTGCTCCCCATCTCGCTTTTGATTTTCCTCAGGCTCTGCTTATCTTCCAGTCGCTTCAGCCATTCTTTACGGCCTCCCTTCTGAGCCCAGCGAGGAAGGAGAGAAGACAAACTAGTGCTGGAGGCGTTGTAGGGGTATTGGTCGCAGGTAACCTCAATGCCGCGGTTTCGAGCTTCCTCAATTCTGGCCAGGGAATCGGTTACCTTGCCCCAGTTCTCCTGCCCCACCGCTTTGTGGTGCGAAATTTCAACGGGAACCTGAGCCTTTTCTCCGATTTCGATGGCCTCCTCGACAGACTCTAAAAGGCATTTGCCTTCGTTCCTGATGTGACTGGCATAAAGACCCCCGTGATCACTGACCACTTTTGCCAGTTCAATTACCTCTTCGGTCGAGGCGTAGCTACCAGGCGCGTAATAGAGACCGGTGGAAAGCCCAAAGACGCCCTGCTCCATATATTCATCAAGCAGTGATTTCATCTGGTCCAGTTCCGAGGTCGATGGTTCACGATCCTCAAAACCCATTATCTCGTTTCGGAGAGAACCGTGCCCGGCAAGTGTAGCCAGATTCAGAGGAACGCCGTTTTCCTCAAGCCTGGCAAAGAACTGCCGAAAATTATCCCAATCGATCTCATCAATGGCCTCGTAGATGGCTTCGGAAAAGTTCATTTCGGAGCTGAACGGTACGGCACTCACCCCACAATTACCTGCCAGTTCTGTGGTAACGCCCTGGAACAGCTTGCTGGAAGCTTTGGGGTCGGCCAGAAAATTGGCGTCACTATGGGTATGAATGTCGATAAAACCCGGACACAGTACCTGTCCTTCCACATCGACCACCTGATCGGCATCTTCATCCAGTGGTTCTCTTCGTCCTATGGCAGCTATTCTGCCCTCTTTGATACCCACGTCGGCTGTGTACCAGGGATTACCAGTTCCATCGTAAACACGACAGCTTTTCAACAATACATCGAAGTTCACGTTGATCACCTCAAATGAAATGTACGGTTAGGATACCGAGTTTTAGCAACAATATAAATTATTACCCACGAGGAAGAAGCTAGTCCCGTGCCCTTATTTTCTGAAACAGTTCTTGGTCGACTGCCACGTCAATAGCTGTCAGAGCCAGAGCTTTGGCGGCGGTCAGCATGGCCTGGTAACCGGATTCGGAAGCCGCCGCTTTGGCAAATTCAGGGGAATGGCCAGCCACTTCTTCATCGGCAATAGAAATGTAGGGATGAATGGCAGCACAGACCTGTGAAACATCCCCCATGTCAGTCGAGCCCATGCTGTCCTCGCCTTCTTCTACATCTTCGCCCAGTCGCTCCAAATTGGTCCCGAAGACCTTTGCCAGCTTCCTGTGGGGAATCAAGGCCTGATAGCCCTGATTAGCTTTGTCAAACGAGAGACCAGCACCCGTAGATTCAGCGGCCGATTCCGCACAAGCACGAAGTTTATCAACCACTTGGTCTCGTTTCTCGTTGGTGCTGCCGCGTATGGTAAATCGGGCGGTGACAGTTTTAGGAAACATGTTGGGTTTCTTTCCTCCGTCGGTAATAACTCCATGAATCCGAGTGTCTTCAGGATTACTCTGTCGCAGAGTATCCACGCAGACGAAGGTCTGAATCAGGGCAGTCAGCGGATCCACACCTTTTTCGGGACTGGCAGCGGCGTGGGTGGACTGGCCTTCGAACGTCAGTTCAACCTCCAGGCTGGCCGCACTGCGACTGTAAGAGGCTGTTGTTGTGGAGGGATGGAACATCATGGCCACATCAACCTCATCAAAAACCCCTGAGTTGACCATAGTTACTTTGGCTCCCTCGGACTCCTCGGCAGGAGTACCGATAACCTCCAAACGTCCGGGAATCTCACTCTTTAACCCAAATAACCCCAGGCCTGCCCCAAGGGCAGCTCCAGCTATCAGATTGTGCCCGCAGGCGTGACCCAAATCCGGAAGCGCATCGTACTCCGCTAAAATCGCGATCGTGGGGCCGGGGGAGGTCTCGGGATGAACTGCTCTAAAAGCAGTTTCCATTCCCGCTAATCCCCGTTCGATTGCATATCCAGCATCCTCCAAGGATTCCGTAAGCCATCCCTGCGCTTTGTACTCCTCGAGACCCAATTCCGGATCAGAATGAATCTTTTCACTTATGGCTACAATCTCATCTGAGACGTCTTCGATTCGATCAATGACCCGCCGTTTTAGTTTTTCAATCACTGTGTGTGCTCCTTTCTGATGTATATAGGTGCCAACGTGATCATCTTACACGTTCGGTCAGGTTAATGAAAGCTTCGGGGCAGTGTTCCTTTGCCCGTTTACTTGCCTTGATTCGAAGTATAAGCTTAACGACCCCGCTGGGGCTAAGGCGTCACTTTTGGCCTCTCGAGGCCAGGTTCAGGTGGCGTAGGTGTTGCAGTAATTTCTGTATTCGACCATAATCACTGTGTTTCCTGGAGTCTTCAGTTCTGCAACGTTACCAAAGTAGCTGAGAAAAACCTGGAGCTTGCTCCGGGCCTAAATTAGATAGGTTTGGTGCAGCAGTCAATTCGGAACTCGTGTTGTATTTGTTCCTAGTACAATTGAGCAGGGCGAATTGACTGCTGTGTCACGTTTCGTTAAAGAAAAAAATAGTAACCTTACGGGGTTGTCTTTACAAGCCCCGTACTTTGCTGGGGTAACTGACTTTAGACTCAAATTGAACTTGAAGAGATTTGCTTGCTCTCTGTTTTCAAATTCGCGCGATAATCTAGGAGGGATCTCTTTTTGAGGGACTAATCATTCCTGTTAGGCAGAGATCCGGTGGCCTAGAAGGCCAAAGGAGCTCGCTGGAAGGGTAACCTTGCGGACCGGCACACCAAGTTCTTTATGGGAGTTTTTTATCAAAATCACCTCGATTTCCCACCTGGCCGGGGGGTTTAAATGAACAATGAGAACTATATTCTTAGATCTCGAGGATTGACGAAAAGGTTCGGCAACTTGACCGCCGTCGACGATCTGGATCTGACTATTAAGAAAAGGGAAATATTCGGATTTCTCGGCCCTAACGGGGCCGGTAAGACGACGGCGATCAGGATGATGGTAGGACTACTGGAACCGACTTCGGGCAAGATCACGTTTAGAGGTAGTGGAAAATTCCGACCTGAGGAGAACCTGGGTGTATGTCCGCAGGAGTTTGTCTTCTGGGAACAGCTGACTTGCGGGGAGAATTTGCGTTTCATCGGCCGGATGTACGATGTCCCCGAGAGACAACTCACCTCACGTGTTGAAACTTTGCTGAAGGAGTTGAACCTGAAAGATAAGGCCGGAAGTCGGGCCTCCAGTCTTTCCGGCGGGATGAAGCGCAAGTTGAACCTGGGCATGAGTCTGGTACACGATCCGGATCTGGTTATTCTGGATGAACCGTCTGCGGGACTGGATCCGCAATCCCGCCTGTCCCTCTGGGAATATATCAGGGCATTGCGCGAGCAAAAAGGACGAACAGTGATCCTGACTACTCACCTGATGGAAGAGGCTGACAGGCTATGCGATAGGGTAGGGATTATGAATCAGGGTAAATTGTTGGTGGTTGATACCCCAAAAAAACTGAAAAAGAGCGTCGGTGAAGAGGACTCGATTACGATTACGCTGGAAAATCCCGAAACCAACTCCGAAGCTTTGCAATTGCTGAAGGAGCTGAAGGAAACAGTCGAGGCGAGAGAAGTTGAGAACAGCTTGGTTCTTCGGGCTCCGAATGCTGTGGCTCGGCTTCCCAATTATATCGATAAGCTGGGGCACGCAGGGCTGGTGGTTTCCGAAGTTTCTATAAGTCGGACCAACACTTTGGAGGACGTTTTCATCCACCTTACCGGCAGGAGGCTGCAGGAATGAGATTCTTGAGCGTTGCACTCAAGGAATTTCGAGAAATCGTCCGAGACAAACAGGGGCTGGCTATGCTTCTGGCGTTTCCGGCGGTTTTCATGCTGGTCTTTGGCTTCGCCTTCAGCGGCGGCCAGGGTCAAAGTGACCCCTACAAATTGGGAGTGGTAAACGAAGACCAGGGGGCTATGATAGCCTCCCCGGAGGGAGGGAGCGCGGAGCGAAACTTCGGTGACGAACTTCTAGATGCTCTTCAGGAGGCGACCTTCGAAGAAAGCGATGCCCAGCTGTTTGAGGTCACCAGAGTGGATCTCGAGGAGGGCAGGAGCTCTCTACAGGAGAGAGAGCTGGCAGCACTCCTTCAAATCCCGTCGGATTTTTCCAGGGCGGTAAACCAGCTCATAAAGGCCACTGCGCGGCGGGAAGTTACCAGTCAGGTTGGCGAGATGATTATCAGAAAATCCCGAGATATCTCCGATTCAGGGGAAGTTCCAGATGTATCCGAGTTTGTCCCTTCGGGGACGGACGGCGAGTTTCAAGAAGAGTTCGATGGGGATCTGCCGAAAATCGAGGACGTCGTCTCAGAACTGACGATCACCGGCGATCCCGGTTACATTGCCTACGGTCGCGCGCGGGGTATCCTGAACGGAGTTCTGGAAGGTTTCCTCGAAGAAATTAGTATCATAGTTAGAGAGGAGGTCAGCTCCAGCTTTGCCGGGGGAAGAACTCAGCAGAGCAGATTCGTGAAGATAACAAGCGATTCCATATCAGGATCCAGCAGCCTGTCCATTTTCGACTATCAGGCACCGGGCATCCTGGTCTTTGCGGTGCTTATCGCTGCCATCGGCGTGGCAACTGCCCTGGCAGGGGAAGTGGAGGAAGGAACCTTGGAAAGACTCAAGTTGACCAAAATGAACTCACTCGACTTACTCTTGGGAACCCTGGTTCCCTGGAGCCTGGTCGCGGTGATTCAAGTGCTGGTTCTCTTCGCCACCGCACTGCTGATAGGATTTAGCTGGGCCGGGGGGATAAACTCCTTGCTGTTTGCGATGGTCGTAGCTGCCGTGGCAGGAGTGGCCTCAGTTGCACTGGGCTTGTTGATTGCAGCTTTTGCCGACAGCGCTGAGCACGCAAGCAACCTGGGTACCCTAATTACAGTTCCCCTCAGCTTTGTTTCTGGGGCCTTCTTCCCGTTGCCTGAACTGGTCCTCGTCAACGTTTTTGGATACAGGTTCGAGCTCTACGACGTTCTCCCCTGGTCACACGCCTCTGATGCCTTGAGAATGCTGCTTTCCTACGGTGGGGAACCAGAAGACGTCGCGGTGGAGCTGGGTTTCATGGCCGGTTTAACCATCGTTTTGTTCTTCGTCGGCGTCTTCCTGTTCGCCCGAAACAGGCTCTCCGCACGAAAATGAAGATATGCACACCCGCACACCCCCGTGACCTAAAGGCAATCAGCAAGGGCGCTAAGGATAGTACAGGACCCTCTCTCGGGCCCAAACAACGGTTACAGAATGAAAATTCAACAAAACCCCTTGAAAAAAAATGATGTAGCTTCAAGCCCCAGCTATTTGAACTTCCTCCACATTCCCGGTCTGAATTAAACTCTGGTCTAACCATCCACATAATGGAGCCGCTTAAGCGGAAGCGGCAAAAATTGAAGGTTGCCTCAGGCCCGGCTCTCATCAACCTGATTAGCTGCCTCCTTCCATTTGCCGCTTTTAAAACGGAAGAACATCAGTATACCTCGAACCGCAGTATCGGCAGTCATGGCAACCCATGCACCTACCAGTCCCAGACCCAGCGGATAAGCCAGAAGATAAGCAAGCGGCAGGCGAATCAGAAAGTTTCCAGCCGCGGTAATGTACATTGGGAAGCGAGTATCAGCAGCTCCCCGCATTGCCCCAGCCAAAACCATGTTAAGCGCAAGGGCAGGCTCTGATATCGCCACGATCCTAAGGCAGGGGATAGCCAGCTGTATCACTTCCTCATCGTTTGTAAACAGGGTAATGAAGGCTCGGGGAACAAGGAAAAAGGAAACCGCCATACCGGTCATAAATGCCAGAGAAATGTAAACAGCACGGTATCCCGACTGTTCAGCTCGCTCGGGTAGGCCCGCACCGATATTCTGACCGACCAGAGTTGTAGCAGCTATAGCCATGCCAAATCCAGGCATGTAAGAGAACGACTCCGCTCTAAGCGCTACTTGATTTGCTGCTACGGCCAGAGTACCGAGGTGAGTTACTATGCCCACAAAGATCAGCTGGGTTGTGGAGCGTACTAATCGCTCCATAGCAGCTGGAACACCCACCTGAAGAAGACGTTTAATCTGCTGCAGGTGGGGCCAGAAGCTATCGGAAAAGGAGAACTTGATTCGCCATTTCCCGGCGAAAAACAGACCCCATCCGATGGCCATTCCCAACACCCTCGAAAAAACCGTACCTATGGCAGCACCGGGAACTCCGAGTTTCGGAAAAGGGCCTACCCCAAAGATCAAAAGGTAATTGACTCCGATATTGATGATGTTGATCAGGCCGAGCAGAAACATAGGGGTTTTGGTATCGCCGGCTCCCCGGAATGCCGCGTTGATCAGAAATACATTATAGACTGCAATCAAACCCCCGAACACAATCTGTATGTACCGACCTCCAACCTCCACGACTTCAGGTTCAGCGCCCATCAGGACCAAAAACTCTTCCGCGTAAACCACACCTAGAATACCCAGGAAAACGGCTAACAGAGAGCCACCAACCAAGGCCTGACGCGCCAAGGCATAAGCGGTGCTCTTTTCACCCCTTCCGTAATGCTGGGCTATCAACGCCGTGGCACCAGTAGCCAAACCACCTACGATGGCGTAAGAAAGAAACATAAGCTGACGCCCCAGACCTACTGCTGCAAGTGCTGTAGGCCCGAGTCTACCAGCCATGGCAATGTCGGCCATACCCACTACCATCTGGAGCATCATGGTTACTACAGCGGGCCAGGCGAGGAAAAAGACCGCCTTGGTAATATTCGCTTCGGTATAATCGCGCTCTCGTTCAGAAATCATATCGCCGCTGCTTGGCCCGCCTCCAGGAAAGAGATTACTATCTCGAGTAAAGGGGGATACTTGTGGTGGAGATGGCCATCGACCAGATCGCACCCAAGTCCATTTTTAGCAAATGCTATCGTGTAATTTAGCTCGCTGCAAGATACGGGAAAATTTCCAATTCATCCTGGTTGCAAAGTGACTTCCCGTGAGGTATTATTATCTGTCTGCAATATGATAGTATTAAGCAGTACAGTTTCAGGGTCTAGCAGGAATGTATAACAGAAACAGGAAATACCAAATACGCAGCTTAATAGTAGAATAGCATGACTGAGCCTGACGTTTCACTTGATTCAAAGGGTTGATAGCTCTTCCTGATTGTAAGTGGCAGAGGGCAGTCAAATCTTGGCAGACAGGGAGGGTTTTTTAACTTATGGCTAAAGGAACCGTCAAATGGTTTAACGATGACAAAGGTTTCGGTTTCATCGAACAGGAAGATGGGGAAGATGCATTCGTCCACTATTCAGAAATAGTTGGTGGGGGATTCAAATCTCTATCTGATGGTCAAGAAGTCGAATATGAAGTTGAACAAGGCGAAAAAGGACCGAAAGCTCTTAACGTAAAAGTTGCCTGAGCTTTTTTCTTTCGCTGAATAAAAGTTTCGATATAGTATCCAGAGAACTGTAGATGGGTTAATCCTTTCTACAGTTCTTTTTTGTTTTCCATCTCCTCCGGTTGAGCTTTCCGGCTCGGGGCTCAAATTCCGATTCCGCAGCGCATCTCTCACCCGCTTGCCAAAATCCCTCGCCGCCGAGTAAACTTAATCAAGTTATGAAAACCTTCGCTTCAATCCCAAAAGGATCAGCCGCCTCTGGTGTTCCCAAATGGACGTAGAACGCACCTTGTCTATTGATGAAATATTTGATGAGGTTAGAGACTACAACCTCGTTCTAACTGCGGAGGCCTCTCTTGCGGACGCTTTAAATAACAGATTCTCCACACCTAGAATCGGCAAACTTGCTTACACCCCCAAAACCCTCGTCTACCAACAGTTCCCGGACCGGGACCTCAAGTCACAGAAGGAACTCTTTTTAGACCTTGTCCAGGAAACCGATTGGAGCTGGAAGCAAATCTCCTATACCTTGACAAATGTTATCGACTTCTGGGAGGAGACCGGGAAACTCGAAGGGCTGAAACAACTGCCGGATTTTGAATCGGACCAACTTGGATCTGTGTTAACCACCCTGCAAACCAGGCCAAACCTCTACCGGGCTATGGAGCGATTTCAGATCGGCGAAGAACAGAAACTGTGCACGGTTGGTTTGTACCAATTCACGAAATTGGATCGTTCCATACTGCCCCCTAATTCACAGCACCTAAAAATCTTTACAGAGGAGAAAGAGAGTTTGCCGCCTTTCAGAGTTTTCAGTTCGGCAAACCAGTTGGTGGGGTCGGTGGTAGACAACATACTCGACCTTCCCGAAGATTCTATCGGGGTTGTAGTCCACCCCGATAGTCCATATAACGCCCTTCTACGTACCCATTTAAGAGGGGCAGATATAAACTTTCAGGCCAGCCGGAACCTTCAGGACTCAGAGTCATTTAAGGGCCTCCTGCAATTTTTTTTCCTGGGTCAGCGGAACAGATCAGTAAAAGTCAAGGAGGCAATCCCGGTACTTCGACAATTGGGCCTGGATCTTCCCAGAAAGCGAGACGAGGAGTTTCTTTCAAAGATTTCTAGCCCTGCAGCAGAAGAACTGACGCGCTTGTTAGAAGCGATGGGGCAACAAACCTTTGGCGAAATTATCTCCTATCTGGCGGACAGAGAAGTTCAAATTGATCCGCAGATCAGAAGCACCCTGAAGGACCTGCAACTGTGGAATGAACGGGTTAGTCGGAGCAATTTAAATGACCTGAAGTACTACCTGGACAGCTTCGACATAGAACAGAATAGGAGCGCGACGGGAGTACTCCTCGCAAATCCCGGCACTGTAGCTTACATTGACAGGCCAGTGGTGTTCTACCTGGGAATGACTACCAAATGGGATTCCCCGGAAAACGACAGACCATGGAAGGATCTTGACCGGGCCAGGAGAAAGGACTCCAATAATTTCAAAGCTCTCCTGCAGAACGGGGAGAAGCGCTTTTATATGGTCCAAGAGCAACGGATGAACAGGGATATTAGCCCCAGCACCTATTTTAACGAATTGCGGCCCGATTTCTTTTCCTTCACCGAGGGAGAAGAGGGAGCTGATTACATAACCTACCAGAGGGCCAGAGGAAAAAGAGAGGGCTTTTCTTCCAATCACGTATCAAAAAAACCTCCCAGGGTAACTGCAATCAGTCAATCCAGTTTGAACGACCTCGCCTACTGTCCCCGCGATTACTTTTTCTCCAGGGTCATCGAGGAACCGGATCGGGATTATTACAGAAAAGGAACGATTTTCCACGATTTTGCCGAATTCTGCGCCAATTTCCCCGGATACGTCAACCAAACAGGAATCGAAACTTTCGTCAACAAGTCGCTGGAACGTATGGATTCTCTGGTTTCCAAGTATGAGTTACCGAAGTTACAGACCGAGTTTAAGCTAGGCCTGCAAGCCCTCAAAGAATATCTCGACCAGCAAGAGATCAGCTCCACGGCCCAGCCTGAACTAAAAGGGTACTTCCCCAGTACCGATGAAAACTTTCTGGCTGAGGCATTCGAGAAAGAGC
>JBKGZS010000019.1:0-24651 GCA_046543285.1 Candidatus Acetothermia bacterium | reverse complement strand
GAAGCGGCCAAACGGAGCGGACTGTAAATCCGTTGGCAGGTGCCTTCGGGGGTTCGAATCCCTCCCCCTCCACCACGTCTCAAGTATCTTTGTTAGGTAAAATTAGCAGTAAGTTGAGACGATCAGAGCTTTGTCATAATATTTTACAATCTCATGTAGTGCCCGTGTAGTTCAGTCGGAAGAACATCCCGTTGGTAATGGGAAGGTCGCCGGTTCGATTCCGGCCGCGGGCTCCAAGATGGGAATATTGTCTGTAGCCTCTCTAAACACGGCGTTCAAATTCAGGGAGGATATCACAACTATTTTGAGGAGGTAAAATAAATAATGGCAAAAGAGCAATTCGAACGGGATAAGCCGCATTTAAATATTGGCACCATTGGCCATATTGATCACGGTAAAACTACTTTGACGGCTGCGATGACCAAAGTGTTGGCTGCACAGGGACTGGCCGAGAAAAAGGACTTCTTCGATATTGACAACGCCCCCGAGGAGAAGGAGCGAGGTATAACCATCGCCGTCCGCCACGTGGAGTACGAGACCGAGAACCGGCATTTCGCTCACATCGATTGCCCAGGGCACGCGGATTACGTCAAGAATATGATTACTGGTGCTGCGCAGATGGATGGTACCGTTCTTGTCGTTTCAGCAGCTGACGGCCCCATGCCTCAGACCAGGGAGCACGTCTTGCTGGCCAGACAAGTTGACGTTCCGGCCATGGTTGTCTTTTTGAACAAAACGGACATGGTCGATGATCCCGAACTGATTGATCTCGTGGAGATGGAAGTCCGGGACCTGCTGACTGAATACGACTTCCCGGGAGACGAAGTTCCAATTGTAAGAGGATCTGCTCTTGAGTCCTTGGAAAGCGATGGGGACGCCGAGGCGGAGGTAAATCAGCCGATTCTCGAACTAATTGATGCCATAGATTCCTATATACCGTTGCCCGAGCGGGACGAGGATCAACCGTTCTTAATGCCCGTGGAGGACGTTTTCTCCATCAAGGGTCGCGGTACCGTTGCCACCGGTCGTGTGGATAGAGGCAGAGTAACTCCTCAATCAGAGATCGAGATCGTCGGGCTTCAGGACGAAATTGTGAAAACTGTTGCGACTAGCCTGGAAATGTTCAACAAGACCATGGACGAGGCCATAGCCGGCGATAACATCGGCGTATTGCTCAGGGGAATTGAGAAAGAAGAGATCCAGAGGGGACAGGTTCTGGCAGAGCCCGGGAGCATCACCCCCCACACCCAATTTGAGGCCGAGGTCTACGTTCTAAGCAAGGACGAGGGCGGTCGACATACGCCTTTCTTTGACGGTTACAAGCCACAGTTTTACTTTCGGACCACCGACGTGACGGGTACCGTTCACCTGCCGGATGACGTGGAAATGGTTATGCCGGGAGATAACGTGACCCTTACCGGAAAACTCATTGAACACATTGCCATGGAAGAAGGTCTGCGTTTTGCGATCCGAGAAGGTGGAAGAACCGTCGGCGCAGGTGTAGTCACCGACATTATTGAGTGAGTTTCCCTAGAGGTAGATTGTGCGAGAACAAGTTATCCTGACCTGCAGCGAGTGTGGAAGAAGGAATTATCACACGGAGAAGAATCCACGGAACGATAAGGACAAACTGGAGCTACGGAAGTACTGTAAGTGGTGCAAGGATCATACCCTGCACGTGGAGAAGTGAACTGACTGACGGTTTCACTCCGATTTTGACTTCTATAGTACAGTACAGGCCTGTAGCTCAATTGGCAGAGCGCCGGACTCCAAATCCGAAGGTTGGGGGTTCAAATCCTCCCAGGCCTGCCAGTACATATTTTCCACTCCGAGGCGATAATTAAGTGGTTTGGATCAAAAAAGTAACAAGCTATTTGCGAAGCGTTCGTAGCGAAGTAGATAAAGTGAGCTGGCCGTCACAGGATGAAGTGGTCACCATGACCATTCTGATTATTGGAATGGTCATCCTTCTATCTGCTTACATTGGTGGTTTTTTGGATCTCCTGTTTAAGGAGATAGTGAGAAATCTTATTGGCATGTAACCGTACTCGCTTCTTTTCCATGAGTCTTTCCAACGTATTATTCTCTTCAAGGAAGGAATTACGATGAAAAACTGGTATGCCATCCAAACTTATGCCGGATCAGAACTCAAGGTTCGAGAGGAACTGGAAAAACGGATTGAAAACAGGGAATTTGATGACAGAGTCGAGCAATTCCGGCTGAATGGTAGAAAACACTATTGTGTGGTACCGATCGAGGAAGTCATTACCTCCAAAAGCCGGAGAGGGAAATCAAGCGAACACCGGGTACCCTACAATTACGACTTGATGGTTGAATCCAATGAACGTGTGGAGCGGGGTACAGTTATAGCCCGAAAGCCTCCCAGGCACGTGGAGTGGGATTGCGAAGTTACCGAAGTCGAGCTCCTCCAACGGGTTATCGTGGAGATGACCAATAGAACAGAGGAAACGTATCTTATTCCTCCTGACAAAACGATTCGCCGTGATATTCGAAAAGGGGAGAAAATCAGGCCCGGCGTGCCCTTGACCACCGACCAGGAGGAAAAGTTCATCGTCAGAGTCAAAGGGAAGATAGTTTTAAGGGACGAAGTCAAACGCGTTCACTTTGAACTAGAGGAAAACAAAGAAGAAGGCGAAGAAAAAGATGAAGACAACAGTGAAACAATGCTTATTCCCTCTGATTACCTTGCGTCAAAAATCAGAGAAGGCGCCGAGTTAGCGGAAGGTGATCTGCTTGAGGAAGAGGACGTGATGCGGTCCAATTCTTCAGGGATGGTCAGAATTAAAGAATACAAGGATAAACGTCTGGTGACCATTCAACCCGTTGAAAAAAGGCGACTCTTTCCCGGCTATATATTTGTCAAAATGGATCTGCCGGAAGAGGAAATGCTCGAGCTTATCAATGATATCCGTGGGGCCGTGCGATTTGTCGGCTCCCGTTATCACCCTACTCCGATTCGGGGCAAAGAAATGAAGGTAGTGAAGCGGCTGGCTGGTTTGACTGAGACCCCTAGTGCTCCGAGTGAGCCGCGGATAGAAGTGGACTTTGACGTAGGCGAGGTTGTGGAGATAGTGGAAGGTCCCTTTGCCGACTTCACCGGAGAAATCGTGAACATTGACAAAGAGGCTGAAGAAGTCACGGTGAACGTAAAGATATTTGGTCGAGAGACGCCGGTCGATATTGGGTTTGAAGGAATCGAAAAGTTATAGAAGAGGTGGGGAAACATGGCTAAAAGAGTCGAAGCAAAACTAAAACTCCAAATACCTGCCGGGCAAGCCGATCCATCGCCCCCGGTAGGCCCTGCTCTGGGTGAGCACAAAGTCAATATCATGGACTTCTGCAACGAATTTAATAAAGCCACCGAGGACGAAGAAGAGGGAGTGCTCATCCCCGTAGATATTACGATATACACTGACAAGAGCTTTCACTTCAATGTGAAGAAACCGCCTGCCTCCGAGTTAATCAAAAAAGCGGCAGGCATAACGTCCGGTTCCGGGGAGCCGAACATGAACAAAGTGGGAAAAATCACCGAAGAACAACTGGACCGAATTGCGGAAAAGAAACTGCCGGATCTCAATACTTACCGTATGGATTCGGCTAAAAATATAATCAAAGGAACAGCCCAAAGTATGGGGGTTGAGGTGGTCGAGTCTTGACAACAACGAGAGGCAAGAGATATCTAAATGCCAGCGAAAAGGTGGATCCAGAGGCCACATACCCCC
Source organism: Candidatus Acetothermia bacterium (assembly GCA_046543285.1). Classification (GTDB taxonomy): domain Bacteria; phylum Bipolaricaulota; class Bipolaricaulia; order M55B111; family M55B111; genus JBKGZS01. Next base: position 20,908 of record JBKGZS010000019.1, on the reverse strand, counting down.
TGGATGAAGCCATTGACCTGGCTAAGGAAACGGCTACTGCCGGTTTTGATGAGTCCCTCGAGGCCGCGTTTAACATGGGCGTAAACCCTTCTCAAACTATGATAAGAGGGACTACCGTTCTCCCGAACGGGACCGGCAAAAAAGTGCGGGTGGTGGCCTTTGCTCGAGGCGAAACACAGAGAGAGGCTGAGGAAGCTGATGCAGACTGGGTTGGAGGGGAAGAGCTCGCGGAGAAAATCGAAGACGGATGGTTGGAATTTGATCAGGTCGTGGCCACTCCGGAGATGATGAGCGTGGTGGGTCGCCTGGGCCGAATTCTCGGACCTCGGGGCATGATGCCTTCGCCCAAGTCTAATACCGTGACCGAAGACCTTGGCGACGCAATCTCCAAACTAAAAAAAGGCCAGATCGAGTTCCGGACTGACAAGTACGGTGTAATACACGTCCCATTTGGTCGGGCTACTTTCGAGTCCGAACACCTGCGCGAAAATCTGATTCACCTGCTGAGCAATATTTACGCGGAACGTCCGGAGGACCTTCAGGCGCGGTATCTGCAAAAAGCTACCATTTCTGCGACAATGGGTCCCGGGGTTGGGCTTGAAGTCGACGAATTGCGTCGTCTGGCTTACGACTACGGAATTTAGTCTAACTTGCAAATTCATCCGTTCTATTACGCGGAGGTTTCGTAACTAACATGGCAACAGAAGAGAAAAGACAGGAAGTAAAAAAGCTGACGGATAAATTCGAACGTGCCCAGGCGCTGGTCCTATCCGATTATCGCGGTCTTAATGCTAATGATATGAACGAGATGCGTGAGTATTTCTCCAAGAGGGATATCGAATACCGAGTAGTGAAAAATACTCTTGCTGCCATTGCTGCGGTAAACGCGGAACTTGACGGACTGCCGGAACTCATGGAAGGACCTACCGGTATTGCCCTGGGATACGATGACCCCGTCTTGCCGTTTCAAATTGCAAAGAAGTGCCAGGAGGACTTTGCGAAATACAGCACCAAAGGCGGGGTACTGGAACAGGAACTCGTCCCACCTTCCGAATTGGAAGAAATTGCTGCTCTCTCCTCCAAGGACGAGTTATATGGCAAGGTGGCCGTAGCCTTACAGGCCCCCGTAAGAAAGATCGCTGTAGCGCTGAAGGACAAGCTAAATCAGCTGGTCAGGGTCCTGGATCAGGTGCGGGAAGGACAAGAGGACGGAGCCGAAGAAGAGTGACCTCACAATCGCGTTGCACTACACGAGTTTTGATAAGTTGGTTATTTTTCCTTACCGAATGTGTTTATTAACCGGATATAGGGGGTAATTACAATGAAAACTGAGGAAATCGTTGAATCTATCGAGAATATGACGGTCAAAGAACTGACGGAACTAGTTAAGGCCATTGAGGATCAATTTGATGTCTCGGCGGAGGCCGTCGGGCCGGCAGCTGTTCCACAGGCCGCCGCTGAAGGAGACGGTGCTGAAGAAGAGGAGGAAGAGACCATTGACCTGGTTCTGACCAATGCCGGTCAGAAGAAGATTCAAGTAATAAAGGAATTAAAGGAAATTACGGGCAAGGGATTGAAGGAGTGCAAAGCACTGGTCGACGATCTCCCCAGTACCATCAAAGAAGGGATGGACGAGGAAGATGCGGAATCTCTTCAGAATCAGTTAGAAGAATTAGGGGCTGAAGTGGAACTGCAGTAAGTCCGGCTTATCTTGGAATCAAGTCCCGTAGAGGAGGGATACGTATTGAGGGAACGAGTGAATTTTGCTGATTACGGCGAGGCCACACCACCTCCCTATTTGCTTCAGGATCAGAAGGATTCTTACGAGAAGTTTTTAAATGAACATATAGCAGAAAGTTTTGAGGACATTTCTCCGATCGCCTCTCAGGGTCAAAACGGCTTGAAGCTGGAGTTGTGCGACCCGCAGCTGGGTCAGGTGAGAAGCTCAGTTAGGGACTGTCGGGACAAAGACCTCACCTATGAACGTCCTTTGCGGATTCGAGCTCGATTATTAGACGATGAGGGTTCCAAAATTCAGGAAAGTGAGCTTTACGTAGCAGACATGCCCGTGATGACCTCCCGGGGGACTTTCATCATTAACGGCTCCGAGAACGTTCTGGTGAACGAGCTGGCGCGAGCTCCTGGCATATATGTTACGGAGGAAAGAAATAACCAGTACCGGGCTCATATCCTCCCCGACTACGGGGCTTGGTTGGAAATTGTCCTCGATAATAACCGCCGACGGGTCAATGCAAATCTGGATCGCGAAGCGAAAGTACCCGTAACAGTTCTTTTGAAGGCCCTGGGTATGGATGAGTCCGATATATTTGAAAGATACTCTTTTACTCTGAATCCCGTATCCAAGGAAGAGCTGTTGCCCTATCTGGGTTACTGTATCGGAGAAGAGATCGGCGAAAACTCCACCACTCTAGTTGAACGGGGTGAGGAGCTGCAGGAAGAGAACCTCGAAGAGATCGTTTCCGCCCGTCCTCAGCAGGTTCGGCTGTTGAACAAGTATATCCAAAATACATTGGAAAGAGATGAAACCAGTACCCAGGAAGAAGCAATCCGCTTCATTTACGGCAAGCTTAGACCTACGGGACGCGTTTCTACAAGCAGGATGGAAGATTATATCCGAGGTTTGTTCTTTGACGAGGACAACTACCTGCTGTCAGAGGTCGGTCGATTCAAGGCCAACAGGAAGTTGGGGCTGGACAAGGATGAACTGGCCCTGACCGAAGACGACATAATCGGCTCCTGTGACCTGCTGCTCAAAGTTCCTGAAAACCCTGAACTGCTGGACGAGAAGGATCACCTGGCTAACAAGATAGTTAAACTACCAGGCGAGGCTGCCCTGGGTGCCTTACAGCGGGGGCTGAAGCGCGTGGTGCGGTCTGTGGAGGAAAAGCTGTCCAAATATGATCCTGAAGGAGAAGATTCACTCCGCGACCTCGTTCCCACTCGTCCGGTCCAATCTTCCGTCAATCAGTTTTTCTATACAGGTCGATTTTCTCAATTTCTGGAACAGACTAACGCTCTGGCGGAGCTTACTCATAAACGCCGGTTGAACGCCCTGGGCGGGGGACTAAGCAAACGTCGAGCCAAACTTGAAGTACGAGATGTCCATCCCTCCCATTACGCACGAATCTGTCCCATAGAGACTCCTGAAGGCCAGAACATCGGCCTGATCACCTCTATGGCCAACTACGCCAGGGTAAATGAGTACGGTTTCCTTGAGGCCCCTTACCGAAAAGTGGAGGACGGCAAGGTAACCGGAGACATCGAATATATAATGGCCGGAGAAGAGGAACAGTATAAGATCGCTCCCTCCACCACTGAGCTAGATGACGAGGGGCGAATCACGGGAGATAGGGTGGAGATTAGAACCGGCAGGGAAAATATCCGCTTTGTCGCTCCGGAAGAGGTCGATTATGTTGGCGTCTCCCCCAAAGCAATAGTGGGCGTTTCCGCTTCTCTGATACCTTTCCTCGAACACGACGACGCAAATCGAGCCTTAATGGGTGCCAACATGCAGCGTCAGGCAGTTCCTCTGATCAATCCTGAAGCTCCTCTCGTGGGTACCGGCATGGAAGAACGCGCGGCCAAGGATTCAGGAATGTTGCGCATAGCCCAGAATCCCGGAACCGTTGCTTCTGTAGATGCCAGTGAGATCGTGATCGAAGAAGATGGGGGAACGGAAAGAACCTATGACCTGGCCAGTTTCGACCGTTCCAACCAGGATACTCTGGTCTCCCAGCGACCCCTCGTTGAGCCTGGTCAGCGAGTGGAGAGAGGAGATGTTCTCGCGGACAGCGCTACCAGCGACGATGGGGAGCTCGCTCTGGGAAGAAACATGATGGTAGCCTTCATGCCGTACGAGGGTTACAATTACGAGGACGCCATTGTGGTCTCAGATCGTCTTGTAAAAGAGGATCTATTGGACTCCCTTCACGTTCAGGAGTTTGAAATACGGGCAGAAGAGACCAAGTTGGGCCCGGAGGAGATCACCGCAGATATTCCAAACATAAGTAAAGAAGATCTCAAGAATCTTGATTCGCAGGGAGTCGTGCGAGTGGGAACCGAGGTGGAGACCGGCGATGTTTTAGTGGGGAAAATTACTCCCAAGGGTGAATCGGAGCCCACACCTGAAGAGAAGATTTTCCGCTCTATTTTTGGTGAGAGGGCTCGAAATGTGAAAGACTCCTCCCTGAAATTGCCGCCCACTGCTGGTAAGGGAAAAGTGATAAGGGTAAAGCGGTTTGCCCGAGAGGAAGGAGACGAACTGGATGCAGGGGTCAACGAACTGGTTAAGGTCTATGTAGCAACCCGTAAAAAGATCTCCGTCGGTGATAAGCTGGCTGGTCGACACGGCAACAAGGGAGTCATTGCTAAAATCGTCCCCGAAGAAGATATGCCTTTCATGCCCGACGGTACCCCAATTGACGTAGCTCTTAACCCTCTGGGGGTTCCATCACGAATGAATCTAGGCCAGGTGCTGGAAACCCACCTCGGCTGGTTGGCTTCCTTAAAAGATCAATCTGTAGCCACTCCTGTCTTTGACGGTGCTGGTGAAGATGAGATTCTGAACGAGCTGGACCAGCTACGCGAAGAGCACAGTTTAAGCGAGGGAGGCAACCAGGACGGTAAAGTGGTCTTAAGAGACGGGCGAACAGGTGAACCATTTGATCGCCCCATCACAGTAGGCCAAATGTACCTGCTCAAACTGGAACACATTGCTGATGAAAAGCTTCACGCTCGTTCCACTGGCCCTTACGCCCTGATAACTCAGCAGCCCCTGGGTGGAAAAGCTCAGTTTGGCGGTCAGCGCTTTGGAGAAATGGAAGTCTGGGCCCTGGAGGCTTACGGTGCCGCTCGAACGCTTCAGGAAATGCTGACTCTCAAATCCGACGATATTAAGGGGCGAACTAAACTGTATAAGTCAATTCTAAAAGGGGAATCGATACCGAAACCCGGGATTCCCGAATCCTTTAAAGTGTTGATCCGGGAACTGCGCAGCCTGGGATTAAGCCCCAAGGCCCTAGATGAAAACAAGCGGGAACTCAACGTCGCCTGATCCCCCCGTAAGGTGGGAACATTCGGCGGGAATTGTCCCTTATTCCCATCCCTTTGGTAGACCGAAAGGTCGCTTTTATTTGCTTCTTCGCTATTCCAACGGGGGCCACTGGGGATTTCCCAAGGGAGGTATCGAGCAGGGGGAAACGCCCGAGGTAGCAGCTGAGCGGGAGCTTATCGAAGAGACTCGATGCGGGATCCGCACTTTGCATTTTAGCTTTCGGGTCAATATCGACTACCATTACCGGGACCCCGCCCAGCGGCGCTACAAGGTAGTCACTTTTTTCCTGGGCCAGCTTATCGACCCCTGTTCCGTCACCCTTTCCGAAGAGCATATGGGTTATCGATGGCTTCCTTACCGCCCTGCGTTGAAGGCCCTAAGCTATCACAATACCAGATCAGTGCTTCGTCGGGCGGAGGAACAATTGAAATCAGAAAATTCCTTTGACTGACTCGATCGGCGCCACCTTTTCCGTCCTGCAATGACTCAAGCCAAAATTGCGAAAGCCGCGGTTCTGCGCCCCGTAGAGGGTCCGTTTGACTATCAGGTACCTTCCCAATTGGCCCACCGGATAAAAGTCGGTTCGCTCTGTAAAGTGCCCTTTCACAACGGCCACGAGAAAGCCCTGATTACTGAATTCCCGTCATCTCCTTCCTACGAAGGGGATCTCCAGGCGGTAGAGGGACTACTGCTGGACGATCCCCTGGACGAGCCCTACCTTGAGCTGTCCGATTACTTGGCGAAGCGGACTTTTCAGCCCCTGGGTTCTGTTCTTCGGCGCATGATTCCCCGTGAACTGGAAACCAGGCCCCGTTCCACGGCGGTGCTCAAATTGCCTCTGGATTTTCAGTCGGTGATCAGGATCCTGAAACAGCTCGGCCGGAAAGCTCCGCAGCAGAGATCGATCCTGGAGTATTTGCTAACCACGGACGGCGTGGTAGAGCGAGGGAAGGTTCTGGAAGAAGTGGGTTGTTCTGCCAGTCCTTTGCGGGCACTGATTGACAAAGGAATAGTGGAACAGGTTTATTTGCGTTCAAGCGGTTATACTCCCCGGTTCGATTTTACATTTTCCTCTTTTACCGCCGAATCACCTTCCGGTAAAGTCTCACCTCAGGGGCATTGTCAGTTTTCCTTGGCCGGGGGGCGGCGACTCCGATTTGGTTTTTACAGGGAGGACCTTAACGACAGGCTAGATAGGGGAAGTGTCCTCTTACTCTCACCAGATATTTTTCACGCCGAAGAACTTGGCCAGTGGTTGCGTCGGGTCTCTTCCGGCGTAGTAGTCACCTATCACAGCGGGCTTACCACAGGAGAGCAGGCTGCTCTCTGGCGGGACATGCTCAAAGGGAAGGTCGACGTGGTCGTGGGGGTGAGAAAAGCCGTTTTTGCTCCCCTTCCCGATTTGCAGGCCATCTATCTGGACCAGGCTCTCAGCTCCCTGTATACCCCCTGGGATCAAGGGTCTCCCTACGATATTCTCCAGGTGGCGAAAACGCGGGCCCAGCTATACGATATCCCGGTTTATTGCGGTGACGTATTGCCTTCCGTCAGTGACTATCATCGAATTAACCGATCCGATTCCTCTGCTTATCACTGGGCAGTTTCTCCTGCCCCCGATCAGCAGCGATCTCTAGTGAGGACCCTGGTTTCTATGGACGATCTGCCGCCGGATTCAGTCATCAGCGAGGAGCTCGGCCAGGCAATTTCGGAGAATTTGGAGCGAGGTGACCTCACCGTGTTGGTGGGGGCGGCCAGGGGGTACTCTTCGGCCATGGTATGTCGCAATTGCGGGACGGTCCTGCGTTGTCCCAGTTGCGACAGTCCCCTGATCTATCATCAGCGAGGGGCGGTGGTCCGCTGTTATCACTGCGGGACCAGGTCCGAGGAGGGGGAGTGTCGCGAGTGTGGCTCTGGGGGAGCCCATATTCTTCCCGGGGGCATTTCCAGGGCTCAGGAGCAGCTAAACAACCTCTTTCCTGAGGCCCGAATTGAGCTTATCAGCCCGGAGAAGACTAATCCTACGGAATATTTGGAATTACTGGAAGCTTTCAATCAGGGGGAAATTGACGTACTTCTCGGTACGGAAATGATTGCAAGCGATTTCCTCTCCGAGGATGTCTCTTTAATGGCCCTGCTGGATTACGATTTCTATTTGAGTCGTAGAGATTATCGGGCAGGCGAATTCGCCCTGGCAAAGCTCTACAGGGCTTACGATCGGGTGACGGAAAGCGGCCGGATTGTCTTACAAACCCGTAACCCCGACCAGGAGCCTATCCCGCTCGGACTCCAATTTCGCTGGAAGGGCTTTTACCGCTCGGAGTTGGAACATCGCTCCCTTATCGGCTACCCTCCTTTCACCGAGCTGGCCACCGTGGTTTTTTCGGGTGAAGGTTTTGACGAGCTGCTAGAACAGGTCGCTTCACTGCGAGAAGGACTGGAAGAAGAACTGCAGTGCCAAATTCGGGGACCCCAGGCAGCTCGCCCCCCGAGATCCGGAGAGCGTTACCGGGTTGAGTTGTTGGTCAAGGCAAAAAGCTCTACACTTCTTCGGAAGTGCCTGAAAAAGATCGTCCACGGGGGGAGATCCCTCGAGGATTCTAATTTGTCCGTGGAAGTTAGCTACTAAACATCTTCACCCTGTCTTGGTTCAACAGATACCACCGGAGGGAAGTGAGGTAGTTGCGAGAGCAACTCCCAACCCTTACCCTAGCTGATAAGAGTTGACTATTTCCTCTCCGCTTAGATCTTTCCACGGATAGGTTCGTAGCGGCAAGGATTCTCCTGGGAATAGTAGGGAGAGATTTCTAACTGTTTTTGAGCTTGGCTGTTTTTCGAGGTCGGTGAAAGCTATTCTTTTCCTGCGATCATATAGCAAATTATTGATGGTGGCGCTGGCCTTATTTTTGATCTCACTGCCCATCTCCTGCACCGCGCTGGAAATCCAGACCGGTTCTTTAAGTCTAGATCTCGGGGTGGAAAAAACTTGGACTGTCGACTTTGGTTTTGGAGACGCGGAGAGCCTGGCCAAAGACGGATACCCGGCCAATGAATTCGCCTTGAGTCAGTCATTGACCTTAGACCTCGCCGGGGATCTTACTCCCTACCTCTCCCTGTCAGCAAATCTTAACGATCAGAATCCTACCTATTTACAGCACTTCGTCCTCAGCCTGGATACCGAGCGCTGGGACGGTTTGCTGGGGGATTTCACGGTGGGAGAGGCAGAAGGGTTTACCGTTTACAATAAAAAAGTCAAGGGGCTGAGTCTGGAAAGGGATCTGGAAAACTCCTCTGTCAGAGCCATTGCCTCTCGTATGGAGGGCGTCTCCAAAAGCAAGGTTTTCGAAGGCCGATCTGCAGAGGAAGAAGTGACTTTCTCTCTAACTGAATCTGATATCGACTGGCGGGAGCGCCCCTATCTCCAGAATATTCGCGGTTTGAAGTACTATCCTCTGAGCGGGGAGTACGTTCCGCAGCTTACCGAGCCACACCTGGAGCTTAATGCGAACCAGGAACTGTGGACCCTGCTTTCGGACTGGGGGCTGGCATACTTAAAAGAGGCCATCCAAAAGTTGCCCGCCGAGCAGCTCAGCGCGGATAGATTTGAGGTCGTGTCCCACGAGGGAACAGATTTCCTTTTGTTGATGGAAGACACTGAAGACCTGTTGAGGTCCAGGGTAAGAAGCTACATTGAGGAATTTAACCGGGGCAAATCCTCCGATGATCAAAAGCGATACCCCTTTCACGAAGGGACCGATTTTGAGAAGAGGTTTTTGTCCGAATTAGAGGCCATGGCTCAATTAGAGCTTGGTCAGCAGACAATTCCCCTTGGGGATTACTCGCAAGAGCGTTTCTATTACCTGGGCCAAACGGATGTTCAGGAAGACTCCCTGATGCTGGAAGTTTATCGAGAAGGCAGCTGGTACCAGGTATCCGATTTGACCGATTTCCGGACAGAGCTGTACTCGGAAGAAGGCATACTTTTATGTCAGTTCCCCTCCTCCTTTTTCGAGGATCTGGAAACCAGCAAATTAAGAGCCAGTTACAGCTACCAGGTAACCGACGACGTTTTTATGCTGGGTTTTTCGGTGACCCCGGGGAGTGATCGGGTGTATCTAAACGACGAGCCGTTAAAGCGAGATGTGGATTACAGCATAGATTACGAAACGGGAACAGTGATACTCTTCGTGGAAGTTGGTAGCGACGACGAGGTAAAAATAGATTACGAGCAGGCCAGGGGAGGCATTGGCACGGAGGCCGAATACCAGAGAAACTTTTACGGAGTTAGTTTTTCCTCCACTCCCCGGGAAAATCTCTCACTCAGCGTCGGTTTGTTTCAGGCCAGTGATTTTGCCCCTGATCCCTTACCGCCGGAAGCTGAAACCATGCCCAACACTCACACCGTGGCCGGCCTTGAAGGCACTTTTGACTCCGGGCCCTGGGAAGCTACATTCAAAGCAGGAGGAAGCATAAACCGTTTTCCTTCAGACGACAACCAACGCCGGCCCGCACCAAACGTTATCAACGAGATAATCTCTTTCGATCATCAGGGTCGAGAGTTTATCCTCTTCGCTCACCAGGACGGTTTCTCTGTTAAGAAACCCTCCAGATGGGACAGTTATGGTACCGCGGACGGCTTGGCCGGCGTTTCCGTTTCTGACGTGGCTCTGGCAGGGGAACAGCTAATTTTTGCCACAAACTCTGGAGTTACGGTGGTCGACTTACAGAGCGAAGCCCCCTTTGCTCGGGCCTCAAACTGGCGGAGCTATTATGACACCGATGGAATTCCCGATCCGGAGTGTCTGGCACTCGACGCCGGAGAGGAAAGCCTGTGGATAGGTACCCCGAGTGGATTGATCAAAGGTAAAATCTCCGAACTCGATAACCAGGAGGAGTGGATGAGGGTCAAGAGGGAGGAACTGTCCGATACCTCCGTCACCGAAGTTTTGGCCTCCGATGATGTCATCTGGCTGGGCACATCGCGGGGACTGTACAGCTACTGGCCTGAAGAAGACCGCCTCCACCGTTACCAGGCCGCTGGGTCTCGAGAGATAACCGATCTAACCAAGGGGTCCGGAGCGGAAGTTTATGCTTCTACCGCTCGCGGAATTGTCAGGGCCGAGGCCGGCCAGGATTCCCGCTGGGTTTTTACCGAACGCGAGGTTACCGCCCTGCACTTAGATGGCGATTCTCTCTGGTACGGCACCGAATCCGGCTTTGCCCGTCTGGGTGAGGAAAAATCTTACGGCGACGCGAAGGTAACTGCGCTGGAATTCGCGTCTGATTACCTGTGGGCGGGGACCGAAGCCCGCCCGCTGGAAGACGACGAATACGAATTATCTCTGTATCGTCTGCGAGACGGAGAGCTGCAACAGCTGGTTCCCGAGCGGACCAGGATTGTAAGCAAGGATCGCCATCATTTTCTAAATATTTCTCCTGCTGACCATACGAAACGCGGCCCCTTTTTCACTTATGGCCTGAGCAGGAAGATCGACGCCGGGGACACTAAGGGGTCCTTTGATACCAGTTTGACCATTCAAAATCCGGACTTCAGCCCTATCGGCAAACTGGAGAGGAAAGATCAGCTGGAGTGGGAATTGGGTTTCAATTTAAGCCCAGCTGAACCCCTGGAGTGGGAACTTTCCCGGCGCTATCTGATTGACGACGTCTATCAGGACCAGAATTCCGTTGGCGTTGTCGACTCCGTAGGTCTTACTTATCAGGGTTTCCTGAATTCAACCGTGGATTTTCGGCGCAAAAAGGTGGAGGCCTCCGAGGAAATCGTTTCCCTCTCGGGGACACTGTCCCGGAATCTGTTTCAGGATGCCCTGGGGCTGGAAAGCGAACTGGCGTTAAAGTCTATCTCTCGGGAGAACACTCCCGGATCCGACTGGTATATCCATTCACTCAGTTCTCTCACTGCTGATCCTTATGAAGAGCTGCATTTAGGACTGAATTACGAATACCCACTCGTCAATTCCGGTTTGTCCGCGGGGGGCGAAAAGGGTACCTGGTCGCTGGAATATGACGGTTCTGCCCCTCTTCTGGACAGCTTTGTCACCTCTCTGAGCGTCTCCGACGAAGGACAGCTACAAAATCTAACCAACTGGGATCGGTCTCCTAGATGGGAAAACGATCTTCAGGTCGGGTTAGGATTTGAAAAGTTCGGCGCGGAAAATTTAGAGCTTACCCCTCAACTGACCCTGGGTTGGAATCACCTCCGGGCCAAAGAAGAGGTTCTGGCCAAGGTGGGTACAGAGCTGGATCTGCCTCAACTGAATCTGCGGACTGACGTCCAGAGAAAACTAAGTTTACCTCATCGCTCGTCACGCATCCAAGCTGAAGACAAGCTCTCGGGAAAGCTGGAGTTGGAGAAGAACGAAACACAATTGCAGTCGGTAGTTAAGTACGACGTAAGCAGGATGACCGTATCCCATCCATCATACCAGCCAAGAACCGTTTTCGACGGGAACGTGGCTCTGGAAAGCGACTGGGCTATCACCGAGCAGCTAAATACCACCTTTTCCTTTTCCACAGGCTTTTCCAGTGAGGAGGGGGTCAGCTACGGTTTAAGTAACGATCTTAGCTGGTCTCCCCTCCCCGATCTGAGCCCTACCTTTTCCGTGGACGCGGAATATCAGGGGCAGACGGGCGAAATTACGGGAAAACTCTCGGGAAAACTCTCCTATCAATTCCGTGACTACTGGAGACTATCCCTTACCACCGGGTTAAATGCCGGCCGTTCAGAGCTGGGCGAGCCCTATTCAAGTTCTTTTGGTTCCGTAACTCTTTTGGCCGAGTTTTGAGGGAATTTCATGATCCAGAGCCGTGGTCCCTGAACAAGGTTTGTTTACGGTTATTTCCCTTCGTATCATTGGTCGATGGTTGAACCGGAAATTAATTGGTCTCTCTTAGGAGGCGAATATGAGAGAAGGCGAGTTGCAGGTTTACGCCGTGATAATGGCCGGCGGTGGCGGAAGGCGGCTCTGGCCCCTCAGCACTGCTCAGTTGCCCAAGCAATTTATAGATTTTGGAGGAACTTCTCTTCTCCAGCGTACGTTTCAGCGTATAAGTCCGCTGGTCAGCGCGGATAAGACGCTGGTAGTTACCGGTGCGGACATGGGGTCTCTAGTCCGCGAACAATTGCCCTCTCTCCCCTCGTCAAACGTTATCGAAGAGCCTGCGCGGAAAAATACTGCTCCGTGTATTGGACTGGGCGGAATTTTGAGTCGGGAAGTGCTTGACCTTCCCCCTTCTCGTTCGGTGATGGTGGTCTCTCCTTCGGATCATCTGATCACCCGCGGGGAAAAATTTCGCCAAAAGTTACGTTCTGCAGTTCAGCTCGCGGGCCGAGGTAAATACATGGTTACCCTGGGCATAAAACCCGATAGGCCGGCAACAGGATACGGTTATATCCGAGCTGGCGAGGAACTGGATCATGATGGGGCCAGGAAAGCGGTGAATTTCACCGAGAAACCCGATCTGGAGAAAGCCAGGACCTTTATGCGCGCGGGGTGCTATTTCTGGAACAGCGGAACTTTCATCTGGAGAACAGATTTGCTGTTCGAGAAGTTTAAGACCTATCTTCCAGAGATATTTTCCGGACTCCAGGAAATCGGACGTGCCTGGGGAGGAGAGGATCAGGATGGGGTTCTCCGCGAGCGTTACCGGGGATTTTCATCGATCTCTGTCGATTATGGATTGATGGAAAAGGTCGACGACCGGGCTGTCTTCCCTTCTTCTTTTGGCTGGAGCGACGTTGGTGACTGGGCCAGCGTAAGCCCTCTTCTGGGTGAAGATGAGTCGGGCAACGTAGTTGAGGGCCGGGCTGTTGCCGATGAAGTTTGCAATAGCGTAATTTACAATTCAGAGGACAAACCGGTAGTTGGTTTGGGTCTTGAGGATTTGATTGTGGTCAACGCGGAGAGCGGAGTACTGGTGATTCCAAAATCGAGAGTCCAAGACCTGAAGCCCATAGTGAAGGAGATTCAAGAGGAGGGCGATAATGGCTGAGATCGACGATATTAATTACGAAGAGCTCGATAAACAGGGAATGTTGGATGATCTAGAAAACTTCCCCTCACAGGTTCGGGAGGGATTCGAGATCGGTAGGGGAACGGAACTCCCCTATGATCTTTGCTCCTTCCGCCGTCTGGTTGTTACCGGCATGGGCGGTTCGGCGATAATCGGTGATCTGCTCGCCCGGCTTCTAGGTATTGAGGTAGTGGTTAATCGAGGTTATTATCTCCCCTCTCGAATTTCGCCGGAAAGAGATCTATTGATCGCCGTCAGCTACTCTGGAAATACCGAGGAAACTCTGTCCGCCCTGGAAGACGGGTTAAGGCGGGGGTTACCTGTTCTTGGCCTTTCTACTGGAGGACAGATGGAGGAATTCTGCAGCAGGCGAAACGTACCTCTGATCAAAATTCCCAGTGGCGGCCAGCCCAGGGCTTCCACGGGCTATATGCTGTTCCCCCTAATCGAACTGAGCAGCCGGGGAGGACTGATTGCGGATTTCGATTTCCCCGGGTTCTGTGATCGCCTGGAGGAGCTGGAGCAAAACTGGAGACGTTCCAGTCCCTCCTCCGGAAATCTGGCCAAAGGGCTTGCTCAGGAGTTAAAAGGGCGAATTCCCCTGATTTACGGCACTGCCGGCAATACCGGACCGGTTGCCTATAGATGGAAAACGCAATTCAATGAAAACTCCAAACAGCCAGCATTTTACAATACTTTTCCCGAGCTCAACCACAATGAAGCGGTGGGCTTCGAGCTTGTCGAAAAACTACCTTTCCAGCCTTACGTACTGTTGCTGAAGAACGGTCTGGAGTACGAGAGAAATGCTCTTCGGCTGCGAATAATGGGGAAAATCTTCGAGGAAAGGGGAATAGAGCACCAGGTAGTGGAGGCCCCTTCGGGAGACACCTTCGCTCGAATTCTAGGTCAGTTATATCTGGGTGATTTCGTTTCCACTTATCTGGGGCTCTTAAACGGGGAAGACCCGTCGCCCGTGGCCTTGATTGAAAGGTTCAAGAGGCTCTTGGCTGAGGAAAGAGACGCCGACTGCAAAGATCAAAGGTAGCCCAGATCCTCCAGTTTTTACTACTCTACCGCCGCCATCGTTTTCCGATCTCTTCCCTGTAGAAGCTTTCAGGGCTGGAGTAGATCGGCTGGCGAGCGGAGATTTCTCGAATCACGGAGCCGTCCATTTCTCGGGGAATTGGGTAGCCCAGAAGGTTCAAAATGGTAGGGGCGATATCAACCATTGAAGCGCTGCAGCTTTCATGTTTTACAGTGGAGCCGGCGGCAAGTAACATCCCTTCCCTGCGGTGATCCCCTGGCTTAATCGGAGAGTCGAAGACTCTGGTGGACAGGAACATGGCCGCTCCGTAACCCAATACCCCCCGCTCCAGTCCGCTGAACAGGACGTCCGGAGCCAGATTGAGATAAGGCCCCGAATAGAGCTCTTCTCTGGGCTTAATCCACTTCACCATTTGCTTTGAGGAATCCGGCAGGCGAACTTCTCCCAGCTTTCCCATGATCTCCTGTCGTAGAGATTGGTAATCCCCTTCCTCTACTGTTCCGAAATTTTCCCTTCCCCGCACGTTCAACCTGATGTGGCCGATGTCCGCCCTGGAGTAGGCCACGGTCTCCTTCCAGTCAACGTCTTTGTGTGACAGAAAGCCGGTTTTTAACAGTGGATGTTGAACGGCTGTGATGGGGGCTTCGTCAGTTATCTGTAGTTTCTTCAGAGCCAGATATACTTTTTCTCCCAGAGGTTCGAGGGTTCGTTGATCGAGGCCCAGGTTGGACGCTTTCAGTTTTAGGCGAGTGGGGAAAGAGCGCTTAAGCTTCAGGTAGCCTTCTTCGCGCAACCAGTTATTGACGTTAAAAATCCAATCTATACCCCCAAACCCGTGATCTGAGACCGCAAGGAATGTGGAATCGGGGGGAGCCATTTCCAGCATTTTGCCAATTTGTCGGTCGATTTCTTCGAATACATCGAGTTTCGGGTCCCAGTTTTCCGACGACTGATCCCAGAGGAAATGCTGGACCTGGTCCGAGGCCAGGAAGTGAACGGTCCAGACTGCGCGTTTCGGAGGAGAGCCGTTTTCGGAAAACCTTCTTCTGAACAGATACCGGGCTGCCCTGCCCCGAGCCGCGACTGCGCTTTTCAGTTCCTGGACCCATCTTCGGGGCCTGCTGCCGAAATACTGTGGAGGGCAAAACCGGAATTCGGGGACCTGTTCTTTCAGCTGGTGGGCCAGGCCCGGGGGATGCGATCGGTCCGGGGCAGAATCCGGCGTTAAAAAGCCGGGAATTGTGTATCCGTTGACCTTTCGGGGTGGATAGGTCAAAGGCAGGGACAGCAAGTAAACCTCCCCACCACGAGAGCTTATCAGCTCCCAGACGGTTATGGTTCTGATAGAACTGGCGCTGTTGACGTGGCCTCTGTAAGATCGGGAATCATCTAACCAGTGATACACACCGTGCTGGCCGGGATTGGTACCGGTCTGGAACGTGGACCACGCCGGTCCGGTAAGGGGCGGAAAGGTGCTACGCAGAGTTCCCGAGCAGCCCCGGTCGCGGATCTTCTGCAGGTTGGGGAGGTGGCCCCGGTCTATCCATTTGTCGACTAGGTCCGGGCTCGCTCCGTCAATCCCGAATATAAAAACGTTCATCCAATCGACTCTGTATTTAAGATATCAGCCAGGTTGCCAGTCCTAAAAGGAAGAAAAATCCTGCGATGTCCGTAACGGTAGTCATCCAGATAGTGGCGGACAAGGCGGGATCGAAACCGATCGCCTGCATTCCCAGAGGAATGGCAGCTCCCGCCAGGCCGGCCGTAATCATGCTCAGAATCATTGCCAGAGCCACGATGCTCGCCAGCATGAGTTCGCCCTTCCAGAAGAAGGCGATCACCCCTACCAAAAGGGAGATCACCAGCCCCTGAACCAATCCCAGCCAGCCTTCCTTGAGCAGGGCCACAAATTCCTCGCCGTGCTCAATTTCGCCCAGGGCGAGGCTCCGGACCAGGATGGCCACTGTCTGGGAGCCAGAATTCCCGCCCTGGCCGGCGATTACGGGCATAAATACTGCCAGGGCGGGGATGTTTTCGATGGTATTCTCGTAAAATCCTACCACCAGTGCCGCCACCAGTACCGTACCTAGATTGATAACCAGCCAGGGCAATCTGTGTCTAATGGAAAGTCTCCAGGGGGTCCAGACTGATTCTTCCCCCCCTCCACTGACTCCGACCATCCCCAGCATGTCTTCGCTGTCTTCCTGCCGAAGCACGTCCAGGACGTCGTCCACGGTTACCACGCCCACCAGGTTGTCGTCTTGGTCCACCACGGGCAGGGCAAGATAGTCGTATTTATCGAACTTTCGGGCCACTTCCTCTCTGTCCATGTGGGGGTTTACCGTTTTCACCCCGGTGACCATGACTTCTGTCAGCTGGGCTGCAGGCTCCCGAAGTGCCAGATCCCGGAGGGGGAGCACTCCTGCAAGTTTACCGAACTGATCGGTAACATAGGCGTAGCCTATCTTTTCCCCTTTCTCTCGGAGGATTCTAAGTTTATTTATGGCCTCTTCGACGGTCATGTTTTCCCGCAGGGCGATGACCTCCGGGGACATTATCCCCCCAGCGGTGTCTTCGGGGTACTCTAACAGGACCGAGAGTACTTTTCGACGGGGGGATTCAATGGCCGCCAAAACACCTTCTTTGTCCTCGGAGGGGAGATTTTGAAGGATGTCCACTGCATCGTCAGGATGCATTTCCGCCAGGATCTCCGCCTTGAGTTCAGTGGTGAGGTCCTTCATCAGGCGGGAGGATTCCCAGGGATCCATCGTTTCCAGGGGCTCCGCGGCGTCCGCAGGGGCCATTTCCTTTAGCTTCTGCATTGCCTCTTCTCTTGCGATGGCCTCTAACTTTTCCGCGGCATCCGCTGGGTGCATCTCTGTGAGCTTCTTAGCGGGCATCCTCTTCACCAACTAGTGATAAGGGTGATTTTTCTCTCTGGGTCGTGAAAGATTGTTTTTCTAGTTCACCTTCAGTCGCGGAATTTGGGCAAATCGAGTTCTTCGATCCTTTCCGGTTTTGGCCCCTGTCGGTCGTAGCCCCGCGCTTCGTAATACTCCTTAAGCATCTGGTCCAGCTTGTCTTCGGGGATGGCTTCTCCCTCGCTGCCTCCCTCTGGCAGGGGTTCCGTAAACCTTTTTGGAAGCCCGTCGTGTTCGGCGGTATGACCTTCTCTTCCGGTAAGGAGGCGGAGCAGCAGGTAGTTTCTTTCGCCGATTTCGAACATTTTGTCCTTATCAATTTGTCTGCCGGTCACCGCCGCAAAAAGATCTCTTACTTTGGGGAAGGGATAATTTTCCCCTACCATAGCCGTGGTGAAAGAACACATAACGAGCGAATTATTGAAGGACCGGAGGTCCTCGAAGGTCTTTTGCAGTCGGCCTTTTCCCTCGTATTCAAATCGATCCACAGGTCCTTCCACTTCCAGCTCCGGATCGATTTGGCTCTTTTCCAGGACCGTGTCGTGTAGACCTTCCATGTGGTTTGCTCCCCGGGGAGTTGTAGCGTAGCTTATCCCCAGAGCCTTTTTGCCCCGCGGTTCGTGCATCGGTATTTCCTGGCCTTTTATTTCCATGCCGAAGTCAGCTCCGAGCTCCTCTGAAAGCTGGTGAACGCCTTGGGCCAGCAAATCTCCAATTCCCTCTCTGCGAGCAATCTTTTCCGGCAGTTCTGCCACTTGTTGCGGATCTCCCCAGGAAATGTCTTCCTCCAGCAATCCCCTCTCGCTGGCCTCCATGGAGAAAGCTATGGTGACCCCGGTAGAGATTGTATCCAGTCCGTATTGGTTGCATTTTTGGTTGGCCAGAGCTATTGCGTCGAGATCGGAGTTCAGGCAGAGGGAGCCCAGAGCTGCCAGCGTCTCGTATTCGGGACCTCCGTATTTGGGACTGACTTTCTCCCCGTTAAAGGTGGTCTCTACCACCCGTTTGCAGCGAATTGGACAGCCGGAACAGGTGTCTCGTTCGGTCAGGATGGAGTCATACATATTTTCCCCGGTCAGCTGCTCGGCACCTTCAAAGCTTCCCTTCTGAAAGTTTTTCGTGGGCAGGATTCCCTGCTCATTGAGTCCGCCCAGGCCACCGGCAGTACCGTATTTTCCCAGGCTGTCCGCTTGGGTCTCGTTGAGCAGCTGGGCGTAGTCTGCCCGGAGTTTTTTGAACGATTCCTCGTCGGCGACTTCTTTGTCTTCCGAGCCGCTGATGGCCACCGCCTTGAGATTTTTGCTACCCATAACCGTTCCAAAGCCGGGGCGACCGGCGGCCCTGTTCCTGTCGTGAATTATGCAGGCATAACGTACCTTGTTTTCACCGGCGGGTCCGATGCTGGCCACTCTAACGTTGCCCTCTTCTTCTTGCAGCTTCTCCTCCACGGTTGCGGTGTCTTTGCCCCACAGCGCTTTGGCGCTTTTAAGACGCGGTTGACCGTCCTTGATGACCAGGTAAGTGGGTTCGGAGGCTCGGCCCCGGAAAATAATGCCGTCGTAGCCCGATTTGCCCAGCTCCTGACCTACAAATCCGCCTACGTAGGAGCCGTTAACCCAGTTGGTATTGGGGGATTTGCTCATCAGGATGTGTCTGCCGCCTCCGGGTATTCCTAATCCCTGAAAGGGTCCGGTGCCAAAGATCAGCATGTTTTCCGGTTCCAGGGGGTCCGCTTGGGGTTCCAGTTCTTCCAGTAGAATTCTCCCCACTATTCCTCGCCCTCCGACGTACTTGCTCTGCCAGTTTTCTGGTATTGGGTAATTGCTCAGTTGGCCTTTGCTCAGATCTACGTCAAGATATCGACCAAATAAACCTTTCATACTACCCTCCTCGTAGTGTGTGGATGATTGAGTGTTCTTAAGCTTGAGTGTAAGCTCTGGAACGGCTTTTGACAACATTGTCCAAATCCGCCATTTAGCTGAAAGCCTAGAAATCATAGGCCATCGTTGATCGAGGGCCCGACGAACCTGGCCCCACGGATTTCTCCTGACGGACGGCGACTTGTTTGCTGGAGGGCCTCTGAGTTATCCTTGAGCAGTTTCTAAAATATGGCCGGAGGTGAGCCCTTTGAGAGAGATCGATTTGAGGAGCGATACTGTTACCAAACCAACTGAAGAGATGCGGAAAGCAATTGCCGGGGCGGAAGTGGGCGACGATGTCTATTCCGAAGACCCTACCGTAAACCGTTTGCAAAAAATGGCTGCGGAGATGCTTGGTCACGAGGCCGGGCTATATGTTCCTTCGGGAACCATGGGAAATCAGGTTGCAATTAACGTACACACCGATCCTGGAGACGAGGTTATTCTGGAGGAGAAAAGCCACATCTATAATTACGAAATGGGCATTATTTCTGCGGCCTCGGGGGCGATGCCCCGACCACTTTCCAGTGATCGCGGGCTACTGGATTCAGAGAGGGTGCGTGAAGAGATCAGGCCCGATGTCGAATACCTTTCCGATACCACTTTGCTTGCGGTGGAGAACACCCACAACAACCAAGGCGGGAGGGTTTATTGCCCTTCCGAAATCCGTCCTCTGATCGATCTGGCATCCGAAGAAGGGCTGAGTATCCACCTGGACGGGGCCCGGGTCTTCAATGCTGCAGTTGCTCAGGACCTTTCCCCCGAAGCACTGACCGGGGATTTTGATTCTGTAATGTTTTGCCTGTCCAAAGGTCTTGGGGCTCCCGTGGGTTCGGTACTAGTTGGTGACAAATTCTTCATAGAAGAAGCTCGTGTGGCTCGTAAGAGATTTGGAGGTGGCCTGAGGCAGGTAGGAATTCTGGCCGCGGCCGGGGTCTACGCCCTGGAAAATCACGTGGAACGACTGGACGAGGATCACCGTAACGCTGCCCGTCTGGCCGAAGGGTTGGAGAGATTGGGCTTTGCCATAAACCCCAATCCGGTGGAATCCAACATCTTCTTTGTCCGGACCGATCCCCTTAATCAGGACGCTCTCGAGCTGGCAGATTCTCTTGAATCGAAGGGAATTCGCCTGGGAGCCCGCGACTCGAGCCTGATCAGAATTGTGACCCACCTAGACATAAGTACCGATGACGTGGACTACGTGCTCGAGGTTTTGAAACAGCAGCTCAAGTGAGACGGAAGGTCTGCAGCTGTACTGCGGAAAGCCCTTCCAAACGGGAGAACTATGATCGACATCCCTGACCGTCATCTCGAAGTGTTACGAATTCTGCACCGCCGCGTACCTCCGGACAGTGTGGACTGGGCCCTTACCGGAAGCACCAGTTTCGCCCTTCAGGGGATTTCCATGAAGGTAAATGACATCGATGTTCAGACCGACAAGTACGGGGCCTTCGAGATTGAAAGGCGGTTTTCGGAGAAGGTTATCCGAGAAGTGAAATTTTCTACCTCAGAGAGAATCCAATCCTACTTCGGAGCCCTGATGATCAGGGGCGTGGAGGTGGAAATCATGGGAGACATGCAGAAAAAGGAGCAAGATGGGAGCTGGGAGGACCCCATCGACGTCACTGACCACCGGCAGTTTGTTCAGGTGGAAGACATAGCCGTCCCCGTTCTAGATCTGGAATATGAATATCGGGCTGCTTTAAAGCTGGGTCGCCAGGACAAGGCTTGCAAGATCATGCGATTTTTGAAGCGGTAACTGCTTTCCCTGCCCCATCGAAAAATTTAGCGGCCCAACCGTTTACCAGGCCGTCGGCGCAACCTGCAAGGCCCGAGTACTGGTTTCAGCTTCCGTTCCCCAAAAGGAGATTTGCAAATAGGAGGTCTTAGCTGCCGCCATGAAAGGAATAGGAAC